>DASQRM010000298.1:0-13149 GCA_035642895.1 Streptosporangiaceae bacterium | reverse complement strand
GGGGCGGCGTGGGTGCACCCTGGAGCCCCCATTGACCAGGCTGCCTGGTGACCCCGGCCCGCTCGGGTGGCTGCGGTTCGCCTACGGTTTCCGGCTCCCGGCCGAGAACGTGCACTGGGTCCGGCACGAGCTGACCGACGCGGGATGGCGGATCCGGACCGTACTCCGGCATCTAGCCGTCATCATCCCCGTCTGCGCGATCGTGGTCGCCGTGCTGGCGATCCTGCTCCCCGCCCCGATCTGGGTCAGCCTCACCATGGTGGCCCTCATCCTGTGCGGCAGCCTGTTCACGGTGACTGTCTACGCGGATGACCTGCGGGCCAACCGGCTGCGCCAGCACGGCCTGCCGGTCCCCAAAGACCCCGACCTGGGCCACCCCACCCACTGATCGCCCGCCCGCTCCCCCAACCGGACCTCAGTAATCCCTTGAACCCCACCAGCCTCCCCAGCCCCCGAGATGACCCGGCTCCGATCGTGATCAACCGATTGGTGCTGCTGGAACGGCACCTTTCGGTTGATCACGAAACGCGCGCGCAACCCATGGGCCAGATGGGACGGAGAGGGTCCGGAAAGACGGAGCGAGGGCCGGACGGGAGACTTCCCGGCGGGGACTAGCAGGCTGAAGAGGCCAAGGGGTGGCGCACGGGAGGTGGGGGAACGAGAGGGGCTGGGGGCTTGGTCTGACTAGTCAGTGGCGGCCGCTGGCCGGGAGCATGAGCCGGCGGGCCGCCTCGGTCAGGCTGCCCGACAGCGACGGGTACACCGCGAATGTGTGGGCCATCTGGTCCACGGTCAGCGACTGCTCCACGGCCAGCGAGACGCCCAGGATCAGCTCGCTGGCCCGGGGCGCGACGATCACCCCGCCGAGCACGATGCCGGTGCCCCGGCGCGCGAACAGCTTGACGAACCCGTCCCGGAAGCCCTGCATCTTGGCCCGGGCGTTGGTGGCCAGCGGGAGCTTGACCGCGACCGCGTCCTCGGCGCCCGATTCGACCGCGTTCGCGGTCACCCCGACGGTGGCGATCTCCGGGTCCGTGAAGATCGTCGCGGCCACATGATCCAGCCTGATCGGCTGCACGGCCTCGCCGAGCGTGTGCCACATGGCGATCCGGCCCTGCATGGCCGCCACCGACGCGAGCATCATCACGCCGGTGCAGTCACCAGCCGCGTACACCCCGCGGGCCGTAGTCCGGGACACCCGGTCCACCTCAACGAAGCCCCGGCCGTCCAGGGTGACCCCCGCCTCCTCCAGGCCCAGGTTCCGGGTGGCGGGCACCATGCCCACCGTGAGCAGGCAGTGCGAGCCGCGGACGGTCCGGCCGCCTTCCAGCGTGACCACCACGCCGTCACGGGTCCGCCTGACCGCTGCCGCACGGGACCGGCTCAGCACCATCATCCCGCGGCGCCGGAACACGTCCTCCAGCACCATTGCGGCGTCCGCATCCTCGTGCGGGAGCACCCGCTCCCGCGAGGAGACCAGGGTGACCTGGGAGCCGAGGGCCTGGTAGGCGCTGGCGAACTCGGCGCCGGTCACCCCCGAGCCGACGACGATGAGCTCGGGTGGCAGCTCAGGCAGGTCGTAGAGCTGGCGCCAGTTCAGGATGCGCTCGCCATCGGGTTCCGCGCCGGGCAGTACCCGGGGCATCGCCCCGGTGGCGATGAGCACGGCGTCGGCCTGGATCCGCTGACCGTCCACGATGACCGCGTCCGGCCCGCCCAGCCCGCCACGGCCGGTGATGGTCTCCACGCCCTCGGCGGCCAGTCGCTTCGCCACGTCCGCGGACTGGGCCTGGGCCAGCGCCTTGACTCTCGCGTACAGGCGGGGTGCGTCCGCGGACGCGTGGCTGCGTCCCGCGCGGACCGCGGAGGCACGCCCCGACACCGCCCCGCGCGCCGGGGCCCCGCCCGCCGGATCAGCGCCCACCCGGATACCCAGGTCTTCCGCGCCGTTCACCACCGACATCGTGGTCGACGTGGCGATGAGGGTCTTGGAGGGCACGCAGTCGGTCAGCACGCAGGCGCCACCCAGGCCATCGCTGTCCACCACGGTCACCTGTGCGCCGAGTTGTGCGGCCACCAGGGCCGCCTCGTACCCGCCCGGGCCACCGCCCAGGATGACGATTCTCGCGTGCGGCTGATTCACGCTGCCTCATTCTTCCGGGCGGCCCGGATACCGCGCACCCCGCCCTCCCGCCGGCGCACCCGCCGGGCCCTCCCGAGGGCGAACCCCGCCTCCGGGTCGCAGGAGATCTGCCGCAACAACACGTTGCATGGTTACGCTGGTGAGCCGTGGATCTGTACGCGGCGTATGCCACCAATATGGACCCCTCGCTGATGGCCGAACGCTGCCCGCATTCGCCCATGCGGGGCAACGGCTGGCTGGAAGGCTGGCGGCTCACCTTCGGCGGCGAGGACATCAGCTGGGAAGGCGCCCTGGCCACCGTCGTGGAGGACGAGGCCGACCGGGTCTTCGTGGTCTTGTACGAACTGCATGACCTGGACGAACAGGTGCTGGACCACTGGGACGGCGTGCACCTCGGCTACTTCCAGAAGATCAGGGTCCGGGTGCAGACGCTGGACGGTGACGTGGCGGCCTGGCTCTACGTGCTCAACGACTACGAGGGCGGCCTGCCGTCGGCGCGTTATCTGGGCATTGTGGCGGACGCGGCCGAGATGGCGGGCGCTCCCGCCGACTACGTGGCCAGGCTGCGCACCCGGCCGTGCGCGTCACTGGGGACCTAGTGAGGGTCTGATTGGTGGTGGACGCAGGCGATCGCGTCCACCACCGCCCGCGCCCGCACGCCTGGGAGGCCGGCCCGGGCGTCAGGCCGGGATGGCGCCGAGTTGTTGCATCAAGGCGACGCCGTCGAACTGCGTCCAGATGTCGGTCACCCGCCCGTCCTTGAGGCGGTAGAAGTTCATGCCCTCGACTCTGATCGTCTGGCCGGAGGCGGGGATCCCCATGAAGTCCTGCTGCTGAGAACCGGCCACGACCCACCGGGTGGCGACGGTGTCGCCGCTGGCGATGACGTCCTGCAGGTCCTCCACCAGGTCGGGGAAGATCGCCTTGAAGCCCGCGACTTTCTCCTTGAAGCCGGCCAGTGTCGGCTCTTCGCCAGGTGCTGGATTGTGGTCGACCAGGCCCGGATCGCAGAGTTCGTCGATCGTCTCCTGGTCGGCCGCGCGAAACGCGTGCTCGAAGCGGGTGATGATCTCGGCGTTGACCGTTACCTGAGCCATGATCACTCCGTTCCCCGGGCTTGTGCCTCGCAGCAGGCCCTGTCTGCGCTGCTACTCGCATGTAGCAACTAACTGGTTGCGATAGTATGGCAACCGAACAGTTGCGTCAAGAGCCCACGTTCCCGGCAAGCTGGCCACCCAGCCGCGGCGGTGAAGATCGTCCTGCAGATGTCTCCAAGAGCCACCCGACGTCCGGTCCCGCCGCTGAGGCGTGGAGCGTACCTTGGGCCTGGATCAGCGCCCAGCCCGCCCATAGTCAGGCACTCACTAGACCTGCAGGAACGAGGCGATCTCGGCTCGCAACGACCGGGCGTCCAGGCCGTGCGCCGCCTGATGCTCGGCAGGCGTGCCGTACCGGCGCAGTTCGCGTCGTCCGACACCGAGCCCGAGGATCCGGTGCGGCAGGTCGCGCAGCGCCTCGGCCACGGCGGGTACCGAGGTGCCCGCCAGGTAGGGCTCGACCAGGACGACGTCCGGAGCTTGCAGGCTATTGCGCAGCGTCGCCACGTCCAGCGGCCGGATAGTGGTCGCGTACAGCATGGTGACATCGAACCCGAGGGTCGCGTCCACTACGGCGTCCGCCAGCGGGCCAACCGCGAGCACCGTGCCCCGGCTCCCGCGCCGCAGCATGGTGAGCCGGCCTGGCTCACCGTCCAGCGGGACCGCGTTGGCCTCCGTGGACAGCCGCACGTAGACCAGCCCGTTCCCGCGGGCCGCCGCGCGGATCTGGCGCTCAGCCTCGTCGGGATGCCCGGGCACGTGCACGGTCCAGTCCGGCAGCGTGCCCAGCAGCGCCACGTCGCCCGGCGACTGATGCGTGCGCCCGTTGTCGGAGTAGTCGTAGGACGCGCCCGCGCTGACCAGCACCGCGCCGGACTCCGCGGCCTGGTGGTTGAGGTCCAGCTTGATCTGCTCGAAAGGGCGCTCGACCAGGAAGCTTGCGAACGTGTGCGCGATCGGCCGTATCCCGGTCAGGGACAGCCCGCCCGCCACGCTGATCAGCAGTTGCTCCCGGATCCCCACGTTGATCACCCGGTCCGGGTGACGGGTCGCGGCCGGCCGGAAGCTGTCCGCCGAGATGTCGGCGACCACCACGGCCAGCCGCGGATGCTCGGCCAGCAGGTCCGTCGTGACCGCGGTAAAGCGTTCGCGCATGGTTTCCATGACCGTCTTCTATCGCGTCGGCACAGCGGGCCCGGCGGGTGCCCCGGCGGCTGGCGGTTGGGCGGCGGGCCCGGCGGGCGCCCCGGCGGCTGCCGGTGGCGCGGCGGCGGCCAGTGGTGCGGTGATGGCCGTGCGCGGCGCGGCGGGACCGGAGGATTTGGGCTCGACGACCGCGGCTACCATGAGCGGCCGACCGGGATGCGCCGCGGTCAACGCGGCCTCCAGCGCGTCGTGATCCCGTCCGGAGACCCTGGACACCGACCAGCCCTCGACGGCGAACCGGGCCTCCACCCCGCCCGGCCAGCCGTAGGTGGACGAGGCGTTGTCCACCACCACCACGTGCAGCGTGTCGAGGCGGGCGGCCCGGGCGAACGCGATCGCCTCGTGGTTGGATCCCTCATCCAGCTCGGCGTCCCCGGTCAGCACGAACACCCGCGCATCCGTCAGGCCCCGGGCTCTCAAACCCAGCGCCATTCCCACCGCCAGCGGCAGGCCGTGGCCGAGCGATCCGCTGGAGAATTCCACCCCCGGCACCAGGACCCGGTCTGGATGCAGCCCCAGGATGGAACCGAACGCGCCGAAGCCGGGCAGGTCCGCGGGATCCAGGAACCCCTTGGCCGCGAGCACCGCGTAGTAGGCCATCGGCCCGTGCCCCTTGGACATCACGAATCGGTCCCGCGCGTCATCCCCGGCGGTCTGCGGCGTGACCCGCAGCACCCGGTCGTAGAGCACCCACAGCACGTCCAGGGTGGAGGTGGCGGCCTGGTCGTGCTTGTCGTCGCCGGTCATCAGCGACATCAGGCGCGGCACGTCGGCGAAGGTCGCGGGCGGGCGGTGGTTCGCGGGCGGGCGGTGGTTCGCGGTCGTCGTCATGACCTCATGCTCTGACTTAAAGCGCGCTTGAAGTCAATGGGATTTCTGCCGGGTGCGGGAAGTCCGGGCCGCCCACCCGGTCCGCTCGCACAGCCCGCTCGCACCGTCGGCCGGCACAGTCCGCCGCCGGGTCCATACGCACGATCCACCCGCACAGGGCCAGATCGTCGGCCTCAGGCCAGTGTCAGGGCCAGCAGGATCAGCAACGGAACCACCATGACCGCGATGGGGCCCCAATTCCAGCGCACCTGGGCCGGGACGGGAGCCGCGTCCGGGACGGGAGCCGCGTCCGCGGCAAAGGCGTGTCCCCCGGCCTTGGGTGCCGAGGCGGCTGCAGAGCGCTGCACCCGGGCCCGTTCGTCCAGTTGCCGGGCGATGAATTCAGCCGCCGATCCGGCCAGGGCCGCCTGGGCCGCGTCGGGGAGCCGGGCGTACCCGGGCTTCGGGGTCATCCCCCGGCGGGCGGCTCGGCGGGCCCGCAATTCGCTCCGGGTTCTCGAACGCCCCGTGGACTGCACCGCCCAGCTGTGCACGATCTTCTTCCCGCCCGGCACGCCCCCGCCCGGCACGCGCCCGCCCGGCATGCCCTCGCTCGGCGTACTCCCGCCCGGCATGCCCCCGCCCGACGTACTCCCGGTCGGCTTGTCCCCGCCCGACGTACTCCCGGTCGGCTTGTCCCCACCCGGCCTGCCCCCGGCCGGACTGCGGTAATGCACCCGGACGTTGTGGACCAGATCCACCTGGGTCACCGCGGGCCACGGCACCTCGTGCACCCGCAGCGGGTTCACCACGGTGATGCCCGCGGCGTCGGCCACGATGCGGGGGCGCAGCGCGCACGCATACATGATCCCGGTGATCACGATGACCACGGATGCCGTGATCAGCGCCGCGTGGTCGCGGTGCCCCAGCGCCAGCACGATCAGCAGCACGACCGCGAACGCGACCCACGCCCACCACGCCACCAGGGATCCGCTGGTCCGGTAGACCTGCCGCTCGCCGGGCAGATCCGTCCGCGTAAACACCGCCACTGTGCTCCATGTCACCAGGACTGGCCACCATTGCGCTGACCCGGTCGCCAGAACACGATAACGCCCCGGTGAGCTTTCCCCCGCAGCCGATGGCGACCGTGGACGGGCGGCGCACGCTGACGATCCGGGCGACCTGGACTTACTGCTAGGACTCAGGCGTTGGCGGCGTCCGCGAAGGGCTCGGGGGCGGCCGCGCTGCCCCCGACCGCGGTGAGCGCGGCCGCGGCCAGCAACTTCAACCCGATGCCGATCGCGCGCTCGTCGATGTCGAACGCGGGCTGGTGGATGTCGAAGTCCTGGCCGGAGCCCGGAGTCCGGGTGCCCAGCCGGGCCAGCGAGCCTGGCACCGACTCCAGGTACCAGGCGAAGTCCTCCCCGCCCAGGCTCTGCTGGGTGGTGGTGACCGCGTCGGGGCCGAGGACCCGCTCGGCCGCGGCGGACAGCAGCGCCGTGCTGGACGGCTCGTTCACCGTCGGCGGGACACTGCGCTGATAGGCCAGGTCGGCAATAACCCCGTAGGCGCTGGCCACCGACTCGATCAAGGCCTTCAGCAGGTCCGGGGCCTCGTGCCAGGCCTTGTCGTCGAGGCACCGGACGGTGCCTTCCACCACGCCGTCATCGGGGATGGAGTTGGCCCCGGTGCCGGCGCTCACCCGGCCCCACACCAGGCTGAGGCTGGACCGGGGGTCAACACGCCGGGACAGGGCGGCGGGCAGCTCAGTGACGATCTTGCCCAGCGCGTAAACCAGGTCAGCAGTCAAATGGGGCCGGGCGGTATGACCGCCCGGCCCGGTGACCCGGACGGTAATGCGGTCACAGGCGGCGGTGATGGGGCCGCTGCGCACCCCGACCTTCCCGGCGTCCAGGCGCGGGTCGCAATGCAGCCCGAAGATGCGGTCCACCGAGGCGATGCCGCCCG
The DNA here is from genome assembly GCA_035642895.1 of Streptosporangiaceae bacterium. GTDB lineage: Bacteria > Actinomycetota > Actinomycetes > Streptosporangiales > Streptosporangiaceae > RYN-230. The sequence goes on along the minus strand of DASQRM010000298.1, from coordinate 5,925 downwards.
CGGCCATCACGTCCAGCGCACCGCCGGCCACTTCCTCGGCCGGCTGGAAGATGAGCCGCACCCGGCCGGGAAGCCGGCCCGCGGCGGCCTGCTGGGCCAGGAACAGACCCGCACCCAGCACGATGGTCGTGTGCACGTCGTGGCCGCAGGCGTGGCACGCGTTGGGCGCCGTCGAGCGGTAGGAGACCTGCTTCTCGTCGCTGAGCGGCAGCGCGTCCAGATCGGCCCGCAACGCCACCAGCGGGCTGCCATCGGAATTGTCACCGATGTCCGCGATGAGCCCGGTTCCCTTAGGCAGGATCATCGGCCGCAGGCCCGCGGCCGCCAGGCGGAGCGCGATCCGCCGGGTGGCCCGGTGCTCGTGATAGCCGAGCTCCGGATGAGCGTGCATGTCGCGGCGGAAGTCGATCAGCTCAGCCTCGTGTGCGGTCAGGAACGAGCAGAGATCCGCGCGCAGAGGATCATTCGGCATTCGCCACCTCCCCCGGGCAGACGAACCGGTCCTGAGCAAACTCCATGACCAGCGCGTCAACCACGTCCGTCAGCCCCCCGCCAGTTGCCACCACAGCACGCTGCCGCTCGTAGGAGGCACCCCTTTCGAGGACCTCGCCGAGCACATCCAGTTCGTCCGCGCAGCCCAGCCGTTGCGCGACCGGCTGTATCTCCAGGTACAGCTCGTACAGCTCATCGCGCAACGGCGCGGTCGACCCCGCCGCGTCGGTGATCACGATGGCGTCGAGCCCGTACCTGGTCGCCCGCCAGCGATTGTCCCGGACCACCCAGGACGGCTGGCTCGGCAGCCGGTAGCCACGGCCCAGCTGCGTGTCGAGCAGGTGCACCAGGCTCTGCGAGAGGGCGGCGACCATGCCTACCTCACGCAGCGTCGGAACCCCGTCGAACATGCGGATCTCGACCGTGCCGAAGTCAGGGTGTGGCCGGACATCCCACCACACTTCCTTGATGCTCCGGATGGTTCCGGCCCGCAGCAGCGTGTCCATGTACTCCTCGAACTCACTCCAATCCGCCAGCTGATGCGGCGGACCTGCGGTCGGCAACCCGCCGAAGATGACCGCCCTGCTCGAGGCGAGCCCGGTGTCGTGCCCTCCCCAGAATGGGCTCGACGCGGTCAGCGCAAGGAAGTGCGGCAGATAAGCGGCCAGAGCGTTGACGATCGGAATCGCCTTGCTGCCATCACGAAGCCCCACGTGGACATGCACACCAAAGGTCTGAATCCGGCGGGCCAGCCACTGCATCTGCTCGACGAGTTCCGCATAGCGCTGAACGGGCGCCATCTTGGCATCCCGCCAATCACTGACAGGATGTGTTCCGGCGCAGGCCAGCATCGTACCGCGCATATCCGTGATCCGCTGAAGGTCAGCAATTGTCGCGGCTAGGTCCGCTACGGCCTCGGACACCGTACTGCAGACGCCGGTGACCACCTCAACCGCGGACTGCATGAGCTCGTCGTGAATCTTGGCCTGCGGGCCGGGTTCTTCCCGCTCGCGCAGCGCGGAGATGACCTCCCGCGCGTCCTGGCGCAGCAGCCTGCTGGCGGCGTCAATGAGCTGGAGCTCCCACTCGACCCCCAGCGTCGTGCCGCGGGAAGAATTCCACCAGATCGCCACCGCTGATCTCCTCCTGGTCGATCACCCTGGGTGAGGCATCACCCCCTGGGGTCGCGAGGCTCGCCGCGGCGGCGCCTCGCTACTAATCCGCATAGTGTCGACAACCCTCGGTAGGCACCATGACGAAGCGTGACGGGTGTCCCCTGTCCTGGCATGAGGGCGACCCTGGTCAGCCGAGGTCGGGCGGCTGGTAGGTGCCCCAGACCTCGCGCAGTGCGTCACAGACTTCGCCGACGGTCGCCCGGTGCCGCAGCGCCTCGCGCAGCGGGACCAGCAGGTTCTGGCTGCCGGTGGCGGCCTTCTTCAGGTCGTCGAGGCGGCGGCGGAACTCATCGGCGTCCCGCTCGCTGCGCAGCGTGGCCAGCCGGCGGGCCTGCGCCTGCTCGATCTCGGGATCGACCGGCAACAGCTCGTAGGGCTCATCGCTGGGCACGGTGAACTTGTTCACCCCGACCACCACCCGCTCCCCGGCATCGATCTCCCGGGTCACCTGGTAGGCGGAGCGCTCGATCTCGGCCTTCTGGAAGCCCTGCTCGATGGCGGCGACCGCACCGCCGAGGTCCTCGATCCGGGCCATCAGCGCATCTGCGGCGTCGGCGACGTCGTCGGTCATCGATTCGACCGCGTAGGAACCGGCGAACGGATCCACGGTGGCGGTGAGGTCGGTCTCGTTCGCGATCACCTGCTGGGTGCGCACCGCGAGCCGGGCCGCCTTCTGGCTGGGCAGCGCGATGGCCTCGTCGTAGGCGTTGGTGTGCAGCGACTGGGTCCCGCCGAGTACGGCGGCGAGGGCCTGCACGGTGACCCGGGTCAGGTTGACCTCAGGCTGCTGGGCGGTCAGCTGCACGCCGGCCGTCTGGGTGTGGAACCGCAGCATCTGGGACTTCGGGTCCTTGGCCCCGAATTCCTCCCGCATGATCCGCGCCCACAGCCGCCGGGCCGCCCGGAACTTGGCCACTTCCTCCAGCAAGGTGGTGCGGGCCACGAAGAAGAACGACAGGCGCGGCGCGAACTCGTCCACGGCCAGGCCGGAGCGGAGCGCGGCCCGCACGTACTCCCTGGCGTTGGCCAGCGTGAACGCGATCTCCTGCACCGGCGTCGCGCCGGCCTCCGCCATGTGGTACCCGGAGATCGAGATCGTGTTCCAGCGCGGGATCTCCGCCCGGCAGTAGGCGAAGGTGTCCGCGACCAGGCGCAGGGACGGGACCGGAGGATAGATGTAGGTTCCGCGGGCGATGTACTCCTTGAGGATGTCGTTCTGGATCGTCCCGGTCAGCGCGGGCGCCGGGACGCCCTGCTCCTCGGCCACCAACTGGTACAGCAGGAGCAGCAGGGCCGCCGGGGCGTTGATCGTCATCGAGGTGGAGACCTCGCCCAGCGGGATCCCGCCCAGCAGGATGCGCATGTCGTCGATGGAGTCGATGGCCACGCCGACCTTGCCGACTTCCCCGTGGGCCAGCGGGGCGTCCGAGTCGTACCCCATCTGGGTCGGCAGGTCGAAGGCGACGGACAGGCCCGTGGTACCGGCCTCGATCAGCTCGTGGTAGCGCCGGTTGGAGTCCTCCGCGGTGGCGAACCCGGCATACTGCCGCATCGTCCACGGCCGGGTCGTGTACATCGTGGGGTACACGCCGCGGGTAAACGGGTACTGGCCAGGTGGGCCTAGCTTTTCCGCCGGGTTGAAGCCTGCTGGCTGCCCAGGACCGTACACGGGCTCGATGGGCAGACCTGACTCCGACTCACGCATGACCCAAGGTTAGATGGCGGATAGTCCAGACACCTAAGGGAGTTTCGCCACACCCGGCCCGCGCCGGGATCCGGGGCCGCCGAGAACTCGCACAGCTAGTAATAACCCGACCATGATTGACTACTCAGCGTGAGCAAGACGTGAAGTCATCCGGACCGCCCCGGGCTCGCTGCGGCGCGCTCGCCGCCGTGGCCGCGCTGCTCGCCCTGGCGGCACCGCCGGCGCTGGCCCAGGCCGCTACCGGGCGGACGGCCGGCGCAGCGCATCGCGAGATCCCGCAACGAACACCGTCTGGCGCCGCGGCCCCGGCCCGGGCCCGGGGGATGGGCCGGACCGGCGTGGGCACGGCCGTGGTGGGCGGGCCGGAACTCGCCGGGCGGGGTGTCATCGTGCACTACCCCGCGCTAGGCGCCCGGCGGCTGCCCTCGGTCCACGCCTCCTCCTACGTGATCGCCGATGCGGGGACCGGGCAGGTGCTGGCGGCCAAGGACCCGCACGGGTACTTCCTGCCGGCCAGCACCCTGAAGGTACTCACCGCGGACGCGCTGATGCCGGCGCTGAAGCCGGACGCCACCGTGGTGACCTCAGGGCTGGCCGCGGACGTGACCCCGAACAAGGTAGGCCTGGTCAAGGGCCGCTCGTACCAGGTGTCCGACCTGTTCCAGGCCCTGCTCCTGATTTCCGCCAACGACGCGGCGATCGCCCTCGCCCAGGCGACCGGGTCGTACGACCAGGGCGTGGCCATGATGAACGCCGAGGCGCACCTGCTCCAGGCCGACGACACCGTGGCCAAGCGGCCGAACGGGCTGAACGCCAAGGGCCAGCACACCTCCGCCTACGACCTGGCCCTGTTCGCCCGGCAGGCGCTGACCATGCCGGAGTTCATGCGGATCGAGGCGACACCGGCGGCGATGTTCCCGCTGCACCGCCGCCACTCGATCGAGTTGATCAACCAGAACACGATGCTCAACACCTACCGTGGCGACCTGGGCGGCAAAATCGGCTGGACCAGGGCGTCCAAGACCACGTTCATCGCCTGGGCCCGGCGGGACGGCCACACGCTGATCGTGACCCTGATGCACTGCGTCCCGCTCACCGAGATGACCGTCGCCGCCAAGCTGCTGAACTGGGGCTTCGCCATGGATGGGAAGGTCACCCCGGTCGGCACGCTGGCCCGGCCCCTGGCCGCCGGGGTGGCCGGCCCGGCGGCCACGCACCCGGCGACCACGCCCCCGGCCACCGGCGGCAGCCAGGCCAGCCCCGGACCACGCAGCGCCGCCGCGCAGCATCCTGGCCATCAGGTCACCGGCACCCAGAAGCCCGGCGGCCAGACCCCCGGCGGCCAGCGGAGCGTCCGGCTGGCTCAGGTGGCCGGCTTCCCCACCATCTCGTGGACGGCGGGGATCGGCGCGCTGGTCCTCGCGGCGCTGGTGGCCGGGGGCATCGTGGTGCTGCTCAGGCGCCGGCCGGGGGGAGGAAGCCCACCCGGTCGTTGACCAGGGCCATGGTCTCCTGCGCGAGCGGCCGGGCCCGGCTCGCCCCGTGGGCCAGCATCCGGTCGAGTTCAACCTCGTCGGCGAGCATCTTCTCGGTCCGTTCCCGGATCGGGGCGAGCGCGCCGACGACCACCTCGGCCAGGTCCTTCTTGAACGTGCCGTAGCCCGCGCCGGCGTACCTGGCCTCCAGCGTCGGAATGTCCGCCCCGCTCAGCGCGGAGTAGATGCGCAGCAGATTGGTGACCCCCGGCTTGGCCGACTCGTCCGCGCGGACCTCGCTGCCCGGGTCGGTGACCGCCCGGGCGATCTTCTTGCGGATCGTCCCCGGCTCGTCGAGCACGTCGATGATGCCCGCCGCGGACGAGGACGACTTGCTCATCTTCGCGGTCGGCTCCTGCAAGTCCGTGATCTTCGCCACGCCCGACAGGATCAGCGCCGAGGGCACCTGGAACGTGGGCCCGTAGCGGTGGTTGAACCGCACCGCGAGGTCCCGGCTGAGCTCCAGGTGCTGCCGCTGGTCCTCACCGACCGGCACCTCGTTGGTCTGGTAGAGCAGGATGTCCGCGGCCTGCAGCACCGGGTAGCTGAACAGTCCCAGGCTGGCCTGCTGGGCGCCGCCCTTGGCTGCCTTGTCCTTGAACTGGGTCATCCGGCTGGCCTCGCCGAACCCGGTCAGGCAGCCGAGCACCCAGGCCAGTTCCGGGTGCTGCGGCAGGTGGCTCTGCACAAACACCACGGCCCGGTCCGGGTCGAGCCCGGCCGCGAACAGCTGCGCGGCCGCGACCCTGGTCCGCTGGCGGAGCTGGGCCGGGTCCTGGGGCACCGTGATCGCGTGCAGGTCCACCACGCAGTAGACCGCCTCGTGGGTGTCCTGGAGCGCGACCCACTGGCGGATCGCACCCAGGTAGTTACCGAGGTGGAAGGAGTCGGCGGTCGGCTGAATGCCGGAAAACACGCGTGGCCTAGAGGACATGAAGAAAGTTTAGTGCCAGGCCTGCAGAATTGGTCCGGGGGGACGACCCCCTGGACCCCCCGATCGCCGCTCCGCGCCGAACGC
>DASQRM010000297.1:0-6166 GCA_035642895.1 Streptosporangiaceae bacterium | reverse complement strand
AGCACCCCGGCGTGCGAGCTGCCCATCTCGCCCTGCAGCTCCCACAGCACGTCGTGCAGATCATCGGTGGACCCGATGCGGCCGAGCAGCGGCCGGTAGCGGTCGGCCATCGCGGCCCAGTCCACCCCGGCCATGTCGGCGCGCCAGAAGTTGTCCCGCATCAGCCGCCACGTCTCGTGGTACATCTGTGCCCACTCGGCCGGCGGTTCGACCGTCACCCGGATCCGGTCCAGATCGACGCTGACAGCCTCGTCCAAGCCGGTCGGCTTGATCTCCAGCGACTCGGCCATCCGGTAAGCCAGCCGGGTTCCGTCGGCGGAGACCGCGTAGTCGTCCAGGGCCTCGACCTCGACCGAGCGCCTGCGCTCAGCCAGGTCATAGCGGACTAGCCGGGTCGGTTGCTCCCCGGCCGCGCCGATCGCGGTCTCACCGAGTTCCCCGGCGAGCGGCATATCCAGCCATACCACGCCGTCCTTGGCCGCGCGGAGCTTGTCGTAGCGTCCGGCCGCCACGGGGAACGCCACGATGCGGTCGGCCAGCCCGGCGACGTCGAGACCGACGGTCGCGGGGACCTTTCCGGGACCCTCCGGTTCTACCGGACCCCCATTCAGCTCCGGCGCGAACGGCGACGGCGTCGTGGCCAGCAGCGGCACCAGGTACGGCCGGACCCCGGGCAGGAACCCGAGATCCCAGTGGTGCGCGTCGTAGACCGGATCGAATGCGCGATTCGACAGGAACGCCAGGTACTTGCCGTCCAGAGTGAACGCCGGCGAGGTGTCGTCGAACCGGGGCGGGGTCACGTCGGTTACCGTGCCGTCGGCCAGCCGGGCCAGCCTGATCTGCGAGGCACCGCGCTCGGGCCGCCACGGCTGCGACCAGGCGAGCAGCGCGGAGTCGGGAGAGAAGGCCAGGCCCGCGACCTCTGCGTTGGTGCTGCGCGCGAACTCGGTGATGACCGGCTCGCCAGCCAGCGCCACCGTCAGCAGACGGCCGTCGGCACAGGCGACCGCAGCCGTGCGCCCGTCCGGCGCCACCGCCAGTTCCAGGATCCGGCCGAACTCGCCGGGCCCGATCCGCCTCGCAGCCGAGCCATCAGCCGGGATCACGTCCAGACCGTCTTCGCCGCCGTTATCTGACGCGCAGGCCACCGCGGCCGTGCCCGGGATGACCACCGGGAGCCGGCCGCGCACGCCTGGCTTGGCGAGCAGGGCCCGGGCCGGGCCGTCCCGGCCGGGCAGCCAGTGCACGGTCCCGCGGACCTCGGCGCCGAGCACCCGGCCGGTGGAATCCAGAGTGAACGAGCCCAGCTGCGACTTCGCGGACACCGGATAGGGGGCCCGCCCGGAGCGGGCTCCGCTGAGCCGTATGTCCAGGCGCACCGGCTCGGCGTCGAGCGACTCGAGCAGCCAGATCTCCCCGGCCTGCTGGTAGACCACGCGCTGGCCGTCGGTCGTCGCGTGCCGGGCGTAGTACTGGCCGAGGTCGGTATGGCGGCGCAGGTCCGAGCCGTCCGGGAACGCGGAGTAGAGCGCACCGGTCCCCTCGTGGTCGGAGAGAACCACGACCCGGGGTCCGACGAACATGGGATTCACCAGGTTGCTGCCCACGTCGGCGAGGATCGGCGTGTAGTGCGAGCCGTCCGGCGAGTACCAGATCTTCCCGCCGGCGCCGCCGCGGTAGCCCTTCCACTGGGCCGGCTCGGCCGGCTCGAAGTTCATGGCACTGCCAGCCAGCACCGCACCGTCGCGTACCGCGACGTCGCCGACCGGCCCGTAGCCGAGCCGGCGAGCCGGCCCGCTCAGCGGCACAGCGAACGCCCAGGTCTTCACGCTGGCGTGCTGGCCGGTCCGGCTGAGCACCAGCACCTCGTTGTCGCTGATCCAGCCGCGGACGGTCGCGAACCGGTCACCCCAGAATGTGAGCCGCCCGACCGGACCGCCCTCAGCAGGCACCGCATACGCCTCCCGCGGGGCGCCCCGGCCGAGCGACCGGGTGCCGTCGCGGGTCGAGGTCCAGGCGATGTGCGTAGCTGAGGGGTTCAGTCGCGGATGCAGCACCGGAGCCTGGTCAGCAGTCAGCCGCCAGGCCCGGGTGCCATGGCCCTGAGCCGCCTCGCTCAGCGACGCGAGCCAGACATCGTCCTCAGCCGTAAAGGTGATCAGATCGCGGGCCAGGTGCGGGTAGCGCAGGTAAGAAGATTCGGCCACACGCTGACCCTAGTCACCCAGATTCCGGCGACGCGATAAAGGTGCTCCGATCCGCGGGCGGCTGAGCCGGTAGCGGAATTCGCTGTCGGCCGCGATCCGGCGGAACCCGGCTTTCTCCAGCACTCGCTGCGAGGCCGCGTTGCCCGGATCGGTGCCCGCGACCACCGCCGTCACCCGGGGATCCGCGCACGCCATGGCGAGCATGGCCCGGAGTGCCTCGGTGGCGTAGCCGCGGCCTTGCCGCGAGGGCACAATGCCGTAACCAACCTCCACCTCCCCACTCTCCCGCGGCGGCCCGAAGAACCCGATCCCGCCAACCACCAGGCCGCTGGCCCGCTCGACCACCTGGCGATGGCCCCAGGCCTGGTCGGCGGCGTCGGCCACACCCGGCCCCACCTCCTGAAGCAGCCCGGCGATGATGACGTCGCCGTCGCTCGGGTAGTCGGCGGCCCAGTCGTCCAGACGACTCCCCCCGCTGATGGCGCGGACCGCATCCCACGGCACCGGCCGCACGATAAGCCGGGCCGACAGCAGGGACGGCCCGATCGGGACGGCGGGTCGGCCAGCGGGTTCCACCGGGCCATTGTGCCCGATGAGGCTGGCCGGCGGCCCGGGCCCCTGAGGAGGACGAGCACTCATGATACGGGTGTTTCGTACCGTTTTATGCCTCAGGCCGACCCGCTGCGCCCAGTGCACGATTTCACTGCGCGGAGCCCCGGTGTCCTGGCAACATGCCTGAGGAATAGCCACCGTCAGGCCCGCGGAAAGGTGCATTAGGCCAAGTATCCGGGCGAATTCCGGCATGAGGAGCCTCGTGAGTTCAGTCCCCAGGCATCGCAGGAAACGGAAGATCAGGCGGACCGGTCAGCACACGACCCCCTCTCAGGTGGAAAAGGTCGCCCAGACGGCAGGAAAGGCTGCGCCCGCCGTTGTGGTGGTGGGCACGCTGGCTACCACGGCTCCGCACATCGGCGGAGTGACCGCCGCCGGGCCCGCCGCCACCGCCCCGCACATGATCCATGCGCACCTGGACGACACGGCCCGGCCCGCCAGCACCGAGGCCGCCGGCACGGAGGCAGCCAGTACGGAGGTAGCCAGCGCCCATCACTCGGACGCGGCCCGCCGGACCTATGCCGTGCGGACCGGGGACACACTGTCTGGCATCACCCAGGGCTTCTACGGCAAAGACGCCAACTGGCGGTCGCTGTACGCGGCCAACCAGTCGAAGATCAGGAATCCGGACCTGATCTACGTGGGTGAGGAACTCCGCCTCCCCCGGCACCTGCCCGCCCCCGCGGCCGTGCCCGCCCAGTCCTCGGCCAGCACCACCGGCTACACCCCCCGGCATGCCTCCTCCGGCGAGGCCGCCGGGACCGGCAGCCACGCCGCCGTCAGCACCGCGGCCACCACCACGAACCTGTCTGGCACACTGAGCTGCGGCGGCCTGGAAGCTCTGTGGGTCAGGGCGGGCGGATCGCCGTCCGCCGAGGTCACCGCGGCGTCCATCGCGATGGCCGAGTCCGGCGGCAACCAGTTCGCTACCGGAACCGTCGGTGAGCGCGGCTACTGGCAGATCAACCCGGTCAACGGCTCGCTGTCCACCTACGATCCCTACGGGAACGCCCGGGCCGCGGTCATCATGTCCGGCAATGGCAGCAACTGGTCCCCGTGGACCACGTACACCAGCGGGGCCTACGCGGGGCGCTGCTAGCCCCCGGCCCGGCTCCGGCCGGGCCTGTCTCCCGGCCGAGCCGGGCCGCGCAGAAGCCGAAGCTACGCCGGCCAGCCGGGCGTGGTCTCCCGTGATCAGCCCGGGGACCACGCCCGGCCCGGCCGAGCTCGGGCCGCGCCGCACAGGAAGATCACAACTCCGCACCCGGGTGGTGTACGCGTGCGCCAGGGCGATTACGCCCTGCTCCGCTCGGCACTAACATCGCGGCCCGGCCTTCCCTAAGACGCCCCAAGGCAGATAACGAACACCTCCGCACCCTCCTGCCCCGCCACAGGCCCGCGCCGCTGAGCCGGCTGAACCGAATAGCGACATAAACCGTGAACAGTACGGGAGCTGTCTCAGGTAACAGGAGCGGGCGATGATCTCAAGGAGACTCCGTCGCCGCCCCGGTCACCTTCGCGTCCGGCTCCATTGAACGCGTACGGTCGTGCTGCCGACCAGGTGGGGAGTCGGCAGCCCGGCCGTGCGGCCCGGGCCCGGGTACCTCCCGGAGGACCAGGCGCCCCCGGAGGGCTGAGCGGTAGTCGCACCCTCCGGCAGGCGCCCCTGGCGCGCTGCACTCAACTAGACTCGTGCCGTGATCTTCAAGCAGGTCGGGGAAGGGAGACCCTATCCCGACCATGCCCGGACCACACGGGAGTGGGCGGAGGTGCCGCCGCGCCCGGTCCGGCTGGACCAGCTGATCACCACGAAGGCGGTGCTGGATCTCCGGCTCCTGCTGTCCAAGGATTCCACCTTCTACGGTGATCTCTTCCCGCACGTTATCCAGTGGCGCGGGGAGCTCTACCTGGAAGACGGCCTGCACCGGGCGCTCGGCGCGGCCCTGCACCAGCGGTCTGTGCTGCACGCCCGGGTACTCGATCTCGATACCGGGCACCAGCCGAAGCACTCACGCAGGCGGGGAGGAAGTATCACGAACTGAACCGTGAGCCGCCTGGCTGACCCTGGCCCGGCGGTGCCGGTCCGTGCGTGTTACGTGCGCCTTCCCGGCCTGGCTGACCGCGACCGGGTGCTGCGACGCCTCCGCCAGCAGCGGCGTCATCCACTCCAGCAGCGAGGGCACCAGGGCTCGCCAGGTGGTCATGGTGTGCCCGCCGCCCGGCACCACATTCAGCTGGACGCCGGGCTGCCGGGCCAGGACCAGGCGCTGGAACTGCCGGGCCGCGCGGAGCCCGGAGATGTCCTTCCCTCCGACGCCGAGCCAGAACTGGGGGATCCGGGCGCTCACCGGGAGCCGGGTGATCCGTAGCCGGGGCGTGTTGGTCTGGCGCGCATGCAGATCGTGGCCGAACGGGTTGACGGTGTGCACCGGGTTGCCCAGCTGGTCATCGCTGGGCGAGAAGTAGCCGCTCATCACGCCGGCCACGCCGTAGTGCAGGCGGTAGGCCAGGGCCAGGTTGGCGGTGCAGTAGCCACCCTCGGAGTAGCCCGCGATACCCCAGGCCGGTCCCTGCGGCTGCACCCGCAGGATGCTGGGCAGGTACGCGGGCAGGTCGTGGGCCAGGAAGGTGGCGTCCTGGGGCCCGTGCCGGACGTTCAGGCATTGCAGCGAGATCCGCCGGCCCCCGTTGGTGTCCGGCATGACCAGCACCGCGGGCTTCACGGCCGCGCCGTCGGCCAGCAGGGTGCTGTACGCCGCGGTGATGCCCACCACGTTGATCCAGTCCGACGGGCTGCCCGGGAACCCGGGCAGCAGCTCGATGACCGGGAAGCGGTAACCGCTGTAGGCCGCGCGGAAATATTGCGGGGGCAGGTAGACGAAGACGGTCCGGCTCAGGTGGCTGGACTTGCCTCGTACGGTGAGCCGGACGGTCTGCCCGTGCGCGGCGGCGGTGCGGATATTCACCCGGCTGCCCAGGATGGCGCTGATCTGCCGGGCTGACGCGTGGTTGACGCTGGTCGCCGTGGCCACCTGGCTGCTGCCCTGGCCACCGAGGTCCGAGGCGGCCGCCCCCCAGGTCTGGTAGTAGTCGTAGTACTTGTTGACCGCCGCGACCCCGAACAGCATGGCGGGAATGAACGCGAGGCAGGCCGCCAGCACCCGGAACACCATCTGCCTGGTCAGAGCCATCCAGCAGACCAGGGCGCAGAACACCACCATCAGGAGGATGAATAGCGCGGTGCTCTGCGGCTCTAGCACTCCATCCCCTCAGTTGGGCGGACGCCGGCAAGCGGTCAGGCCGACGGTGCACGGACCCCATGATCCATAGACAGGAGCGCCGCGCCG
>DASQRM010000296.1:0-22913 GCA_035642895.1 Streptosporangiaceae bacterium | reverse complement strand
ACGGCACGGCCGGCCCGGTCGAGGCCCGCCCGCATGGCTTGTCCAATTTCGGCTGTAACTTCGGCGTCTACCTGGAACCGTAACCGGCCACGCAGACAGGCGGCGGGCCTGGCCGGCCCGCCGCCCGCCCTGTGCGGCAGGGGATAGTGCAGTACGGAGCCAGTAGTGCAGAGCCAGTGGTGCAGAGTCAGTGGTGCGGGGCCGGTGCTTCCGGGATTCAGCGCGGCCTGCGGCCTTCACCGGGCCGGTCCGGCGCATCGGCGGCCGGTGCCCGGGGGCTCCGCCGTGTCCAGTCGTCCCGGACGCCGCGGGCGGCGGGCCGCCAGCAGTACGGGCACCCGGGGCCGAAAGCGCTGTGCAGATGCGCGCAGTTCACGAGCTGTGCGGTCTTCACGTCATCAGTGTCGCCCGCTTACCCTGATTCGCCCTGAAACCGCAGTTCAGCGAGCGTGTCACGGGCGCAGTCCCGGATGACCGGGTCGCCCGGCCAGCGGATCACCGCGGGGGGACGGGTCACCGGGGGACAGGGTCACCGGGCCAGCGGGTCACAGGAACTGCCCGGGTGAATCGTTGACCTCGTCGCTGCGCCACACCACGGCCACGACCTCGCTGGGGTCGATCACCGTCCATCCGGTCTCGCGCTCCAGCCGGATGAGGCCGTCCGCGCGGAGTTCCACGCCGGTCAGCTTCCTGTTCTCGGCGGTCGGGAAGGCGACCGGCCCGATCCTGCTGACCAGCATGGACATCGACCCGGACTTCCCGATGAGGGGCGTGAGCAGATCGCGCATCGTGTCGCCGGTCATGGTCTGGCACCTCCAGCTGTCGCTATGGGCGGCGTGCCCGGTACTCGCGCGGATTGTCAGGTCACCGGCCGCCGCCCCCGCCCCCTTTAGCATCCCTTTGATCTTGGAGTACCGCCAGGAACCTGGGCTGTCGCGGGAGACACGGAATGCTGAAGCGGGGAACGTGGACGGCCTGCATGGCGAGCCTGGCCGGGGCCATGCTGATGAGCGTGGCCCTGATCGGGCCGCCAGGCGCCAGCGCCGCCTCGGCGGGGCGCCCGGGCGCGCCGGCGGGCCACGTCATGGTCCCCGTCGGCCCGGCGCCCGGGATTCCCCCGGGGGCCAGGATCATCGGCCGGGAGGCCGGCTCGGCCACCCTGCACATCACCGTGGCGCTGCGCTCCGCTGATCCGCGCGGTCTCCGCCGCGTGGCCACCCGGGTCTCCACCCCCGGCTCGGCTAGGTTCCGCCACTTCCTTACCCCGCGCCAGGTCCAGGCCCGCTTCGGTCCGCGGCGCGGCGCCGCCGCCGCGGTCCGGGCCTGGCTGAACCGCCATCACCTCAGCACCAGGCCGACGCTGGGGGATGGCCTGCTGCTGCCCGCCGCCGGGTCGGTAGCGGGCATCGAGGCGGCGTTCCGCACGACGATTGACCGGGTGCGGCTCCCCGACGGCCGGACGGCGCTGCTCAACCGGCGGGCCCCGAGGGTGCCTGCTGACCTGCGCGGCCAGGTGTCCGCCGTCATCGGCCTCAGCACCGTGCACCTGCCGGGGTCCGCCCTCGCGTCCGGGCCCGTTCCCGGGCCCCGGGCCTGCCGCGCGGCCCGCACCACCCGGCACGTCTACACGGCGGCGTGGCTGGCTCGCGCCTACAAGTTCAACCCCCTCTACCGCCAGCATGACTTCGGGCAGCACGTCACGGTGGCCCTGTTCGAGCTGGCCGACTACGCCAACCGGGACATCAGGGCTTACACCCGGTGCTACCGGGTGCACCCGTCCATCCACCGGGTACGGGTCGATGGCGGGACCACCGTCGCGGCCTCGGGAGCGGGCACGCTGGAGGTCACTGCGGACATCGAGGTCGTCGCGGCCATGGCGCCGCGGGCCAGCGTCCTGGTCTATGAGGCACCCCTGGCCGGCGGCGACCAGTCCATCGTGGATACCTACGGCGCCATCGCCCAGCAGGACCGCGCCCAGGTAGTCAGCAGTTCCTGGGGCGGCTGCGAGCCGCTGGCCGGAGCCCCGGTCGTCCGCATCGAGGCCCAGCTCTTCCAGGAGATGGCCCTCCAGGGCCAGTCGATGATGGCCGCCGCCGGGGACTCCGGCTCCGAGGGCTGCCTGCCCGATGTGAAGGAGATCCCCGCCCGCCTCGCCTACAGCCTGCAGGTCGGCAACCCGGCGAGCCAGCCCTTCGTCACGGCGGTCGGCGGCACCACCATCACCCGGTACGGCTCGCCCCCGGTGCAGTCGGGCTGGAACCAGACACCGGCCGGGATGGGGTTCCCGGCCCCGTTCAACGGGCGGCATGGCCGCCCCGGCAAATACCCCGGCAACCTGGTCGGCAGCGGCGGCATCTCCCGGATGTGGTGGATGCCGTCCTGGCAGGCCGCTTTCGTGCGCGGCCGCCACGCCAGCGGTGCCCGCTGCGGCGCCCTGCGCGGGACCGGCTGCCGCGAGGTGCCTGACGTATCGGCGCTGGCCGCGATCGGCACCAAGGGCACCCGCGGGTATGTCATCTACGGCACGGCCGGGGCGTTCAAGGGCCAGGGCTGGCTGACCGTCGGCGGCACCAGCCTGGCCACCCCGCTGTGGGCGGCGCTGACCGCCCTGGCCGACCGGCGGGCGCCCGGCCGACGGCTCGGGCTGCTGTCCCCGAGCCTGTACCGGGCCGCGCGGAGTGACCCGCGGGCCTTCACCGATGTCGTCGCCGGGAACAACGACTACCTGGCCGGGCCCGGCCGCCGCTCCCATCACACGTGCCGCTTCCGCGGGCAGCGGGATCAGCCCTGCTACCGTGCGGCCCGCGGCTACGACATGGCCACCGGGCTGGGCACTCCGCAAGCCGGGTCCCTGGTCACCGACCTGCTCCGTGAGCGGCCCTCCTGACGCTCTGTCCCAGCTCGCGGGTCTGGCGGTCAACAGGGCGGCTTGTCCCGGACGCGGCAGAAATTGGTCTAGACAGGTAGGCGGGGTCGGATGGCAGACTGCCAGGATGACCGGACCGGACCCGAAAGCCGACCTCCTCCGATACCTGCAGGCCGGCCGTGAGGCCCTGCTGTGGAAGCTCGAAGGTCTCTCCGAGTACGACGTCCGGCGCCCGCTCACCCCGACTGGCACCAACCTCCTGGGGCTGGTCAAGCACGTGGCCAGCATGGAGCTGGGGTACTTCGGCGAGACCTTCGGCCTGCCGTCCGGTGAGCCGCTGCCCTGGCTGGGGGAGGGCGCCGAACCGAACGCGGACATGTGGGCCACCCCGGGAGAGTCGCGTGACCAGATCACTGCCCTCTACCACCGGGCGTGGTTGCACTCCGACACCACGATCGACGCGCTGCCCCTCGACGCGGTCGGCCACGTGCCCTGGTGGCCCGCGGACCGGAACGAGGTGACCCTGCACCGGATCATGGCCCACATGATCGCCGAGACGCACCGGCACGCGGGGCACGCCGATATCGTGCGGGAACTGATCGACGGGGCGGTCGGGCGCCAGCCGGGGAACGACAACATGGCGCCTGGTGACCAGTCCTGGTGGGAGGGCTACCGCAGCCGGCTGGAGCAGGCGGCCCGCGACGCGGTGAGCTGAACCGCGGACCGCTGAACCGGTCAGGACGGTCCAGCAGCTATCTCGCCGGTGCCGTCCAGCCGGTGCCATCTAGTCAACGCACCCGTTTGACCGCTCCGGTCCGGGCAGGCACGATCCTCGCTGAGGGATAGGGACGCCGGAAAGGGGCTGGACGGGCGTGAGCATTCTCGGTACCCGCGTCTTGCGGACGGAGGACCCCGGCTTCCTGACCACCGGCGGGGTCTACACCGACGATGTGGTCGACGACCGGCTGGATGGCGCGGGCCACGTGTTCTTCGTCCGGTCCCCGATCGCGCACGCCCGGATCAGGTCGGTCGACGTCAGCGCGGCCCTGGAGGCGCCCGGCGTGATCGCCGCGTTCACCGGGGACGACCTCGCCGACCTCCCCCCGCTCGCCCCGCCCATGCCTGACATGGTCGACGGGCGGATGGCCCAGCCGCTGCTGGCCCGGGACGTCGTGCGCTACGTCGGCGAGCCGGTGGCGGTCGTGGTCACCGAGGATCCGTATCAGGGTGAGGACGCGGCCGAACTGGTGGACGCGGACTACGACCCGCTGCCCGCCGTGGTGGATCCGGCTGACGCCGCGGATGGCTCCCGCGGCCTGCTGTTTCCCGAAGCCGGCACGAATGTGACCGTTACCTTCGGTGATGCCGCGGCGCTCAGGCCCGACCTGTTCGACGGCTGTGAGGTCGTGGTCAGCCGGACCATCGTCAACCAGCGGGTGGCGCCCGCGCCGATGGAGACCCGGGCGGCTGCGGCCGCCTGGGGCGAGGACGGCCGGCTCACGGCCTGGATCCCGAACCAGGGCGCACAGGACACCCGCGGCGCCCTGGCCGAGATGCTGGCGATCGACTCGTCCAGCCTGCGGATCATCACTCCCGACGTGGGCGGCGCGTTCGGCGCCAAGTTCGGCGCCGACCCGGAACACGCGGTGGTCTGCTGGGTGGCCCGGCAGCTGCGGCGGCCCGCCCGCTGGGCCGAGACCCGGAACGAGAACCTGATCGGGATGACCCACGGCCGGGCCCAGCGTCAGGTGATCACCATCGGCGGCCGCCGGGACGGCACAGTGACCGCGTACCGGCTGGAGATCCTCCAGGATTCCGGCGCCTACCCCCGGTTCGGCGCGTTCCTGCCCATGCTGACCATCCTGATGGCCCCCGGCCCGTACGCGATCAGCCGGGCTGAGGCGGTGGCGCGGTCGGTGGTCACGAACACCACCCCGGTCGGGGCCTACCGCGGCGCGGGACGGCCCGAGGCCACGGCGGCCATCGAGCGGGCCATGGACCTGTTCGCCGCCGAGATCGGCCAGGATCCCGGCGAGGTGCGCCGGAAGAACCTGCTGCCCAGGTTCTCCGAGCCGCACCGGACCGCGTTCGGGGCCCTCTACGACAGCGGTGACTACGTGGCCGCGCTGGACGCGGCGCTCGGCGCGGCCGGCTACTCCGGCCTCCGGGAGGAGCAGGTCAAGCGCCGCGCAGCCGGCGACGTGATCCAGCTCGGCATCGGCCTGGCCAGCTATGTGGAGATCACCGGCGCCGGGGCGGAGGCGGGCGGGCCCCGTGAGAACGCCAGCGTCGAGGTGCATCCCGACGGCAGCGCGACGATCCTGACCGGGACCTCCCCGCACGGGCAGGGCCACGCCACCGTGTGGGCCATGCTGGCCAGTGAGGAGCTGGGTATCCCGGTCGACCGGATCACGGTGAAGTGGGGAGACACCGACCTCATCCCGGAGGGCGGCGGCACCGGCGGCTCACGCAGCCTGCAGCAGGGCGGGGTAGCCGTGCAGCAGGCCTCGCGCGAGCTGCTCGGCATGGCCCGCGAGCGGGCCGCCGCGGTGCTCGAGGCCAACCCCGCCGACCTGGTCTTCGAGCCGGAACGCAGCGCGTTCGAGGTGGCGGGCGACCCGGAGGCGGCGGTGCCGCTGGCCACCCTCGCCGCGGCCGAGCGGCTGGTGGTGCGCACCGTGTTCATCGCGCCGGGCGCGACCTTCCCGTTCGGCGCGCACGTGGCCGTGGTGGAGGTGGACACCGAGACTGGCAAGGCGGTGCTGCGCCGGGTGGTGACCGTCGATGACGCGGGCACGGTGATCAACCCGTTGCTGGCTGAGGGCCAGCGGCACGGTGGGATCGCCCAGGGCGCCGCGCAGGCGTTCCTGGAGGAGGTCATCTACGACGCCGACGGCAACCCGCTGACCGCCAGCTTCGCCGACTATCCCTTCCTGTCCGCCACCGAGGTGCCCAGTTTCGAGCTCGCCGACATGGCCACGCCGACCAGCTACAACCCACTCGGGGTCAAGGGCATCGGGGAGGCCGGGACGATCGGCGCCACGCCCGCCGTGCAGAACGCGATCATCGACGCGGTCGCGCACCTGGGCGTGCGGCACGTTGACATGCCCGCCTCCCCGCAACGGGTCTGGCAGGCCATCCAGGAAGCCGCCGCCGGGAAGGACGCGTAGATGCAGATCGAGCTCACGGTGAACGGGGCGCCCCGGTCCGATGACGTGGAGCCGCGCCTGCTGCTGGTGCACTATCTGCGCCAGCGCTGTGGGCTCCGTGCGGCCAATGTCGGCTGTGACACCACGTCCTGCGGCGCCTGCACCGTGCTGGTCAACGGCCGCTCGGTGAAGTCCTGCACGATGCTGGCCGTGCAGGCGGCCGGCCAGGAGATCACTACGGCGGAAGGCCTGGCGGCCGGCGGCGAGATGCATCCGGTGCAGCAGGCGTTCCGCCAGGAGCACGGCCTGCAGTGCGGTTTCTGCACCCCGGGCATGGTGATGGCGGCCGCCGGCCTGCTGGCGGAGAACCCGCATCCGACCGAGGCGGAGGTGCGGGAGGGCCTGGAGGGCAATTTCTGCCGCTGCACTGGCTATCACAACATCGTCCGGGCCGTGCTGGCCGCCGCCGAATCGATGAGCGCATGATCCCCGCGCCGTTCGAGTACGAGGCGGCCGAGTCCGCCGCGCATGCCCTGGACCTGCTGGCCCGCCATGGCGAGGACGCGAAGCTGATGGCCGGGGGTCACTCGCTGCTGCCGATGATGAAGCTGCGGCTGGCCGTCCCCGCAGTCGTGATCGACATCGGCCGGGTCGGTGAACTGGCGGGGATCCGGGCCGACGGCGACGACCTGGTGATCGGCGCGACGACCTGCCACGCCGACGTCGCCGCGTCCGCACTGGTCCAGTCGCAGACCCCGCTGCTGGCCTACGCCGCGGCCCAGGTGGGTGATCCCCAGATCCGGCACCGGGGCACCATCGGTGGCTCCCTGGCGCATGCCGACCCGGCGGCCGACCTGCCGATGGCCCTGGTCGCGCTGGGTGGCGTCGTGGAGATCTCCGGACCGGGCGGCACCCGCACAGTCGGCGCGGACGACTTCTTCGCCGGCTTCTTCGAGACCAGCCTGGAACCCGACGAGCTGCTCACCGCGGTCCGGGTGCCGCGCTGCCCGGGCCCGGACTGGGGCTACCAGAAGTTCGTCCGGCGGGCCAACGACTGGGCCATCGTCGGGGTCGCGGCGGCCGGCCACCGGATCGCCCTGGCCAACATGGGCCCGGTACCGGTCCGGGCGAGGGCGGCGGAGCGGGCCCTGGCCGAGGGGGCCAGCGTCGCGGACGCGGCGGGGCTGGCCGCGGAGGGTACCGACCCGGCCGAAGACATCCACGCCGACCGGGCCTACCGCCAGCACCTGGCCCGCGTCCTCACCCGCCGGGCCCTGGAGCACCAGACCGGGTAGCGGCCGAATCAGGCGAGTAGGCCCAGGCCCACCAGGGGTGTGTGGGTACCGCCCCGCGCCGCGCTGGCCGCCCTGACGTCGGCCGCCGTCGCGGCGGCCCTGTTCGGGCTGGGCCAGTGGGCCTTCGCCGACCTGCGGGACCACGCGTTCCTCGGCCCGCAGCACGGGGGCGGGCCGCCGGGCCAGGTGGCGCGCCCAGGTGTGCCGCACGCCATAGTGGGCGGGGGAACATCAGGGAGCGGCGCGACGTCATAAACTATGTGAGTACGTACATAGATGCGGCCGAGGACGCGCGCCCGGCCAACCTGGTCCTCGTTGAGCAGTCCGGAGCCAAGCACGAGATCCCGCAGTCGTCGCCCGGCGACGGGATGATCGAGGCCGAGCAGGTCATGCACGACCCCGCCCTGCACCTGCGGGAAGTCAAAGTCGTGAGCGAGCACCGGGCCATAGCCCGCTGGAAGGCCTCCGAGCTGGGCTGGCGCCGGGTCGCCTGACCGCCAGTCCCCTGCTCATCCACCGGAGTCCCGACCGCGATCCGGGATGTCTATGATGAAGATAGGGCCGCGGGCATTCCGAACGCTGGCAGTCACGCCGGCGCCGTCCACGGGCCCAGAAAACCCGGCGCCTCCGGCGCCAGGGATGGGATGGCCGAAATGTTCGGCTTCAGAATCATCCGCCAGTACGAGCAAGGTGTCGTGTTCCGCTTTGGGCAGGCCCTGCCCGGCGTCCGCAAGCCGGGACTGACCTGGATAAACCCGTTCACCAGCCGGCTCACCAAAGTCAACATGCAGATCACCGTGGTCAACGTGCCCGCGCAGGAGACCATTACCCGGGACAACGTCACACTGAAAGTGGACGCGGTGGTCTACTACCGGGTCATCGACCCGCTCAAGGCCATCATCAACGTGCAGAACTACCATTTCGCCGTTTCGCAGGTCGCCCAGACCTCGCTCCGGTCGGTGACCGGGCGCAGCAACATGGACCAGTTGCTGTCCGAACGGGAGCAGGTCAACGCCGAACTCAAGGACGTCATCGACGCCCCCACTGAGGGACCGTGGGGCGTCCGGGTCGAGCGGGTCGAGGTCAAGGACATCTCCCTGCCCGAATCCATGAAACGCTCCATGTCGCGGCAGGCCGAAGCCGAGCGCGAGCGCCGCGCGCGGATCATCGCCGCCGATGGGGAGTACCAGGCCTCCAAGAAGCTGGCCCAGGCCGCCACGGTCATGGCGGCGGACCCGGCTGCCTTGCAGTTGCGGCTGCTGCAGACCGTGGTCGAGGTCGCGGCCGAGAAGAACAGCACGCTCGTCATGCCGTTCCCGGTGGAGCTGCTGCGCTTCTTCGACCGCGCTCGTCCGGCCGGCAGTCCCTCCCTGGCCGCCACGGACGCTGACGAGGCCAGTGCCCCGCCGGTCCCGCCCGCGCTGCCCGCCCCCGTCCCCGTCGCGGAAACCCAGCCGGCCAGCCCGCAGGCCGCACCATTGAACGGTGCCCGGAAGGCTGACTCCACGGGCTGACGCCAGGGCTATCACCAGGGCCGGTATCTGGCCGGTGCCCCGTTATGCCGAGGGGGCCGGAGCGAGCAGGTGCCGGCTCTCGATCAGGGCCAGCGTGGCCCGGGCCGCCCGTTCGGCGGCCTGGGTCACGGCTTCCTCGTCCTGCTGGGCGTGACCGTCGAAGAACAGGACGACGTGCCCGCTGGCGGTCGCCTCCAGCGCCGAGGCCAGTTCTTCTGCCGGGCCCTGGCCATCGGAAAGCGCCCGGACGCAGGTCATCAGGGCCTCTTCGGTGGGGCGGGCGGCCGCCTCGATCTCCGGATAGCGGACCTTATCGAGGCCGGCCTCGTACAGCACCTCGAACAGCGGCCGATGGGTGGCCGCGAACCGGACGTAGCAGCGGGCCAGTTCGGCGAGCCGCGCGGCTGGGGCGCTGAACTGGCCCATCCCTGGCACCAGTTCCGCGTAGAAGAGCTCATGGGCATGCACCGCGACGGCCGCCAGGAGTCCATCCCGGTCGGCAAAGTGGGCGTAGGGGGCGCT
Source organism: Streptosporangiaceae bacterium (assembly GCA_035642895.1). GTDB lineage: Bacteria > Actinomycetota > Actinomycetes > Streptosporangiales > Streptosporangiaceae > RYN-230. The sequence continues at coordinate 13,567 of DASQRM010000296.1, read as the reverse complement.
CACGGCGACGCCGAGGCGCCGGCTCGCTTCGGCGACGGAGAAGCCGCGCACGCCCCGCTCGGCAATGATCTCGATTGCGGTGCCGATGAGCGCGGCGCGCAGGTCACCGTGGTGGTAGCGCCCGTTTCTGGCCTGTGACGGCATGGTCCTCAGGGTAGGGCACATCCAGGTAGGACACTCCGGTCAACTGCTCGGATAGCTTCCACAGCCGCCGCTGCGACGACTGGTCGCGGGCCTGGCCTGAAGGGTCGACCCGGACGGGGTAGCCGGTGTATTCACGCCATCCGGCCGGACCGTAGTACTCCCCGGTCCTGGCGGCCGGGTCGGTGGCCGCCCGCAGCGTGGGCAGCGCCCCCACCGGTGCGCTCTGCGCCATGCGGAACGTGACCGGCCGCAGCGCCGGGCTGAGCAGCGCCCGGGTCAACCGTGGATCCCAGCGGAACAGGTCCGTCCGGGCAATGCCGGGATGCGCGGCCAGCGCGATGGTCTGGTGGCGGGCGGCGCTCAACCGCGTGGCCAGTTCAAAGGTGAAGAGCAAATTGGCCAGCTTGGACTGGGCATAGGCGTCGTCGGCCCGGTACCCGGACTCGAAATGCGGGTCGTCGAAGTGCATCACGCCGTCCCGGTGACCGACACTGCTGACGGTCACGATGCGTGACCCTGGTGTGGCCAGCAGGCTGCCCAGCACCAGGCCGGTGAGCGCGAAATGACCCAGGTGGTTGGTGGCGAAGGTCAGCTCGAAACCGTCCGCGGACCGCTGGTAAGGCGGCCGCATCACCGCCGCGTTGTTGATCAGCAGGTCCAGGCGGGGGCAGGTGGCGCGGATCTGCTGGGCGGCCTCGCGGACCGAGTCCAGTGCGGCGAGGTCGAGCCGGAGCACCCGGACGTCCGCCTCCGGTGCCCAGGCCCGGATCCGGTCCGCCGCCTGCCCGGCCTTGGCCAGGTCCCGGCAGGCCAGGATCACCGTGGCGGCCCGCCTGGCCAGCACACTCGCGGTCACCAGACCCAGCCCGCTGCTGGCCCCGGTCACCACCACCGTCCGGCCGGACTGGCTGGGCACGTCGTCCGCCGTCCAGCGGCGGGATCTCACGGCCACGATTAAGCTCCCTCGGTCAACGGAATCTGAAAGTCACTCAGATTCTGAGTGACTCTAAGATACGAAGGAGCCAGGCGGAGGTCAAGACGTGTCCGGCGCTCAGGTGGCGGGGGCGGACCGTGCGGTGGCGGTCTGGGCGCGCACATGGACCCGCTCACCTTGCGGCCCGAAGATGATCAGCAGTTCGAGGGGCTCACGGCCGACGTTGGCGAATCCGTGCGGGACCCGCGTGTCGAACTCGGCGGCCTCGCCGGCGGTCAGGATGAAGTCTTTATCCCCGAGCGCCATCCTGAGCCTGCCGGTGATGACGTAGAGCCATTCGTGACCTTCATGGACACGCTGGTCAAGGCGGTCTGGCGGATCAGGGTTCACCGGCATGATCTGCTTGAAGACGTTGAGGCCCCCCGGATTACGGGTGAGCGGCAGCCAGGTGGCGCCGCCGCGCTTCACCGGGCGCGGATAGATTCTCGGGTCGCCGGTGGCGGGAGCGCCGACGAGTTCGTCCAGCGGAACACGATGCGCCTGGGCGAGGGGCAGGAGCAGTTCCAGGGTGGGCCGCCGGTGGCCGGACTCCAGCCGCGACAGGGTGCTGACCGAGATCCCCGTGCTCTCGGCCAGTTGCTCCAGGGTCGCCCCCCGTTGCTTACGCAGGGCGCGCAGTCGGGGGCCGACCGCGGTCAGCACCGCATGAGTCTCCTGGCTCATGCTGTAGATTTTGCCATAACCGCAAATGGCTTTGCCGTCGCTCGCTTGGCCACGCCGCCGATCTGACGCCTTACGCGTGCGGCGGGAGACGGTAGACGGACGCGCCGCCGGCCCGGTAGTCAAACCGCAGGCCGACCGCCTGGAGGTAGTGCAGGACCACCGGCGCGGGGGACCAGACGATGGCCCAGCCCACATTGATGCGGCGTGCGTCGAGCCGGGCCGCGTTGAGCATCGCCGGGGCCTTCGGCCCGGTGAGCACGCTCAGGTAGAAGGTGTGCGGCTCTCGCTGGGCATTGAGCAGGTCAGCGTAGAACGGGTGCCGTTTCACCGCGGCCAGGGTGGATTCGGGCAGCCGGGATATGTAGGCGATGGCACGCGGATGGCCGTCGGCGGCGGCCTGCATCTCGGCCTCGGAATTGAAGGGTGCCCCCTCGTCGGGCAGCGGGACGGCGCTGCGCACCCCCATCGGGACGTCCACCACGATCGATCCGGAATGGTCAGCCGCGATCGGGCGGTCGAGTGCGGTCAGGGCCGTGGGGATGGTGGCCTGGAAGGGCTGGACGCCGACACTGCCGGCTTCGAGGACGGCCAGCGCGGCCACCACGACCAGGGCCGGCCTGGCGTGGTACCGCAGCCAGTTCACGCCGACGCCGGCCAGCAGGGCGGCGGCCACCAGCCCGATCTCGGTGATCCTGTCGGCCTCACGGAACGAGGACAGCAACGAGATCCGCACCATCCAGGTGTACGGCATGATGTCCGAAACCCGGACGCCATGCCATACCTGGGCGAGCGGCACATAACGGTGGCTGCCGACGACTATGCCGGTTCCCAGGGCGAGCCAGGTACCGGCCAGCCAGAGCAGGGCCAGCAGCCGGACGTTGCGCCGCCGCCAGCCGACGACCAGGCCCAGCAGGCCCAGGACGGTCAGCACCACGCCGTACGCCGTGAACGTGAAGCTGGTGGGGGCAGCGTGGTAGTAGATCGAGGCCAGGCTCTTCAGCCCGAAGAATCCGACTCGCGGCGAGGGTGCGAATATCCGCTCCAGCGCGGCGCCGGAATTCCGGTAATCGTCCGCCAGGGCCCCTTGCGACACGGTGGCCTGGCCGGCGATCGTCTGCTGAAGCATGGCGATGATCTGCGGGCTGGCGACCACCACCGTCACCACCCCAGCGAGGGCGAGCATGCGCAGCTTGACCCAGGCGGCAACCCCGCCGCGGGCCGGGCGGCGGACCAGCCAGAGCAGCAGGACTGCGGCCGCCAGGCTCCAGGCCAGGATGGTCGATTCCTGGTCGACCAGCAGCGCGGCCCCGAGGACCACGCCGAGGATGGTCGCCTGCCGCCAGCCCGGCCGCCGGGTCAGCCGCACCGCCGCCTCCAGCGACAGGGGCAGGAAAATCCCGCCCAGCGCGAGCTGGATCTCATACCACGCGTTCCACGTCAGCATCGTGGACAAGCCGTAGAACGCGCCCGCCGCGATCGCGCCGGTCTGCGTGGGCACCCACAGCCGGGCCGCCCGGTACATCGCGTAGCACATCAGCCCGGGCGCGGCCACGGCCAGCAGGTTGTAGCTGAAACTGGGACCGTACGCGAGCGTGAACGGGGCCATCAGCACACCGGGCAGCGGCATCAGCACGTGAAACCCCAGCGGGGCCCCCACCGGCGCGGCCAGGTCGTGGGTGAACCAGGGGTTACCGGGGTGCAGCACCAAGCGTGCCATCCACCAGTAATCCCAGACAAACAATCCGCTGTCCCGGCCGGTCGGCACCACGTGGTCAATCAGGTAAGTGGCCCGGGTCCAGTTCACCGCGATACCGGCGGCCAGATAGGCGGCCAGGACCGCCAGGTGCACGGTCACCGGCCGGGTGGGCCGCCCCAGTTGCGGCGGCCACCCGCCCGTCCTGATGTGCGAATATTCCTGGTCAGCAGACCTGAGATCTCCGGTCGTCAACGCGCGGGCCCCCCTTGTCCGCTCTGCGGGGCAGGTCCCGCGGTCAGGTTCGCTGGCTCGCGCAGCGGGCCGGAAAGTCGCATACCTAAGAGATGCACGGATCGATTCAAAGGGTTCCCAAGGATCTTCAAAGAAAGCACCTGCTTTCTGGGGTCCGCACCGGAAAAGCCGGCCACTGACGGGCTAAACCGTACCGTTTAGGGCTGAAATGCTGAGGATGGCTCAGCATTTGGATCATGGCCTACCGCTGACATTTCCCGCGTGACGTGCGTCCGGCCGGGTGTTTTGTCCGGTTCTGGCGAACGTTCCGCGGGAGATGTGGACGGGAGGGGCCAGCGTGACGGAGGGGGATAGGCGGGGAACGCCACGGCCGGATGCGGCGCTGCTAGCCTGCCCAGCAATCGGTGACTACCGGGTGGCCGGTAGCAGGGCCTGCGGACGGGCGGGAGCTTGGCGGCGATGAGTGAGATCGCGGTGCATGGCGGCACGCCGCCCAGCGTGAACAGCCAGGTGCTGCCCTTCGCCCACCGCGGGATCTCCCGCGCCGTGGCCCTGGGCTGGCAGGTAGCCCAGCTGTTCCACTCCCCAGTGCACCAGGGCCCGGTGACCGACCCGCCCCGGGGCAGTCACCTGCCGGGACGTTCCGATTTCCCGGGCGCCAGCCAGTCGACCTGGCTGGGGGAGCAGATCCAGTCTCAGCTGGAGCAGTTGCTGGCTGACCCGCCGCCCGTGCTCATGGAGGCGATGTCGGACGTGCTGACTGCGCTGACCGACCCTGGCCGCCGCCGGGACATCACCCTCGACGCGATCTTCACGCTGCACTGCCGCCTCCTCGAAGCCCTGACCGTCGCGGACTTCGTGCTCGGCAAGGCCTATGGGCTCGGCCGGGCCATCGCGGAAACGGCGCTGCGGCCAGCCGGCGCGATGACGGAGGAGGAGCGGGCGGAGCAATTCCGCTCCGTGTTCGAAGCGGGCCGGCTGATTACGGTCAAGGACTGGCTGGCGGACCTGAAGACGCTCCTGCCCGACCACACGGCCTATGCCGTGAGCCGCAGCCTGCACGACTGGCAGCGCTGGGTCGCGGGGGACCGCCAGGTGGGGGACTGGGCTGCGGCGCGGGCCGCGATCCGGGTCCAGGGCCGGATCTGGCGCGAGCTGCTTACCGGCGAGAAGGCCGCACGAGACATCCTGTCCCTCTCCGACTACCTGGCGGCGGGGCGGCGGGGAGCGGTCGAGATGATCAGGCGGTTCTGGTGGGTCATCGCCGCCGCCGCGATCCTGACCGCGGGCGTGATCTACGCGGGCTCCTACCTGCACAGCCTCCCCGACCTGGTGCGCGTGGTCGGCAGCGTTGCGTGGCTGGCCGGTGCGGCCGGCCTGTTCGCGAAGGGGTCCTCGGTGGTGCTGGGGCCCGGGATCACCCAGGCCGAGGGCTGGCTGTGGCAGACCGAACTGGACGGGTCGGTGGCGGTGGCCGCGACCCGGCTCCCGCCGGGCGCCAGGAAGTCGGGCGCCGGAGGTATCTCGGTCGGGGAACTGGCGCCCGATCCGGACCGCGCCGCGCAGCTGCAGCGCCGTGATCAGCTCCAGCGCGAAACCGAACTCTCCTGACCCCGGATCCCCTGACCCGGGCCGCTGTACGCCGGCCGCGAAAACGCTTCCGGGGCCGCAGCACTCGTGGATACGGTGAGCTGGCCTGGACCCGCCCGGCGGGTCACGAACGCAGCCACGGAGGCGACGCGATGGGTGGTCCGGTCATCACCAGCCGCGGAGAACACCAGCGGCGGTCCCGGCCCCTGCTGCGGACGATGATCGGCGAACGGCTGCGCCGCACCCGGCGGGGGCAGGGCCGGACCCTGTCCGACGTGTCCCGGGTAGCCCGGGTGTCGGTGCCCTACCTGTCCGAGGTGGAGCGCGGGCGCAAGGAAGCCTCGTCAGAAGTCCTGGCCGCTATCTGCGATGCGCTGTGGATCGACCTGTCCGAGCTGCTCGCCGGGGTCGCGCATGATCTGGCCGCCGACCAGGGCCGCCTGGGCACGGTCATCCGGCTGGACAGTGCCCGGCTGGACAGTGCCCGGCTGGACAGGGGCCGGCTGGATGTGGCCGGCGGTGGCCGGGCGCCGTCGCCGCCGCGTACCCCGGGCGAGGCCCGGTGCCTGCTGGCGGCGTGACGGCCGGCCGGATGATCACGCGGCCAGCAGCGCTGACCGCGTGATCACGCGGGCGGCTAGGCCGCCCGGTCGGCCTGGCGGGTCGTGATGACCTCATCCGCGAGGCCGTACGCGACGGCCTCGCGGGCGCTGAAGGTCTTGTTCCGGTCGGTGTCGCTCCTGATCTTGTCCAGCGGGTGGCCGGTGTGCCGGCTGAGGATCTCCTCGACCTCACGCCGGGTCCTGGCGACCTCCTTGGCCTGGACGGCGAGATCAGGGAGCGCGCCCTGGGCCTGGCTCGACGGCTGGTGCAGCAGCACCTTCGCGTGCTGCAGCACGGCCCGCCGTCCCGCCGCCCCCGCGGCGAGCAGCACCGCTGCCGCCGAGGACGCCTGCCCCATGCAGATGGTGGCCACGTCCGGGCGGATGTACTGCATCGTGTCGTAGATCGCGGTCAGGGCGCTGTAGGAGCCGCCGGGAGAATTGATGTAGAGGCTGATCTCGAGGTCCGGGCTGGCCGCCTCGAGATGAAGCAGCTGGGCCATGATCACGTTGGCCACCCCGTCGTCGATCTCGGTGCCGAGGAACACGATGCGTTCCGACAGCAGACGGGAGTAGATGTCGAACGCCCGCTCGCCGGCCGCGGTCCGCTCCACCACGGTGGGGATCGTGTACTGGCTCATGGTCACAGGCCTGCCTTCCGGGCCGCGAGGGCGGGGCGCACGTCATCGAGTCGTTCCACGATGTGATCGACGATCCCGTAGTCCCGGGCTTCCTCGGCACTGAACCAGCGGTCGCGCTGGCTGTCGTCCTCGACCCGCTCCAGCGGCTGCCCGGTGTGCTCCGAGATCAGCCTCATCATGGTGGCCCCGGTACGCCCGAGTTGCTCGGCGTAGATCTCTATATCGGCCGCGGTGCCGCCGAAACCGGCCGAGCCCTGGTGCATCAGGACCTGGGCGTGCGGCAGGCTGAACCTCTTGCCCGCCGCCCCGGCGCACAGCAGGAACTGGGCCATGCTCCCGGCCAGCCCCAGCGCCAGCGTGCTGACGTCGTTGGGGATCAGCCGCATCGTGTCGTAGATCGCGAGGCCCGCGCTGACCGAGCCGCCCGGGGAGTTGATGTACAGGCTGATGTCGCCGCGCGGATCCTCCGCGGACAGCAGCAGCAGCTGGGCGCAGAGCCGGTTGGCCACCGCGTCATCCACCTCAGTGCCGAGGAGGACGATGCGCTGGAACATCAGCCGGCTGATGAGCTGTTCATCGAGGCCCACGGCGGTCGGGGGTGCAGCAACGGCAAGCTTCATGATCTCCCTGCTCTCGGTCTGGGCCCCGGATCCGGGCTCACCATCAACAATGGTTCGCCCGGGCCGGGCCGGCCAAGGCAATCTGCTGGTAGCAGAGGAATCCGCAGCCAGGGCCCCGCTGCTGGGGCCGCCGCAGCCAGGCCCCGCCGCCGGGGCCGCCGCAGCCAGGCCCCGCGGCCAGGGCCCCGCGGCCAGGGCCGCCGTAGTCAGGGCGCCGAGGTCAGGGGAGGATGGCGTACCGCAGGTACACCGCACCGTTGGCGAAACGCCGCTCCGCCAGCAATTCGAGCGGCAGGCGCACCCCGCTGGGGAGGGACTTCTTGCCGCCGCCCACCACGACGGGGCAGACGATCAGGTGGCACTCGTCGACCAGGCCGGCCTTGAGCGCCTCGGCCGCCAGGACGGGGCCTCCCACCGTGATGTCCCGGTCCGCGCGGGCTTTCATCTGCCGGATCGCCCCGGGGTCGAAGTCCCGCTCGATCCGGGTCCGGGCGGTGCTGACCGCCTCCAGCGAGCGGGAGAACACGACCTTGTCGGCCGCCCGCCAGATCTGGGCGAAGTCGAGCATCAGGGGCGACTGTCCCGCTTGGGGTACGGTCTCCCAGCCGGTCATTTCCTCATACAGCCGCCGCCCGTAGAGGTACGTGCCGACCGGCCGCTCGAAATCGTTGACGAAGCCGAACACCTCATCGTCGGGCATGGCCCAGTCGTACTTGCCGTCCTCGTCGGCCACGTAGCCGTCGAGCGAGGTGATCGTCAGGTAGATAAGCCTGGCCACGGTAAGCCTCCTTGCCTGCCAGCGTCATAGCCTGGAATCGTATTCCGATATAGGCATGTGTCAAGCAGGCGACGGGACGAGGTTATCGGGGTGGCTGGGCAGGCCCGGGTTTCGTTGGCAGGATGAAACGACAAGGCCCTGGCCGGGGCCGGCTGGCGAGGGGGCCGGATGATCGGACCGGGCACGGAGCTTGTCGTGCGGGACGTGGTCGTCCGGCCGGTGGTCGTGCCGTTCCGCAGGCCGCTGGCCACCAAGGTGGGGCACTTTGCCCAGTGGCCGTTGCTGCTCATCGACATCACCACGGAGCAGGGCATCACCGGCCACGGCTACCTGGCGCCGTACCTGGCCAGCGCGGCGGCGGGGCTGCGCACCATCCTGCATGAGCTGGGTGAGGGGTTGCGGGGCCAGCCGGCCGCGCCTGGTCAGGCATTCACGCGGGCCCGGGGCTGGTTCGCGCTGGCCGGTTACCAGGGCCTGGCCCTGTCCGCGGTGGCCGGCCTGGATATCGCGCTGTGGGACGTCCTGGCCCAGGCGGCCGGGCTGCCGCTGGCCCGGCTCCTGGGCGGCACCCTGGAGCCGGTCCCGGCCTACAACAGCAACGGCCTGGGCCTCATCCCGCCCGCTGCGGTCGCCGACGAGGCGCTGGAACTGCTGGCCGAGGGCGGGTTCACCGCGCTGAAGGTCCGGGTGGGCCGCGACCGTGCCGCCGATGACCTCGAGGCGGTCCGCCGGGTCCGGGCCGCGGTCGGTGACGAGGTCACCCTGGTCGCGGACTACAACCAGGGCCTGGCCCTGGGCGATGCGCTGGAGCGCTGCCGCGCTCTCGACGCGGAGGGGCTGACCTGGATCGAGGAGCCGCTGCGCTATGACGACCTGGACGGCCACGCCCGGCTCGCCCGCGACATCGCCACCCCGGTCATGCTGGGGGAGAACTTCTACGGGCCGCGGGCCATGCACGAGGCCATCGCGGCCCAGGCCTGTGATCTGGTCATGCCGGACCTGATGCGGATCGGCGGGGTCACCGGCTGGCTGCAGGCCGCGGCCGTCGCGGACGTGGCCGGGCTGCCGATGTCCTCTCACCTGTACCCGGAGGTCAGCGGGCACCTGATGCAGGTCACCCCGACGCGGCACTGGCTGGAGTGGCAGGACTGGGCTGATCCGGTCCTGGCCCGCCCCTTCCAGGTCCGCAACGGAACCCTCCTGGTGCCCGATGTCCCCGGCAACGGACTGGAGTGGGACGAGGAGGCCGTCGCCCGCCACCGGTCGCCGGGCTGACCGGCCGGGTGCGCTAGTCCGGCAGCCGGGCGAACGCGCGCACCGGGATAGTGCCGAACCCCTCGATGCGCAGCGGCACGGCGCTGAACCACGCCCCGGCCGGAGGCAGCCGCCCGAGGTCGGTCAGGTGCTCGACCACGGGAATCCCGGCCGCGAGCAACAGCGAATGCGCGGGCCGCCGCCCGTCCGCGGCGTCGTCGATGTTGACCGCGTCGATGCCTACCAGGGCCGGGTCCTGCCCGGCCAGCCAGGCGGCCCCGGCCTCGGTGAGGAAGTGCGCGTCCTCGGCGTAGGCCGGCGAGCCGAACCGGGCGTCGTCGCCGGTGTGCAGCAGCACGGCCGCGCCCCGCACATCGAGCGCGGCCAGGGCGCCGACGTCGATGCCCCGTTGCTGTGCTCCGGTCACCCGGACCACCACGGCGGGCAGGTCGGCGGTCCGCTCCAGCCCGATCGCCGCCAGGTCGGCGCCGCCGGAGTAGCGGTGATAGGGCGCGTCGAGGTAGGTCCCGGTGTTGCCGACCAGGCTGATCCGGCCGATCATGAACTCGGTGCCCGCAGAGTAGTGGTCGCGTGAGGCTTCCCGGGTCAGATGCGGGGTGATCTCCGGCCCGGGCAGCCCGGGATAGGTGATCATCCCGGCCCGGATCACGTGGCTGAGCTCGACCAGCGTCCCGCCCCGGGACGGCGGGCCGGTGAGGCGGTCCGACGGGCCGCCCCGGGTTCCCTTATGCGGCTCAGCGAAGACCTCGACGTTGCTCAGGTCGACTGACTCCGTCATCAGCAGGCCGAGTGAGGCCACGAACAGGGCGGCGATCCCGGCCTCGTCCACATCCGGGGACGGGACGTCCACCCGGAAACCCGTGGCCGTGAGGCCGCCGCCATTGGCGAACGTCACGCTGGCATCGAAGGATGCCCGGTACTCGGTCATGAGGGCCCCCGTGGTTTTCGTTGCGGAAGATACAAGCATCGCGGCCGCGTCGTGTTCACCGGCCGCGGGCTACCGTTATGTCGTGGTGATGCCGGACAGGACGCGCGCCCAGGACACGCCGGTGCTGGTGGCTGGCGGTGGCCCGGCGGGGCTGGCCGCCGCCGCGGAACTGGCCAGCCGCGGCGTGGCCTGCGTGGTCATCGAACCGCGGGTCCACGTCTCGCACCGCCGGCCCCGGGCCAAGACCACCAGCGTGCGGACCATGGAGCACCTGCGCCGCTGGGGCCTCGCGGGCGCTCTGCGCGCCGCCGCGCCGCTGCCGGTCGCCTGGTCCCAGCGGGTCACGTTCTGCGAGTCGCTGTCCGGGCGCCGCATCACGGACTTCGAGGGCGCGTTCGGGCTGACCACGAAGCGGGACGAGCGGTTCGCCGAGCCCGGCCAGCAGGTCCCCCAGCCCGTCGTGGAGGACCTGCTGCGCGCGCACGTCCGCGGCCAGCCCGGGGTCGACCTGCGTCTCGGGCACACCGTTACCGGCCTGGCCCAGCGGGACGACGCGATCACGGTCACGGTGCGGGATGACAATGGCTCCAGATATCTGATTACGCCCCGCTACCTGATCGGCTGCGACGGCGCCGCCGGGGTGGTCCGGGAGCAGATCGGTGCCCGCTACGTCGGGCACGCCGACCCGCGGCCCAACTTCAACGTGGTGTTCCGGGCCCCGGCGCTGGGCACGCACCTCGGCCCGGCCGTGCAGTACTGGGTACTCGGGGCGGCCATCCCGGGACTGCTCGGCCGCCTGGACCTGCACGGGACGTGGTGGGCCATCCTGCCCGGGATCGACGCCGGATACGGTGCGGCGCACGCCGCGGAACTGATCACCGGCCTGGCCGGCAGCCCGGTAGAACTTGAGCTGCTGGCCTCGGACCCGTGGACCGCCCGGATGCTGGTCGCGGATTCGTTTGCGGACGGCCGGGTGTTCCTGGCCGGGGAGAGCGCCCACGTGAACCCGCCGTGGGGTGGTCACGGGTTCAACACCTCGGTGGGTGACGCGATCAATGTGGCGTGGAAGATCGCCGCCGTCGAGCAGGGCTGGGCGCCGGCCTCGCTGCTGGCCAGCTACGAGCCGGAGCGCCGCGGCGTCATCGAGCAGACCGTGGCGAGCGCGGCGGCCAACATGCGCAGCCTGGCCCGGGACCTGCCGCGTGACGAGCGGGCCATCCAGGCCGCGAAACGGTCGGAGTTCCACAGCCTCGGGCTGGTGCTGGGGTACTCCTACGCCGGGTCGCCGGTCATCCAGCCAGGTGGCGCTGAACCGGATGGCGCTGACCCGGGTGGCGCTGAACCCGCTGGGGCCGCACCTGGTGACGATGTTGCCCGCGACGTGAGCACCTACATCCCGGACGCCGCGCCGGGCGCGCGGCTGCCGCACGCGTGGCTGCCGGACGGGGCCTCGTTGTATGACCGGCTGGGTGCCTGGTTCACCCTGCTCGGGCCCGCCGGTCCCGGCGACCCCGCGGTGACGGTCCTGGAGGACCGGGCCCGCCGCCGGGGTATCCCGCTGGAGGTGCTCCGGGCGCCGCCGGACTATCCGTGGGGCCGGGAGTTCCTGCTGGTCCGGCCCGACCAGCACATCGCCTGGCGGGCGCGCGATGCCGCACAGATCGACCTCGGCCTCGTCACCGGACACCTCATCACGGTGCCCGGCTGACTCGACGATGAGGAGGGCCTGATGAGCCTGCACGGACTGATGTCGGTCACGATCGGCGTGCCGAACGTCGATGAGACCGCCGCCTACTACACCGATTTCGGCCTCGTCCCGGACAGCGGCGGCTGGTTCAGCACCACGGACGCCGGCCGCCAGCTGCGGATCGTGCCCGCGACCACCCGGCGGCTGGTCGAGATGCGGGTCGGCGTGGATGACCAGGACGACCTCGCCCGCGCCGCCGCCAGCCTGGAGCGCCTGGGCGTACCCGCGGCCCTCGCCGGGATGAGCCTGGAGACCGCCGAGCCAGTCACCGGCACCCGGCCACAACGTCCTCGTGCTGGCCGCGCCGGTCAACTTCCTGCACCACACGTCGTGGCAGGTGGACGACGTCGACGAGGTGGGCCGGGGCGCGTTCGCGATGCTCGAGGGGCGGCCGGAACGGCACGTCCGGGGGCTCGGGCGGCACTACGCCGGGTCCAACTTCTTCTGGTACCTCAAGGACCCGGCGGGCAATTTCTCGGAGTACTACGCGGATATGGACTGCATCGTGGACGACCAGTTGTGGACCCCGGAAGACCTCGAAGGCGCGCGCGGCCTGTTCGCCTGGGGACCGCCGCCGCCCGCGTCCTTCCTGCACCCTGAGGACCTCGCGGCCATGATGACCGGCGCCCACGCACCGCGCTGAGAGCGCCACCGGCGCGGCGCAGATTATTGGCGCCGGGTGAAAGGCCTACCGGACCCACATCTGGTCGTACAGGGGCCCAGAAATGGGGGACTCCTGGTAGTTCCCGGCCCGGGCGGAGACGAATGTGGTGTCTCCAAAGCTGAGGATCGGGACCCATGGTGCCTGGTCGGTGACGATGCGATCCACCTGGGCCCACAGCCTTCGCGCGGCGGCGGGGTCGGTGAGCTGTGCCGCCTGCGCCTGGCTGGCCAGCCGGTCGGCGTGCGGGTCGCAGAACTCGGCCTCGTTGGAGTCCTGGTAATACGAGCGGCAGCTCAGGACGGGCAGGAAGAATTCCGATGCGGTGGGGAAGTCGGCGCCCCATCCGTTGAGCCCGGCCTGAACCTTGCTGTGGACGCTGCTGACCGCGGGGTAGAACTGGGCATCGGGCACTGTGCGCTGGTGTGCCCGGTATCCGAGGTCTTTGAGCACCCGGACGAGGTAGGAGTTCAGAGCCCGGCTCGCCAAGTCCTTATGGATCCACACGGTCACCGGCACGTTCGTGGTGTGGGAATCTTTGGCCAGGCGCCGGGCTTTGGCCATGTCCGGGCCGTGCCAGATTCCGTCTTTGGCGCCGGTGGTGTAGGGGCAGTAGCTGCGGTGGCCGGGGAAGTCGGCTGGGAGTAGCTGGCAGGTCACCGCGGCCTGGCCCGGGGCGAGGTGGCTGAGCTGGAGGATCCGGGCGCGGTCGATGGCGTAGTTGACGGCCTGCCGGGCCTTGAGGCTGGTGAACGGCGGCTGCCGGGTGTTGAGGAACAAAAATTCAGTCGCCAACTTCAGGCTGGTGTGCCCGGCGAAGGCAGCGGCATCGCATCTCCACCCCCACCAGTGCGCGTCATCGCCGAGGGCGGCATGCCTGGCTGGCAGATCACCCTGATCGCGCTGGCCGCCTCTCTGCTCGCTGCCGCTGCGGCCGTCCTGATCGACCGCGCCCGGGCGTCACGCAAGATCCCTG
>DASQRM010000295.1:0-9303 GCA_035642895.1 Streptosporangiaceae bacterium | reverse complement strand
CCGGCCGGCGAGCGGGCGGGCAGGGTGGCCGCCGCCCCGCGTTTCGCCCGGGTGGGCTGCTCTCCGCCGGTGCCTCCCGGGCCGGGCGACCCGGGCTGCGGCGCAGGCGGGGCGGTCAGGAACCGGGCCAGCGCGGGCCCCGGGGCCGCCAGGTCGGGATCGGCGTCCAGGATGCCGGCCTGGAGGTCGCGCAGTTCCCGGCCGGGTTCCACACCGAGTTCATCCACCAGCATGCGCCGGGTCCGCTGGTAGGCGGCCAGGGCCTCGGCTTGCCGGCCGCAGCGGTACAGCGCCAGCATCAGCTGGGCGTGGAACCGCTCGCGCCACGGGTGGTCGAGCGCCAGCTGGGTCAGCTCGCCCACCAGCTCCGAGTGCAGACCCCGGGCCAGCCCGGCGTCCATCCGCCACTCCTGGGCCTGCATCCGCAGCGCGTCCAGCCGCGGTACTTCGGCCGTGATAAGCACGTTGGAGGGCACGTCCACGAGCGGGTTCCCGCGCCACAGGCCGATCGCCTCGCCCAGCAGCTCCCACGCCCCCGGGTCGTTGCCGGGGGTGGCGTCCTGGCGGATGGCCTCACCGCCCTGGGTGCACAGCGCGGTGAAACGCAGCGCGTCTACCTCGTCCGGGCCGGCCTCGAGGGCATAGCCCGGATCACGCGTGACGATCCGGCGCCCGGCGTCCGGGCCGAGGATCTGCCGCAGGCGCTTGACGTAGTTGCGGATGGCCACGCGGGCCCCGGACGGGGGTACCCCGTCCCAGACAATCTCCGCCAGCTCGTCATAGGAGGCGACCTGGCCCGCGCGCAACGCCAAGGCGGCCAGGATCACCCGCTGCTTTGGGGCGGGCACGGACACCGGCTCGCCGCCACTGCGGACGAGTAATGGCCCGAGTACGCCAACCCAGAACACTGTGCCCCGACCCCGATCCCTGATCGCGCTGCCCACCCCGGCCCCGCCCGATGCCTCAGCACTGCTCCCTGGCACGGCCCTGGCTCACACAGTCATAGCACGGGCAAGTAACGGTCCAGCTCATACTGGGTGACCTGGTGCCGGTACTCGCGCCACTCGGCGCGCTTGTTGCGCAGAAAGAAGTCAAACACATGCTCACCTAGTGCCTGGGCCACCAGTTCGCTGTCCTGCATCACCGTGATCGCCTCATCCAGGCTCTGCGGCAGCGGCGAGATGCCCAACGCCCGTCGCTCGGCCGAGGTGAGCGCCCATACGTCATCCTCCGCGCCGGGCGGCAGCTCGTAGCCAGCCTCAATTCCTTTCAGGCCGGCTTCGAGAATCACCGCGAACGCAAGGTAAGGGTTGCATGCCGAGTCTACCGAGCGGAACTCGACCCGGGTGGCATTTCCCTTGTGCGGCTTGTACATCGGAATCCGCACCAGAGCCGACCGGTTGTTGTGGCCCCAGCAGATGTAGGCCGGGGCCTCGCCGCCGGCCCCCGCGGCGCTTTCCGCCGCTCCCCACAGCCGCTTGTATGAGTTGACCCACTGGTTGCACACCGCGGTGATCTCCGCGGCGTGCCGGAGCAGCCCGGCGATGAACGCCCGGCCGAGCTTGGACAGCTGGAATTCCGCGCCCGGCTCGTAGAAGACGTTACGGTCGCCCTCGAACAGCGACATGTGGGTGTGCATGCCAGAGCCCGGATACTCGGTAAAAGGCTTGGGCATGAAGGACGCGTACACGCCCTGCTGGAGCGCGACCTCCTTCATGACCAGGCGGAACGACATGACGTTGTCCGCCGTGGTCAGGGCATCCGCGTAGCGCAGGTCAATTTCCTGCTGGCCCGGCGCACCCTCGTGGTGGCTGAACTCCACCGAGATGCCCATGCTCTCCAGCATCTGGATGGACTCATGCCGGAAATCGTGGGCGACACTGTGCGGGGTGTGGTCGAAGTAGCCACCCGTGTCGATCGGCTGCGGCTTGCCCCCGGCCACCGGCCGCTCCTTCAGCAGGAAGAACTCCACCTCGGGATGGGTGTAGAAGGTGAAGCCGAGATCGGCGGCGTGACCAAGGGCCCGCTTCAGCACGTACCGGGGATCCGCATAGGAGGGCGAGCCGTCTGGCATCCGGATGTCACAGAACATCCGGCCCACCCCGGAGGCCTCGCCGCGCCAGGGCAGGAGCTGGAACGTTGACGCGTCGGGCTTGGCGATCATGTCCGCCTCGTAGACCCGGGCGAACCCCTCGATCGCCGAGCCGTCGAACCCGATGCCCTCGGCAAAGGCTCCTTCAAGCTCGGCCGGGGCGACCGCGACCGACTTCAGGTAGCCGAGTACGTCGGTGAACCAAAGCCGGACAAAACGGATATCCCGCTCCTCCAGGGTACGGAGGACGAATTCTTCCTGCCTGTCCATGACGGCCTGTCCTTGGTGGTCAGCGACTTTACCTGTGTTGATGGCGGGCAGCACAGCGTAACGGCTGACCGAGCCTGCCCTGGCCCAGTGTCTCGCGAGCGTGTTACCAGGGCGTTACAAACCTCTGGGGAGTCTACCTGCTGCCGGTCTGGACAGGCTGGTCGCCGGGCGAAACCCACCGCGCGCAACGGGCGGCACCCGGCCCAGTCGAGCAGGATGGCGGGCTCCTACTCCGGGGGTCGTATTCCGGCGCTTGAGGGCGGGGGCGGCACTGGCATAACACTCCGCGCCTTCCGTTTCAACGCGGCCAGGTGGTGCATGAGGCAACCTGACGGGATCAGCCTCGGCCGGATGACTCATGACGGCTTCAGAATCCGATGGCCTCGCGGAGCAGCAGGACGGTGCCGCGCCCGGGCTCGGGTTCAGCGTTGAGGATCAGGACCCGGTTGACCGCGCTGGGCTGCCCGTAGACCTTCATGGCGCGGGCGCTTTCCAGCGGGAGGCAGTGGTCTTCGACGCGGCGTAGCGCGGTGTCCAGGTCGGGCACCACCTTCTGCGCCCCGACGACCCAGATCGCGCGGGCGGCGGCGCCGGCGTAGCCGGGTAGCTGGCTTCCGCTGGCCGAGGCGATAACCAGGGAGCCGGCTTCGGTGACCGCGGCGACGCTGCCCACGATGACGTCGGGGGTGGACAGCGCGGCCCAGATCTCCTTCCTCTGGGTGGCCCGGTCCAGAGGCGGCCGTGACTTGAGGGAGTCGTACCGCCCGCTGTGGTTAATGTCCTTCTCGATGCTGGACAAGCGGAGGGTCTCGCTGGCCCCGGTGAACACGCTGGCGCCCTCGGGGATCAGGTCCTTGACGCGGGTCCGCGCGGCGGCAGCGTCATCGAGGATCTCGACGGCGAAATTTCTTGCCGTCAGCGCAGCGGCCGCCCGCTCCAGGCGCGGCGCGGGCGCCGGGTCGGCGAACAGTGTCACCGGAATCGGGGTCGGCATGGTGCCTCCTGGGCTGGTCGTCGGGGGTGGCAGGTCGTAGGCGCGCCCGGTCCTGGCGCGAGATGATCTGCTCGTCTCACCAGTCCGACAACGCCACCCCCCGGAATGTGAGGCGGCGCGCCAGCCTCACATCCCGGCGTGCTGTCTGGTCGGACTGGTGAGGGCAGAAGCGACCGAAGGAGCGCCGGCACCATGACCACCCGATCCGGGCCAGACGCTGCTGATTCAGGCCGGGGCGGGCCCGATCCGGACCTGGACGCAGTCATGGGCGAGCGGCGTCAGCTGATCAATCTCACGTACCGGCTGCTGGGCTCCCTGGCTGAGGCCGAGGACGCCGTGCAGGAGACCTACGCCCGCTGGTACGCCATGTCCGCACAGCAGCAGGACGCCATCGAGTCTCCCGGCGCCTGGCTGACCACGGTCGCCAGCCGCATCTGCCTCAACCTGCTCGGGTCGGCCCGCGCCCGGCGGGAGACCTATGTGGGCGAATGGATCCCCGAGCCGCTGCCCCAGCCCGCCGAGTGGATCAGTGTCCGGCCCGGCGGCACCGCCATCGACCCGGCCGACCGGGTCACCCTCGACGAGTCAGTCAGCATGGCTTTCCTGGTCATGCTCGAATCGATGACCCCGGCCGAGCGCGTGGCGCTGATCTTGCACGATGTCTTCCGCTACCCCTTCGCCGAGGTGGCCGAGATCACCGGCCGCACCCCGGCGGCCTGCCGCCAGCTGGCCTCCTCAGCCCGCCGCCGCATCCGCGCGGCGCAGGCTCCGGCGACCCCGACCGCCCGGCAGGCCGGCATTGTCCGGGACTTCAAGGCGGCGTGGGAAGCCAAGGACATCGACGCCCTGATCGGCCTGCTGGACCCCGACGCCACGGCGATCGCCGACGGCGGCGGCCTCGCCACTACCTTCCTGCGCCCCATCGAAGGCGGCGAGCAGATCGCGCGCGCCTGGATCGAGATCGCCAACCGGGCGCCCAGGAACATGACGTTCCTGGAATGCTCGGTCAACGGCCAGCCCGGCCTGGTGGCTCAGCTAGACGGCCACACCGTGACGGTGTTCGCGTTTGACGTCGCAGGCGACCGGATCAGGCACATCTGGGTCGTACGCAACCCCGAGAAACTCCGTCCCTGGACGATGGGGTGACGCGCGTCCCCCCACACCGGCTGGCCGCCCGATGAGAGTGAATTGGCCGCCCGAATTAGAGTGAAAGGGTGACCAGGCTGCGGATCGCCCTTGCCCAGGTGAACTCGACCGTCGGCGACCTGCCGGGAAACGCCGCGACGGTGGCGGAGTGGACCCGCCGCGCCGCGGACGCCGGCGCCGACCTCGTGGTGTTTCCCGAGATGATGCTGACCGGCTACCCGGTGGAGGATCTGGCCCTGCGCGACTCGTTCGTGGACGCCTCGATGGCGACACTGGAGGCGACGGCGCAGCAGCTGGGCGAGGCGGGGCTGGGGCACATCGCCGTCGTCACCGGCTACCTGGGCCAGCGGGCGGGCGGGACGCCCCGGGTCGGCGAACCGGTCAGCTCGGCCCAGAACTCGGCGGCGCTGCTGTACGGCGGGACGGTCGCGGTCACCACCGCCAAGCATCACCTGCCGAATTACGGGGTGTTCGACGAGTACCGCTATTTCGTGCCCGGCAACCGGCTGCCGGTGGTCCGTGTTCCGGTACCGGGCGGGGACGCGGTAGACGTGGCCATCGCCATCTGCGAGGACCTGTGGCAGGACGGCGGCCCGGTCGCGGTGACCCGGCAGGCCGGCGCGGGGCTGCTGGTGGTCCCGAACGCCTCCCCGTACGAGCGGGGCAAGGACCAGGCCCGCCTGGAGCTGTGCGTCCGCCGGGCCCGCGAGGCCGGCGCGGCGCTGGCCTACGTCAACCTGATGGGCGGCCAGGACGAGCTGGTCTTCGACGGGGATTCGATCATCGTCGACGCCGAGGGCGGCCTGATCACCCGGGGACCCCAGTTCGAGGAGGCGCTGCTGGTCGCGGACCTCGATCTGCCCTCGGCGCGGCCGGTCCCGGACAGCCCACCGCCTGCCGATACGCCTGTCGAGGCCAGCGACGGCACCTTGATGAGCATTCACCGGGTCGCCCTGCCCGCGCGGCCCGCGCCGGCGATCCCGGCGCCCCCGCTCGCTGACCCGCTCATCTCGGCCCGGCTGGCCCCCCGGGCCGAGATCTACTCCGCGCTGGTCACCGGGGTGCGGGACTACGTGCGCAAGAACGGTTTCCGCTCGGTCATCCTGGGCCTGTCCGGGGGGATCGATTCCGCGCTGGTCGCCACGATCGCCGCCGACGCGCTCGGGCCGGATGCGGTCCATGTGGTGCTCATGCCCAGCCGGTACTCCTCGGAGCATTCGGTGGGCGATGCGGAGGAACTGGCCAAACGGCAAGGGCTGCACGCCCGCACGGTCCCGATCGCGGCCATGGTCGACGCGTTCCAGGCCGAACTCGACCTGCAGGGCCTGGCCGCGGAGAACCTCCAGTCCCGGATCCGGGGCGTGATCCTGATGGGGCTGAGCAACGCCGCGGGACATCTCGTCCTGACCACCGGGAACAAGAGCGAGATCGCCACCGGGTATTCCACCCTCTACGGTGACTCCGCAGGCGGCTTCGGGCCCATCAAGGACGTGCCCAAGACGCTGGTCTGGGAGCTGGCCCGGTGGCGCGACGCGCAGGCGGTGGAGCGCGGCGAGACGCCGCCCATCCCGGAGAACTCGATCACCAAGCCGCCGAGCGCGGAACTCGCCCCCGGACAGCTCGACACCGATTCGCTGCCGGACTACGCGGTGCTCGACGCGATCCTGGACGACTACGTGGAAAAGGACATGGGGGCGGCCGAGCTGATCGCGGCGGGCCACGATCCGGGCCTGGTGGACCGGGTTATCCAGCTGGTGGACCGGGCCGAGTACAAGCGGCGCCAGTACCCGCCCGGCCCGAAGATCACGCCGCGTAACTTCGGCCGCGACCGGCGGCTGCCGATCACCAACCGCTGGCGCGAGCCCGTGCCCAAATAGTCCGGGGGGGCGACCCCCCTGGCCCCCCCGATCGCCGCTGCGCGCCGAACGCCGGCTCGGCGAGCACCCGCCTGCGGCGGGCCCCGCCTCGCCGACGCTCCGGCAGTCCTGGGGACGCCCGCCCCCCGGACTAAGACAACATCAGCACGGCGTAGCCGGCCAGCCAGTGCTCCAGCTGGTAGTCACCGCCCAGCACGTAAGGCAGCACCGCCTTGGCGTGCTGCCGGGCGGCGGCCTGCGCGGGCTCGATCCGCGGATCACCCGCGGGCAGGGCGCCCGCGATCTGCCGCCAGCACCAGGACCGGGTGGCGTTCAGGCCATGGAGCCGGCCGCTCGGCTGCTGGTCCTCCTCCTGATCCCCCGCGGGATCGCCGCCGGCCGCCGGGGTGAACAGGGTGCCGGGCCGGCCCCACTCGACCCCGGGCAGGAAGATGGACAGCCAGTCGGCAAACTCGTGCGGCGGCAGGATCCGGGCCATCAGCTCCGCCTCGGTCAGGGCCGGCGAGACACAGTCGTCGCCCGACGGCTCCCAGTCGGCCGGGTACATGCTGTCCGCGCTGAACCACGCGAGGGCCCGGGCCACGATCGCGTCCCGCAGCGCCGGGTCGCCCGCCCCGGCCCTCGCCTCGGCGAAGGGCCAGGCCAGGGACAGCCCGAACGCGCTGCCCTGCTCGGTGCCGTAGCGGACCGGGTAGGACTGCCCGGGCAGCCAGCCGAGGAAGGCGCCGGCCAGGGCCTCGGCCAGCGGGGCCATCGCATCCGCCCACTTACGGGCGTCCGGGGTGTCCCAGGTCTGCGTCTCGTGGACGAGGGCGAGCGCCCAGCCCCAGCCCTGCGGACGCTCGGCGCGGGCATCCGCGCTGGCCACGAACTCAGCCTCGGCCGCCATCGCCACCGGGGTGAACTGGGCGCCGAGCGCGGACCGGATCTGGGTCCCGGGCACCGCACCAGGCAGGGTGCGCAGCAATCGCAGCAAGGTCCAGTGCATCTGTACCGAGGAGTGCCAGTCGAAGCTGCCGTAGAACACCGGCGTCCGCACCCGGGGCCGGTAGGGGAAGTCGCCCGGCGCGGTCATGGTGTGCTGCATGGCCGCCGGGAACTCGTGCCTGATGTTGGCCAGGGCGGCCGCCGCGTACCCGGGCGCCTCGGTGCGCAGCAGTTCGGCTGACTCCTGCGTGAGGTCCACAGTCTGCAACCTTTCCTGCTGAGGGGCTGGCTTCCCGGGAGGGCTGGCCGGCCACGAAATCTGACCTGCCACGAGATGGATTCCCGGGACCAGGCTCTCTTACCCCTACAGTTCCGCGTACCCGGACACGCACGTGAGGACGCCGCCACCGACCCAGATCTGGCCGTCGGCCTCACGGAAGATGTGCACCCGCCCGGACCTGCCCAGGGCCCTGCCCTG
The DNA here is from genome assembly GCA_035642895.1 of Streptosporangiaceae bacterium. Classification (GTDB taxonomy): domain Bacteria; phylum Actinomycetota; class Actinomycetes; order Streptosporangiales; family Streptosporangiaceae; genus RYN-230. The sequence goes on along the minus strand of DASQRM010000295.1, from coordinate 1,519 downwards.
GGCCGCCACATAGGGGGCGCTGACCCGGCCGGTGTCCAGCAGCCACTGCGCCAGCGATGCATTGAGGCTCCCGGTCACCGGATCCTCGATGGTCGCATCGCCGCTGCGGAAGAAGGCCCGGACCTCGATGGCCTCCGGTGAGCCGGCCGGGTGGAAGCCGGCTACCCCGATGTCCATGTCGACCGCGCCGGGCCGAAGGGCGAGCACAGCCGCCGCGTTCGGCAGCAGCACCGCCACCCAGCCGGGCCCGTTGTCCGCCCAGGCCAGGTCGGTAATGTCGGCCCGGCTGAGGCCCAGGTTCGCGGCGATGTGCTCGGCGAGAGGCTCCTCCACCGGCCCGGACCGGATGAGCGGCGGCGCGGCGAAGGCCAGTCCGGCCGGAACCTGGCGGATCTCGACCAGGCCCGCCCCGCATTCCTGGATGAACACCTCGGGCAGGGCCGGCTTCCCGCCGGACTCCAGCCAGGCGTGACAGGTGCCCAGGGTCGGATGGCCGGCGAACGGCAGCTCGCAGCTGGGAGTGAAGATCCGGACCTGGTAATCCGCCTGCTCAGTGGACGGCGGAAGAACGAACGTGGTCTCCGACAGGTTGGTCCACCGCGCGAAACGCTGCATCTCGCTGGTGCTCAGCCCGTCGGAGTCGAGGACGACCGCGACTGGATTGCCGCCGAAGGGCGTGGTGCCGAACACATCGACTTCGCGGAAACGACGCTGCATACGTCCGAGTCTGCCATCGCGGGCCAGCCTTTCCCGGGCCGCTCCCCCGCGCCGCTCCCCGGTGTCTGCTCCCCCGTGCCTGCTTCCCCGTGCCTGCTTCCCGGCCGCTCCCCGGTTTGGCCGCTGGCTGTTCATCCGGCGCTGTCGCGCCCTCGTAGGGTCGAGGCCATGAGACGGAGCCGGGTGGCCTTACTGACGGCGCTGGGGGTCGACAATTTCGGGTCCGGGCTGTTCCTGCCGGTGGTGCTGCTGTACGTGACCCGGGTCGTGGGACTGCCGCTGGGCGCGGCCGGGGCGGTGGTCGCCCTCGGCACGGTGGCGGGACTGGCGGTGCCGCCGGCCGCGGGCCGGCTGGTGGACCGGATCGGACCGCGGCGGATCGTGATCTGCGCCGAGCTGCTGCAGGCGCTGGGAGCGGTGACCTATCTGGTGGCCCGGGGGACGGCCATGGTGGTGCTCGCGGCGGTCCTGCTGGCTGGAGGACAGCAGTTGTTTTACAGCTCGCTGTTCGCCCTGATCGCTGACGTCGCAGGCGATGTGCCCCGGGACCGGCCGTTCGCGGTGGCGGCCATGGTGCGCTCGGCCTGTTTCGGGCTGGGCGGCCTGGCGGCCGCAGCCCTGCTCAGCTGGGCTGGAACGGGCGGTTACCGGGTGGCCGTGATCGTGGACGCGGGCAGCTTCGCGGTGTGCGCGCTGCTCCTGGCTCTTCTGGTCCGGGTTCCGCGGACTGCTCATCCCGGTGCCCGCGCCGCGGGGGCCGCATCCGCGGGGCCGTGGTCAGACCGGCGGTTTCTGGCCCTGA
>DASQRM010000294.1:0-16598 GCA_035642895.1 Streptosporangiaceae bacterium | reverse complement strand
CGCTCCACTTCTGCGTCGGTGAGCACCAGGTCGGCCGCCTGGGCTGAGTCAGTGATGGATTCCGGCCGGCGGGCGCCCGGGATCGGGATCACCACCGGCGCGAGGGCCAGCATCCAGGCCAGCGTGACCCGCTGGGGCGAGACGCCATGCGCGTTGGCGACCTCCTGGAACGCTGAGTGCCGGGCGCCGAGCTCAGCAGCATGGTCGCTGCCGCCGAGCGGGCTCCAGGGCAGGAACGCGATGCCGAGGCGGGCGCAGTGCCGCAGTTCCTCTTCGCTGGACCGGAAGGCCGGCGAGAACTCGTTCTGGACGCTGGCCAGGTTGCCCGGGTGCGCCGGGGATCCATCCACGGTCTACGAGCCGTCGCCCGGCCGGACATGACCGCCCTTGGTCGCGACCAGCACGCCGCTGGTGTCGCCGCCGTAGGTGGCCAGGGCCCGGGCGATGAGCCGTTCGTTGTGACCGGCCTCGCCGGGCAGGAGGTGGTAGGCATCGGCGGTGTCGATCAGCGTAACCCCCGCGTCCAGGGCGGCGTGGATGGTGGCGATGGAGCGCTGCTCCTCGGGCCGGTCCTCGATCGACATGGGCATGCCGCCCAGGCCGATCGCGCTGACCGGGATACCGCCAATGGACCTGCTGTGCATGAGTGCTCCAGTGTGTGTGCTGTCCGGTGTCCGGGCTCGCCGGTGTCCGGTTACCGCAACTCCCGCGCCCGGCCGGACATGCCGTGGTGGTGAGAAAAACGCGCTGGTGATAAGACAGCTCACCCTGGTGATCACCCTGAGCGATCAGGGAGGAGTTCGGCCACGAACGCCCGGGCCGCCGCGGACAGCCGCCGGGCGGTCGGGGTGGCCACCGAGACCCGCCAGCGCAGGGCCGGGCCGTCCAGGCTGATCACCGCCAGCCCGGTGAGATCGGCCGCCGACTCCGGGATGAACGCGATGCCCAGGCCGTTGCGGACCAGGGCCGCGGCCGAGGTGAACTCGGCCACCTCGAAGGGCACCCGCCGGTCCAGGCCCGCCCCGGCGAACGCGCGGTCGGCCAGCGTCCGGTTCCCCCATCCGGGCGGGAAGTCCACGAAATCCTCGTCAGCCAGCTGGGCGAGGGTTACCCCGCGCTGCCCGGCCAGCGGATGCCGCGCCGCGGCGATCAGGAGCAGCGGCTCCTCGCTCAGCGGCTGCAGCCGCAGGCCGGCCGGCGCCTGTCCGGGAAGGGCTACGAGAGCCAAGTCAAGTTCGCCACTGATTACGAGTGCGGCCAGCCCGGCCGACCCCGCGGGAGCCTGCCGCAGGTGGACCGACACCCCCGGATGAGTGGCGTGGAACCGGCCGAGCAGCGCCGCGAGGTCGAACGAGCCGGTGGACAGCATCGTGCCCACGGTGAGCGTGCCGCGCAGGCCCGCCCGGGCCTGCGCCACCGCGTCCCGGGCGGCCTGGGCCGCGGCCAGGGTGGCCCGCGCTTCGGGCAGCAGGGCCAGGCCCGCGTCGGTCAGCGCCACCCGGTGCCGGTCCCGGTCGAACAGCGTCGCCCCGAGCTCCCGTTCCAGGCTCTGGATGGCGCTGGATACCCCGGACTGGACGACATGCAGCCGGCGCGAAGCCCGGGTGAAGGACAGCTCCTCGGCGACCACCACGAATTTTCTCAGGCTCTCCAGCGACGGGAGTTGACCGGGGTCTTCCCGGGATCCGGGCCGCGGCGACGTCATGCGTGCCTCACCCGGGCATTATCTCCCGGGGAGATTTTGCTTAGCAAGACTTGTCATTGCTGTAGATCAATGATCTGGGCTGCGGCTGGTGTTATCCCGGGCGAACTTACCTGCTACGAAGGAGCCGCAGATGGCCGCGCCCACACCCCTCGCCAGCCGGCGCCGGGAGATCTCGGCCGGGACGTCCGGTGCGATCTCCCGGGAGGATGGCCAGTCCCGTGCTGGCCGGCCGTACCGGCGCGGATTCTGGCTGGCCGGTTTCGTGTTCCTGGTGACCATGGCCTTCTCGGCCGTGCCCGCCCCGCTCTACGTGCTCTACGCGGCGCGGGACCACTTCGGCCCGCTGATGATCACGGTCATCTTCGCGGCCTACGCCGTGGGCGTGATCGCCAGCCTGTTCCTGGCCGGGCACTTGTCGGACTGGCTGGGGCGCCGGCGGATGGCCGTGATCGCCGTGACGGTCAACGTGGCGTCCGGGGTGATCTTCCTGCTCTGGCCCTCGGTGCCGGGGTTGCTCATCGCCCGCGTCGTGTCCGGGATCAGTGTGGGGATGCTGACCGCTACGGCCACCGCCTACCTGAGCGAGCTGGACGCATCTGGCCGCGGCGGCCTGTCCCGGCGCCGCGCGGAGGTCATCGCGACCGCTGCGAACCTGGGCGGGATCGGGCTCGGCCCGCTGGTATCCGGATTCCTGGCCCAGTACGCAGCGGACCCGCTGGTGGTGCCGTATCTGGTGGTTGAGGCGCTCATGCTGGCCGGCCTGCTCGGGCTGGCGCTCGTGCCCGAGACCGTGACGCACCCGGCGGCCCGCCCCCGGTACCGGCCGCAGCGGGTCTCGGTGCCCGCGCAGCACCGCCCGGCGTTCTACGCCGCGAGTGCGGCGGCCGCGGCTGAGTTCGCGCTGTTCGGCCTGTTCACGTCCCTGGCCCCAGGCTTTATCGGCGGCACCCTGCACGACACCTCGCACGCGCTAGCCGGCGCGGCCACGTTCGCGGTATTCGGCGCGGCGGCCCTGGCCCAGATCGTGGTGAGCCGCGTTCCGCTGCGCCGCCAGCTGGCCCTGGGCCTGGTGGCCCTCGCCGCGGGCCTGGCCCTGGTCACCGCGGCGTTCTGGCTGGCGAGCCTCGCGCTGCTGCTGGTCGGCGGGGTGCTCGCGGGCGGCGGTGCGGGCGCCGCGTTCAAGGGCAGCGTGACCACGGTGCTGAGCATCGCCCGGCCCGAGGCTCGCGGCGAGGCGCTCGCCGGGCTGTTCCTGGCCGGGTACGTCGGCCTGGCCGTTCCGGTCATCGCGCTGGGCGTGGCCACCCAGCTGCTGTCCGCGCGGGTGGCGGTCCTGGGCTTCGCGGTGCTGCTGGTGACGGTCGTCGCCCTCGTCAGCCGGAGGTTGCTGAGCCGGTAGCGCTCAGCCGCAGGCGGCCTCCGGGGGTGACTGCGGGGCCTCAGCAGGGTAGAGGGAGCACCCAGATTCCCTGGCTTCCCGACTCGACCTCCTGACTTCACCACCCCACTTCCTACTTTCCGGAGAGGATCCATGGACTACGTCAACCTCGGCGACCCGGTTCGTGTCCATGCAGAACCACTACAACCTGGTCTACCGGGAAGAGGAGCGGGAGATGATCCCGCAGTGCATCGACCAGGGCGTCGGGGTCATTCCGTGGAGTCCGCTGGCCCGCGGGTTCCTGACCGGAACCCGGACCGGGATGGCGGCAAGCACACCGTGCGGGCCAACTCCGACGCGTTCGGGGACGCCCTCTACACCCAGCCGGCCGACTTCGACGTCGCCGACCGGGTGAACGAGGTCGCCTCGGCCCGGGGCGTGTCCTCCGCGCAGGTGGCGCTGGCCTGGCTGCTGCACCGCCCGGGGGTGACCGCGCCCATCGTGGGAGCCACCAGGGTCCGCCATCTGGAGGACGCGCTGGCCGCCGAGCAACTCGAGCTCACGCCCGAGGAGATGGCCCGGCTGGAGGAGCCGTACCTGCCCCATCCCATCCTCGGCCACGGCTGACGTCACCAGCCTGCAGCACTCCGGGCCCGGGGTGAATCGGCGATACCGCCGATCCACCCGCGCCCACCCGCTCAGGGCTGAAGGTCAGCCCCAGCTTCCTCCGGCGTGACCGAGAGCTGTCTTGATGCTGCTGCCTGGCCCAGGCAGAATTCAGGTAGCGCATTCAAGAGATCCGGGCCCTGCTCCCGGCCACTCCCGGCGCTGATGGACTGGGGGAATCGACGTTGAGCAGCGGAGCTGCCAGCCAGACGGGGACCAGTGAGCGACCGGCTGCCGGGCCCGGATTCCCCTCCGGGGTGCGGCAGAGCGAGGGCCCGCGGCGCTGGTGGTGGCTGGGCGCGCTCCTGGTTGTGGCATCGCTCGTCGTCGGCGGGACAGTCGCGCACACCGTCGACCAGCGGCATGCGCAGCGCGTTCTGTATGACAGTCAGGTGCTCACGACCGCCTCGCGGTTCCTGCACGAGGAGCGCAGCCAGATCGCGCTGCCGGTGGCTCAGCGCAATGCGGGCGCCTTCGATGATCTCGCCGATTCCATTGATGCTGACCTTGGCGTCAACGGTGCGGGCACGCTGGAGGTGACTCCAGGCACCGGCAGCGCCGCCCCGTTCACGCAGATCGCTTTCGAGGTCACGGTGTCGTCGCCGTACGCCTCGACAACCTTCGCCGAGTGGGTTGTCCGGGGGGCGGGTCCGGGCGGGATGAATTCGCAGAACGCCGGCGCCTGCGTGCTGTCCAGCAGCCTGCTTGGCTCCGGGCGCGCAACGTCGTTCCTTGACCTCGGCGCATCCGGGCTTCAGCCGTGCTGGCCCCAGCTGTGGTCAGCGAGTTCGAAGAACCCGATGCAGCCGCACCTCGCCCAGGCGGGCATCCGGCCAACGGCCCGGGGCTGAGCGCGATGGCGAACCGAGATCGGCTGGCCCATCTTCCAGACCAGCAGCGCCTGATGGCCGATCAGCCAAAGGTGAATACGTAGGCCTGGACTCCCGGGTCGGCGAAGACGATCTCGAAGGTGCGGTCGGTGATGGGGCCGCGCTGCCGGACGAGCTGGTAGAGCCGCTGCTGCCTGACCTCCCCGTGGCCCTGATCGTCGACGTCGGTTCCGCGGTCCGCGCCCGGTGGCTGTCCGTCGATGAGCACGCGGAACCGCACCGAAGTTCCTGGTCCTGCCGGACCCAGGACACAATTGAGATCGCGGGCGTGGAAACGGCAGACGATCCGCCCGCTGGGCGTGTTCAGCGTGGCCTGTTCTTCCATCGTCCAGTCCCCGGACAGGGCCCAGTCGTTCAGTCCCAGTCGCGCGGGGGCGGCGTAGCTGTGCCGCTGGCCCGGCCGGACGCCGCCGGGGGAGGCGAAGTTCTCGGTGCGCTCGTCGCTGGTGTAGTTCTCCGGTGATCTCAGGGTGGCCCAGTCGGCGGGCGCCTCGATTCCCTGGGCATCGACTGATACCAGTTCCGGGCCGATGTCGCCCGATCCGGCCTCGGCCAGCAGATGCTGGATGATCATTTCTGACTGCTCGTATTCGCCTTCGCCGAAGTGGTGATGCCGGATACGTCCCTCGGCGTCCACGAAGTACAGGGCGGGCCAGTAGTGGTTGGCAAAGGCACGCCATATCGCGTAGTCGCTGTCGAGCGCGACCGGGTAAGTGATGCCCATGTCCTTCGTGGCCTGGCGGACGTTATCGGGGTTGTGCTCGAACGCGAACTCGGGCGTGTGCACGCCGAGCACGACCAGCCCGTGGCCGGCGTATTTCGCGGCCCAGGCCCGGAGATAAGGAAGCTGGCGTAGCCAGTTGATGCAGGTATAGGTCCAGAAGCCCGCCACAACGACTTTCCCGCGCAGGCCTCCTGGGGTCAGCGGCGGCGAATTGAGCCACCCGGTCGCGCCGTCGAACGCGGGCATTTCGCCTTCAACGGGCAGCCGGGCCGAGGCCGTGTGCAGTCCGGCGGGCGTACGCCAGTGTGCGTTCATGACGATCCTTCCTCGGCCCGGCTAGCGGAGTGACCGGAAAGCGTTCCGCATCTCGGCGGCGAACAGGTCGGGCTGTTCCCACGCCGCGAAGTGGCCGCCCCGGTCGACCTGGTTGTAATAGATGAGATTTTTGGGATACGCGCGCTCGGCCCAGCTCCGCGGGGCCTGGTAGAGCTCGTCGGGGAAGACACTGATGGCAAACGGGATGGAGATGTCCTTGGCGTCGAAGAAGTCGGCCTTGTTCTCCCAGTAGAGCCGGGCGGCCGAGATCCCGGTGTTGGTCAGCCAGTAGAGGGTGATGTTGTCGAGGAGGTCGTCGCGGGTCAGGGGGCTTTGCAGGTGTCCTTGCAGGACCCGTTCGACGAGCCCGGGCTGGCCGGTGCCGTCGCCGTGGTCCAGCATGAACGCGGCCAGGTCGGCGGGTGAGTCCGCCAGCCCGTACAACGTTTGCGGGCGGGTCGACATGATCAGTGCGTAGGCCACGTGCGTGGCATAGAAGGTGCTCAGCTGCTCGTACGCGCGCCGCTCCTCGTTGGACAGGTCCGGTGGCGGCGGGTCGCCGCGCTGGACCGCCTTGTTGATGGCGGCGGGAGCAGTGCCAGGCATGTTGGAGTGAATGCCGGCCAGTTCCGGTGCGGCCTGGATGCCCATGTCCTGGGTGACGGCGGCGCCCCAGTCGCCGCCCTGCGCGACGAACCGGGTGTATCCGAGGCGCTTCATCAGCAGCACCCAGGCCCGGGCGATGCGGGCCGGATCCCAGCCGGTGCTGGTCGGCTTGGCCGAGAACCCGTGGCCCGGCAGCGAGGGAATCACCAGATGGAAGGCGTCCGCCGCGCTCGCGCCGTGCGCGGTGGGATTGGTCAGCGGCTCGATGATCTTCAGTTGCTCGATGATCGAGCCCGGCCACCCGTGGGTGACGATCAGCGGCAGCGCATCCTCGTGCTGGGAGCGGACATGAATGAAATGAATGTCAAGCCCGTCGATCTCGGTCATGAACTGCGGCAGGGCGTTCAGTTTCGCCTCGCACGCGCGCCAGTCGTGCTCTGTCCCCCAGTAGCGCGCGAGGTCCTGCATCAGCGCGAGGCGCACGCCCTGCGAGTCGTCGGTGACCGTCTCGCGCTCAGGCCACCTGGTCGCGTTTACGCGCCTCCGCAATTCGGTCAGTTCCGCTTCGGGAAACTCGATGCGGAACGGCCGGACGGTGTTGTCTTCGGCGGGCATTCCGTCTCCTCACCTGGGCGATTCTGGGTGGTCGGGGCTAACGCTCTCCAGGCTGTACCCGCATTCGCGGCGGCGCTCGGGTGGTCGCCGGCGGCGTGATCTTCACCGGTCAGTAGCCGTCGACGTCGACGATGGCCTGGGCAAAGGCCCGCGGTTGCAGACATCAGGCTCGTCCCCCGGGTGGCCTGAGGTTGGTGATGTCAGCGTCGCATACCGGGCGGCGCGTCACCACCCCTGAAGTCACCGGTCAAGATCCGGTTGGGGATGAACCTCAGATCTGGCTCCGGTTGAACCGCGGAGTCGATACTGCTTGGACGGGGCTGGTTGGACTAGATCCATGGCCGAGGAGAGCGCATGCCGGCAGAAGTACTCCCGGAGACTTTGATCCTCGGGGGCGGTATCGGGGGACTCTCGGCCGCGCTGAGCCTGGCCCGCCGGGGCGCGGACGTCACCGTTCTCGAGCGCTCGAAGAGCTTCGCCGAGGTGGGCGCGGGCATCCAGCTGGCGCCGAACGCAATTCGCATTCTCGACCAGCTGGATGTGCTCGACGCCATAATGCCCGCCGCCGTGATGCCCCGCCGGCTGGTGCTCGCTGATGCTGTCGACGGGCGTGAGCTGACCTCTTTGGACCTGACCGACTTCCCGGCCCGGTACGGCGCTCCCTACCTCGTGCTGCACCGGGGCGATCTGCTCAACGCGCTGCTCAGCGCCTGCGTGGCCCACGGGGTCCGGCTGCATGCCGCCGCCAGCGTCGCCGAGCTCACCGACACCGGCACCGCCACGGTCGCCGCGTGCGCCGACGGGCGTGAGTTCACCGCGCAGGTGGCGATCGGCGCCGACGGGCTGCACTCACGGATCCGGAAATACTTCGTCGACGACGAGCCCATCCTGTCCGGATTCGTGGCCTACCGGGGTGCGGTCCCCATGGAGGAGGTCGAGCGGCACGCCGACCTGCGTGATGTCGTCGCCTGGCTCGGCCCCGGCCTGCACCTGGTCCAGTACCCGCTGCGCTCGGGCCGGATGTACAACCAGGTCGCCGTCTTCGCCAGCGAGGCTCTGCTGCGCGGCGACCCTGACTGGGGCGGGCCGGCCGAGCTCACCGCCGCGTTCGCGGGGTGCTGCGAGCACGTGCGGACGTCGCTGTCGACGCTCAGCATCGACAACCGCTGGCCGATGGCAGACCGGCTGCCGATGCGGGACTGGGTGCGGGGCCGGGTGGCGCTGCTTGGCGACGCGGCCCATCCCATGCTGCAGTACCTGGCCCAAGGCGCCTGCCAGGCCCTGGAGGACTCGGCCGTCCTGGCCGCCGAGCTGGCCGGGGCGGGCGCGGCCGGCCGCCCGTTCAGCGAGGGACTGGCCCGCTACGCGGCCGTGCGCGCACCGCGGGCCGCCCGCGTGCAGCGGACCGCCCGGACGTGGGGAGAGATCTGGCACGTGGGCGGGGTGGCCAAGCTCATCCGCGACGAGCTGCTGCTGACCCGGGACGTGGCCGATCACCGGCACGTGTCCTGGCTGTTCGGTCACCCGGTCTTCGGGCCCGGCGCCAGCGAGCTGAAGGCCGGGCCCGAAACGGTCCCGCCGGGGGACACGACCCCGATCGGTCCGCGCCACTGAGTCATGGCGCTGCAGAGCCACGACAGCCCCAGGGGGCGTTAGAGGAAAGAGGAAGCCACACCATGACGGACGTAGCTCACGAGGCGGATCTGCAGCGGCTCTACGACGATTTCGAGAGCGCTCACCTGATCCCGCTGTGGACCCAGATCGGCGACCTCATGCCGGAGCACCCCGAACCCGCGGCGCAGGCCTGCCACTGGGCCTGGTCGAGGCTCCGTCCCCTGGCCGAGCGCGCCGGCGACCTGGTGCCGGTGGGCAGGGGCGGGGAGCGGCGGGCCATAGCCCTGGCCAATCCCGGGCTGGCGGGCCGTCCGTTCGCGACCACCACCCTGTGGGCGGCCATCCAGTACCTGGGGGCCGGCGAGGTCGCCCCGGCGCACCGCCACGCGCAGGGCGCGTTCCGGTTCGTCGTCGACGGCGAGGGAGTCTGGACCGTGGTGAACGGCGACCCCGTGTCCATGTGCGCCGGTGACCTCCTGCTGACCCCGTCGATGTTCTGGCACGGCCACCATCACGCGGGCGACCGGGCCATGACGTGGCTGGACGGGCTGGACATCCCGCTGGTGCAGAAGCTGGATGCCGCCTTCTTCGAGTACGGCGACGACGGGATCGAGGACAAGTCCACGCCCGGCCGGTCGCGCTCGGAGCAGCTGTGGGCCTATCCGGGCCGCCGTCCGCTCTCGGCGCTGGCCGACCGGCCGAACTCCCCGCTCATGGCGTACCGCTGGGCGGACACCGACGCCGCGCTGAGCGCGCAGCTCGAGCTGGAGGAGGAAGGCCATCCCGGCGTCTGCGAACCTGGTCACGCGGCGATCCGGTTCACCAACCCGACGACCGGCGGCGATGCGCTGGCCACCCTGCGCACGGAGATGCACCGGCTGCGGCCCGGCGCCGTGACCAGTAAGCGCCGCACTGCCGGGTCGGCGGTGTGGCAGGTGTTCCGCGGCCGCGGCACCGCCGACGTGTCCGGGCACCGGTTCCGCCTCGCCGAAGGCGATCTGGTCACGGTCCCGTCCTGGGCGCCGTTGCGCTTCGAGGCCGAGTCGCCACTGGACCTGTTCACCTTCAACGACCATCGCATCCTCGAGTGCCTGAACCTGGACCGCCAGGAGATCCTGGAGGCCGGGCACCGGTGAAACTGGCCACGATCAGAACTGCGTCCGGTTCCGCGGCCATCCGGATCGAGGACGACGACGCCGTCGACCTCGGCTTCCCAGACCTGGAGGCGGTGTCCCGTTGAGCGTCCGGCCGGCCTGGGGCACCCTGGTCAACTGGGTCACGGAGGGCCAGACGCTGCTCGAGAACGCGGCGGCCGGGCTCAGCCCGGAACAGGTGGGCGGCCCGTCGCGGCTGCCCGGCTGGTCACGGGGGCACGTGCTGACCCACCTATCCCGCAACGCGGACGCCCTGACCAACCTGCTGACCTGGGCCCGCACCGGCGTGGAGTCACCGATGTACGCCTCCCCGGCTGAGCGCGAGGAGGGTATCGCGGCCGGCGCGGGCCGGGCACTGCCCGGGCAACTAGCCGATCTCGCCGCGTCGGGGTCACGGTTCCTGGCGGCCGCGGAGGCCGTGCCCCGGGAGCGGCGCTCGTTCCCCGTGGTTAGCGGCCAGGGCCGGCAGATTCCCGCCCACGAGGTGCCCTGGCTACGGGCCCGCGAGCTGCGGCTGCATCTGGTCGATCTCGACGCGGGATACGGCATCGAGGCGATGCCGGACCCGATCGCCTGGACCCTGACCAGGGACGTGGCGGCGTGGATGGCACCGCGGATTCCGGCCCCCGCGGATCTGCGGGTCGATGGCTACGGCACGGTCCGGCTCGGCCCGGGCGACACGGCCGCGACCATCATCGAGGGGAGCGCGCAGCGCATGGCCGCCTGGCTGACCGGCCGCGGCGGCCCGGCCGGACTCACCGGAACCGGTGGATTCCCGCACCTGCCGCGCTGGCTGTAGCGCCGACGCTGCGGTTGACGGTCGCCGGCGATCGCACCACGCTTATGACCACAGTCACCTCTAAGGAGCGGTCGCATGATCCTGATCAACATCAAGATACCGATCCGGCCCGACAAGATGGACGAGTGGCTGGCCCTGGCCGATTCCTACGCCAAGGATGTCAACTCCGAGGACGGCTGCCTGTTCTTCCAGTTCGCCCGGAGCCTTACCGATGAGCACGAGTTCGTCTGCATCGAGGGCTTCAAGGATGCTGAGGCAGGCGCCACCCACGTCAAGCAGCCGTACGTTAAAAGGTTCTTCGACACCGCGCCCGACCTCGTGTCCGCGCAGCCGCAGATCATCTACATCGACACGCCGCATGACGGCTTCGGTCCGATGGGTGAGATCCAGCCCCGCTGACCGCCGCGACTCGCGGGGCCATGGTGTACCGCCGCCCGGTAGGCGCTATGCGGCAGAGCGTCAAGCCCCAGCTGGCCAGCTGGGACCGGGCCGGGCATCCCAGCCAGGTGAAGCTGGCTCGTTTCCTGGCGCACGTGGACGCTCTGGCCGGGCCGGTGCTGGCCGCTGTGAGCGGCCGGGTTGCTGCCGAGCTGATCATCGGGTTCAGCGCTGGCACCTCCCTGATCGATGGCGGCCATGACCTGGGCAACTACCTGTTCCCGGTCGCTCAGCGGCTCGGCCCGGAGCGGGTCGCGGCCATCTTCGGCCGCAAGATCTGCGGGCCGTCGTCACTAGCGGTGGGACCCGCCTGGCCGGCCACGGCCGAGACTGCCCCGCAGTTCTCGACCCGGATGGCCGGGTCTTATGAGCGCCGAGAGTGGAAACACGAGCTCCACGATCGGCTCGCGGTGCAGGCGGCCGTCATCGATCCGGGTCCCGTCGGGCTGAATATCGCGCTGAGGACCGGGCCGGGCCGCAACTGGGCCAGCCTCTGGAAGCCGCTCATCGATGCCTTCGGCCCCGTGCTGGGCGAAGACCCGGCCCGGCCGTTCTGCCCGCACGATGACCGCATCGTCAGCCTCGGCCTGCATCACACCATCGACACCGGCCTCGGCCACGACGTGATCATCCACGCCTGGTGGACCCGCCTGTAGCCAACCCCGCCGCCCCTCGCCGCGCAGGCGAGTCAGCCGGCATTGACCGCGAGGACCAGGGGCAATACCCGGGGCGCGCCGGCCTCGCGGAGCAGCCGGGCCGCGACCGTCATCGTCCAGCCGCTGTCGATGCGGTCGTCGATGACCAGCACCGGGCCGCCGAGCGAGGCGACCGCCGCGGCCAGCGGTCCAGGCAGGCGCAGCTCGCGCCAGACCGCCTGGAGCCGCTGCGGGCTGTTGAATTGCTGGGCGTCGGAGGCCCCAGCCCGGGGCCCGGAGCCGGCATAACTCAGGGAGCCCAGCATGGGCAGCCGGCCGATCTCTGCGATCCGCTCGCCCAGGCTGGCGATGAGCTGGGGCCGGGTGTGGCTGGGCAGGGTGACCACGCCGGCCGGGCGCTGCTCCCAGTCCCACGCGGCCAGCACCTGGACCAGCGCGGCGACGAGGTCCGGCGGCACGGAGTCGTCGGGCACCGCGCTGTCGTCGGGCACCGCGCTGTTGTTGGGCACTGCGCCGCCGGGCCCAGAGTCGTCGAGCGCTGCGCCGGCGGCTCCCGGTTCCAGCAGAGCGCGGAGCCGGGGGCCCCACCCGAGGCCGGTGAGCCGGCCCAGCGCCCGGCCGGTATCCGCCGACAACTCCGCCGGGATCTTGCCCGCCACGTCCACGCCGAGCCGTTTCATGCCTGGCGGCCACATCCGGCGCGGGCTGATGTCGATACCGGGACGAAGCAGCCGGGCCCGGGCCAGCTCGGCCCCTTCGGCCGACACCTCCGCGGGCCACGGGCGCCCGGTGCAGTTGTCACACCGGCCGCACGGCTGGGCCTGCGGGTCGTCCAGCTGCTGACGCAGATACTCCATCCGGCACCCCGGGGTGCGGAGATATCTGAGCATGGCCTGCTGCTCCCGGTGCCGCTCCGCCGCGACCGTGGCGTAGCGCTCGGCGTCATACTCCCATGGCTGCCCGGTGGCGACCCAGCCCCCGCTGACCTTGCGCACCGCGCCGTCCACGTCCAGGACCTTGAGCATCATCTCCAGCCGGGCCCGGCTCAGGTCGACCTGGGTTTCCAGCGCACCGGACGACAGTGGTCCGGCCGCCACGTCCAGCGCGCCGAGCGTCGTCCTGACCAGCGGCTCAGGCGGGAACGCCAGCGAGGCGAAGTAGGCCCAGATGTCCCGGTCCTCTGGCCCGGGCAGCAGGACTACCTCGGCCCGCGGCACGGCCCGCCCCGCGCGGCCAATCTGCTGGTAGTAGGCGACCGGCGACTGCGGGGCGCCCAGGTGCACCACAAAGCCCAGGTCGGGCTTGTCGAAACCCATGCCCAGGGCGCTGGTGGCCACGAGCGCCTTGAGCTCGCCGTCGAGCAGGGCGCGCTCGGCGGCCAGCCGCTGCTCCTGCTCGTCGCGTCCGGTGTAGGGGAGGACATTGTGGCCCCGGTCGCGCAGGAACGCCGCGGTCTCGTGGGCGGCGGCCACGGTGAGGGTGTAGATGATGCCCGACCCTGGCAGCTCGTCGAGGTGCTCGGCCAGCCAGCCGAGCCGCTGCTGTGCGGCGGGCAGCTGGACCACGCCCAGGCACAGGCTGTCGCGGTCCAGCGGGCCGCGCAGCACCAGCGCCTCGCCGTCGGCCCCGCTGGCCAGCTGCTCGGCCACATCCCGGGTGACCCGCGCGTTGGCTGTCGCCGTGGTGGCCAGCACGGGCACGCCGGGGGGCAGGTTCTCCAGCACGGTGCGGAGCCGCCGGTAATCAGGCCGGAAGTCATGCCCCCAGTCGGAAATGCAGTGCGCCTCGTCCACGACCAGCATGCCCGCGGTGGCGGCGAGCTTGGGCAGGACGAGGTCGCGGAAGCCCGGGTTGTTCAGCCGCTCCGGGCTGACCAGCAGCAGGTCGACGGAGCCGGCGGCGATCTCCGCGTAGATCTCGTCCCAGTCCGCCATGTTGGCCGAGTTCACGGTCCGGGCTTGCAGCCCGGCCCGGGCCGCCGCCTCGATCTGGTTGCGCATCAGGGCGAGCAGCGGGGAGATGATGATGGTCGGACCCATGTCCCGGGCCCGGAGCAGCGCGGTCGTGACGAAGTACACAGCCGACTTGCCCCAGCCGGTGCGCTGCACCACCAGGGCCCGGCGCCGGTCTCGGGCCAGGGCCTGGATCGCGGTCCACTGATCCTCGCGGAGCCGCGCGGACGGCCCGGCGAGCGCCCGCAGGCAGCGCTCCGCCTCCTCGCGGAGACTGTGCTCCGCCTCGTCGCGGAGACTGTGCTCCGCCTCGTCGCGCAGCGCTTCCTCACCCTGGCCGGCCTCGGACGTCATGGGTCCTTGGTATCAGGCCGGGCCGACAGCCCTGGCCCCAGGCGGCCGCCTCTTCGTGCCGTCACGTCCGCACTGGCCAGGCGCTTCGCGGGCTGCATCGTCCAGCATGTGGGATACTTGGCTGCAGACATCGCAGGGTGCGGGGACGCCGGGTTCGAGCGGGGTTGGTTGAGCGGGACCCGGGCAGCGGCGCAGAGGTCAGGCGGGTTCGGAGGACGGCTGTGGCGCTGACGGACGAGGCCATCGAGAAGATCAAGGCCATGATCGTCTCCGGTACGCTTCGAGCCGGGGACCGGCTCCCCCGGGAAGCCGATCTGGCCGCCGAACTCGGGCTGTCGCGCAGTTCGCTGCGCGAGGCGGTCAAGGCGCTGTCGCTGGTAAACATCCTGGACGTGCGGCGCGGCGACGGCACGTATGTGACCAGCCTGCAGGCTCCGCTGCTGCTCGAGGCGCTCAGCTTCATCGTGGATTTCCACCGCGATGGGACCGTACTCGAATTTCTCGAAGTCCGGCGGATTCTGGAGCCGGAGGCCGCGGCGATGGCAGCCGAGCGGATCTCGCCGGCTGAGGTCGCCGGGCTGCGTGAACTGCTGGACAGCCTGGGCCCGGATCCGGAGATCGAGGACCTGGTCGCCAACGACCTGGAGTTCCATCGCCGGATCTCGGCGTCCTCGGGCAACAGCGTGCTGTGCTCGCTGCTCGAGTCGCTGTCCGGGCCGACGTCGCGGGCGCGGGTCTGGCGCGGCCTGACCCAGGCGGGAGCCGTCCAGCGGACGCTCGCCGAGCACCGGGCCATCCTGGACGCCCTGGAGTCCCGCGATCCGGTGGTGGCCCGGTCCTGGTCCACCGTGCACATCGCCAGCGTCCAGCAGTGGCTCGCGTCGGTGCTTTAACCGGGGAGCTGGAGCCGATAGATCGCCCGGGCGTTCCCGGCCAGGGCCCCCGCCACGTCCGCGGCTCCGAGCCGGGCGGACAGCAGCGAGACGGCCAGGTCGAGCACCTGCCCGTAGCTGGCGGCCAGGGTGCAGACCGGCCAGTCCGAGCCGACCATGAGACGGTGCGGCCCGAAGGCGTCGATCAGGTGGCTGGCGTAGGGACCGATCCGCGCCGCTGACCAGTGCGGTCCCGCCTCGGTGACCAGGCCGGACAGCTTGGCGACGACGTTGGGGCAGGCCGCAAGCCCGCCCACCAGGCTGGCCCAGGGCTCGTACTGGCCGCGGGCGATGTCCGGCTTCCCGCCGTGATCCAGCACGAAACTGACCCCGGGCAGGTCACGGGCCAGGCGGATCGCTGCGGGCAGCTGTGCCGGGCGGACCAGCAGATCATAGACCAGCCCGGCGTCGGCCAGGGCGCGCAGGCCGCGGCGCACGTCCGGCCGGTCCAGCCAGTCCGGATCCGGCTCGTCCTGGACCAGGTGCCGCAGGCCGGCCAGCCGGTCCCCGCCGGGAAGCTCGCGCAGCCGGGCGATCTGATCCGCCACGTCCGGCGCGGTCAGGTCGGCCCAGCCGACGACGCCTGCGACCACAGTTCCGGACGCGGCCACGGCCAGGAACTCCCCGGTTTCCGTCACGCTGGGCAGCACCTGCACGAGGACGCTGGCGGTCACCCCGTGGGCCGTGGCGAGCGGGGTGAAGTCATCGAGGCCGAAGGGGCGGCACAGGGACGGCAGCGCATCGAGCCAGGCGTGCCGCCGGGCACCCGGGTCCCACAGATGGTGATGCGCGTCGATGATCATCCGGGGATCCGGTCCACGGGCAAGAAAATAGATCGGATGTATCCAGCCTGTCAACACTCTCCGGGGCCGTGGGCAGACCGTCATCTAATCGGTATGCGGGCATCTATTTTAAGTTATATAAGGCTTTGCCGGTCATGAGCCTAGCCGAGGAGGGAGAGGCGTCTCGGGCGGCTCGATGGCCAGTCATCCGATCTCTAGCGAGACTCTGGGCTACGGCGCCGGGTGTCGCCGGGTACGAGTGGTGTCCCGGCCGCCGATCTGAGCGAGGGCCGGCCGCCCCGGCAAACAGTTCATCACGCCCGCAGTGCTCCTCCAGCAGGCCAGGTGGCATTTTAGTTCGCTATGCTGCCCGTATTGGACCTGACGGCAGCACCCCGCCCTGCAGTCGAGCGCACGCCCCGGTGGCGTGCGCCAAAGGCATAGTTCCTGTGGCCCGAGGAGGTCGCTGATGATCGCTGCCGGGTTAATGCGCGCCATTGCGCGCAGGCCACCGTGGTCACTAGCAAGGGGGCCACTAGCTATGGGACCACGGGCTCTCGGAGCCTTGGCGATCGCCGGGGTGGCGGCCGCCCCCGTCTTCCTGACGACCCCCGCCCTGGCGGGAACCGCCGGGAACGCGAACGCGCGGGCCGGCGCCCGGGTGGTGACCTCCTGCGGGGCCGGCGTCTCAGCGGTGAATGTCCGGCTGCCGGCCGGCTTCAACCCGCTGACTGCGACCCCGGCCCAGTTGGCCGCGAACGATCTCCCGCTCCGGCCCACCGGCCGGGTCCAGCTGGCCACGTGGCGGAGATTCGTCACCGGGGGAGTGCAGGCGGCCCGCAGCACGTGTGTCTTCGCCGCGGTGACCCCGTCCAGTGCGCCGCGGTCGATCGTGGGGGACGCGCAGACCGGTGCGTCGGCCCAGTCGATCGTGGGGGACGCGCAGACCGGTGCGTCGGCCCAGTCGATCGTGGGGGACGCCAAGTCCGGTGCGTCGGCCCAGTCGATCGTGGGGGAC
>DASQRM010000293.1:0-18077 GCA_035642895.1 Streptosporangiaceae bacterium | reverse complement strand
GCGTGAGATGATCATCTCCGTGGTCCTGGCTGGTCAGGCGGCGGGCGAGTTCGGGCCGGTGAACGCCGAGGACTTCGCGGTGACGCTGACCGCCCTGCTGGACGGGCTGGCCATCCAGATGGCGCTTGCGGATCCCTCGGTGGGCGCCGGCCGCGCGTTCGAGCTGGGCATGCGGTTCGCGTCCGGCCAGCTGGGATTCGAATGGTCCGGGCGGTCGCCCGTCCGGTGAAATGAGGAGGTCACCCGGTGACTGGTGGACATATCCAGCTGGTCGCGCTGACCAAGCGGTTCACTGAAGTCGCCGTGGACAGCGTCGATCTCACGGTGGACAGCGGCGAGTTCTTTACGCTGCTCGGGCCGTCGGGCTGCGGGAAGACCACCACGCGGCGGCTGATCGCCGGGTTCGAGCAGCCCACTGCGGGCCGGATCCTGCTCGACGGGACAGACATGTCCGGGGTGCCGCCGCACAAGCGCAACGTGAACACGGTGTCCAGAGCTACGCGCTGTTCCCGTTCCTGAACGTGTTCGACAAACTGGACCAGGTCGAGGGCCTCATGCACCTTGCTGGCGATCTGCTGCCTGGACGGCTTCTGGTATCGCAGGCCGAAGGCCACGCGGACCAGGTGAAAGTGTCTTAGCGGACATAGTTCGTGCAGTGCCTCCGACGTGAGCTGCCGTGCCGGGCACCGGTCACGGCAACCGCAGTAAATAAATCGCAAGTTTGCCGCCGCAGGATGAGACAGATGTGTCCGGGCCGGTCAGTCTAGGGTTAATATTGCGACGTAGCTGCGAAGCAGTTACAGGCCGTGAGGTCATGCGCGCTGTTGCCTCGTCAGCACAGCGCGGGCCAGACCTGGGGTGGGCAGGCAATCTGGAGGCGTCATGACGGGTGTGCCGCAGCTGCCGCCGGGTGTCGACCTCAGCAGGCCAAGCCCGGCTCGCATCTACGACTACATGCTGGGCGGCTGGCGTAACTACCCGGTGGACCGCGACGCTGCGGCGAAGCTCCGGGACGTGGTGCCGGAGTTTGAGGAGATCGCCTGGGCGAACCGGGGATTCCACCAGCGGGCCGCGCGCTGGATCGCGGAACAGGGCGTCGGCCAGTTCCTCGACATCGGCTGCGGCATGCCCACGGTGGGCAACACCCACGAGGTCGTCCGGGAGATCCTGCCGACCGCCCGGGTGGTGTACGTGGACATGGACCCCACCGTCGCAGAGTTCGGCTACGCGCTCGACGGTGACGACGATGCCACGCTGATCCAGGCCGATCTGCGCGACCCCGACGCCTTACTGGCGCACCCGGAACTGGTCCGGCTCATCGACTTCAGCCAGCCGACCGGCCTGATCATGACCGGGGTCATCCACTTCGTCGCAGACGGGTCGGACCCCTGGGGGCTGGTGCACCAGTACCTGGACCCGCTCGCGGCCGGCAGCTATCTCGCCCTGTCCCATGCCACCGCGGACGGCGTGCCGCCGTTCGCCGTGGAGCGCTGGGAGGACGTGTACGCGGACGCGCCGGTCCAGTTGCACCTGCGGGACCGGGCGTCGGTGCGGCGGTTCTTCGCCGGGCTGCGCCTGGAGCCGCCGTACGAGGGCGCCCCGGCTGAGGTGGTCCACCTGGGCCTGTGGGGTTGCGAGGACCCCGCGCTCGCCGACAGCGACGGTTCACGCTGGGGCTATTGCGGGGTCGCCCGGCGGCCGTGAAGGCTGGGCTACCGCGTCTGGTCGAGCATGGCCAGGACGTCGTCGGTGGCCGTCTCACCCAGCCGGGGGAAGATCCGCTGCACGCTGTTTTCGTGCAGGTCGGGGTCCCGGTCGGTCATCGCGTCGGTGGCCAGCACCACGTGGTAGCCGTGCTCGTGCGCGGCCCGGGCGGTGGACTCCACTCTTGCCGCGGCCCTCCAGGACCAGCGTGCGTGCGCCGGACCGGGCCAGATACGCGGCCGCGACCAGCCCGTTATGTCCCCCGCCGACGACTATCGCGTCGTAGGTTCCAGCCTGTGGTGCGGCCATGTTGCTGTCCTTCCCGACGAGGTACGTACTACATTGACTGAATGTTCAGTCTAGAAACCTGATACCGTTGCCACAAGAGCGCGCGCCAACTCGTGCCGCCGATCCGCGCGACGGCGCAGGAAAGCGCGCCACCAGGCAACAAGGTGGGCAAGGATGTCCGCATGAGTGAACGTGCTGGCGGTGTGGCCGACACCGCCGACCAGCGCCGCGGGCAGATGTTGCGGGCTGCCATCGAGGTGATCGAGGAGCGCGGCTTCCCGGAGACCAGGATCGCGGATGTCGCAGCCCGCGCCGGGACCAGCCCGGCCCTGGTCATCTACTACTTCAAGACCAAGGACCAGCTGCTGACCGAAGCGCTGCGGTATGCCGAGGACACCTGGTACGAAGCTGGGAAGCGGCGTATGGCGGCCATTCCCAGCGCGGCCGGGCGGCTGGAGGAACTGGTCGCGATGAGCTGCCTGCCCGAAGCCGACCAGGCCGCGGGCTCCTGGCTGCTATGGCTCGATCTGTGGGCGCAGTCGGTTCGGCTGCCTGAGGTGGCCAGCGTCCGGCAGAAATTCGATGAGCGCTGGCGCCAGACGATCAGCTCGCTAGTGCTGGCGGGCCAGGAGGCGGGCGAGTTCGGTCCGGTGAACGCCGAGGATTTCGCGCTGACGGTGTCCGCGCTGCTGGACGGGCTGGCCGTCCAGATCGCCCTGCACGACACTTCGGTGGATCCGGAGCGTGCGTTCGAGCTCAGCATGCGGTTTGCAGCCAGCCAGCTGGGCTTCGACTGGGCCGGCCGGCCGGCTCAGGAGAGGATGACGGCTAGCCAGCGGGACTAGGGGAGGTGACCGGGTGCCCGGTGGACACATTCAGCTGGTCTCACTGACCAAGCGGTTCACCGAAATCGCCGTGGACAGTGGCGAGTTCTTCTCGCTGCTCGAGCCGTCGGGGTGCGGCAAGACGACCACGATGCGGCTGATCGCGGGCTTCGAGCAGCCCACCTCCGGCCGGATCATGCTGGACGGGGTAGCCAGGTGGCTGGTAGACAGACCCGACGGCGGGGGTAATGCTCTTGCCGTGAGGAAGATGCGAGTTGCGAATGCGCTCGGATCAATGTGGCGACGACGTGGACCGGGCCAGGTCGAAATTGTAGGCCTTCGCACGGTCGTTGCGGGCCTGAGCGTGATCGGAGGGCGGCAGTGTCCGGTGGCGATGTCCAGCTGATCGAGTTGGCGAAGCGGTTCGGCGACACCGTCGCCGTCAACGGAATTGACCTGCACATCCCCGCAGGGGAGTTCTTCTCCCTGCTGGGCCCCTCAGGGTGCGGAAAGACCACGACACTTCGGCTCATCGCGGGCTTCGAGCAACCTACCGGGTGGCGTATCCTCCTCGACGGCCGGGACATGGCACGCACGCCGCCGCACCACCGGAACGTGAACACAGTGTTCCAGAGCTATGCGCTCTTTCCATTCCTATCGGTATTCGACAACGTCGCGTTCGGGCTCCGCTATAAGCGGATCCCCAAATCTGAGAAGGCCGTGAAGGTTCAGCGGGCGCTCGCCTTGGTACAGCTGGAGGGATTTGAGAAGCGCCGGCCCAACCAACTCTCTGGAGGCCAGCAGCAGCGGGTGGCCCTGGCCCGGGCCCTCGTCCTGAACCCGTCGGTCCTCCTGCTTGATGAGCCGCTGGGGGCCCTGGACGCGAAGCTGCGAAAGGCCCTGCAGATAGAGCTCAAGGCCCTCCAGGAAACGGTCGGGATCACATTCCTGTATGTGACCCACGATCAGGAGGAGGCGCTCACCATGTCCGACCGCCTGGCCGTGATGGCGAATGGCAGGATCCAGCAGATCGGCAGCCCGGTCGAGGTCTACGAAGAGCCATCCACCGCATACGTCGCCGACTTCCTCGGGGTGTCCAACCTGATGTCGGCACTGGGGGACGGCGGAGGAAGGCTACGCCTGGGTAATTTCCCGTTCACGGCCACCCGTGGTGACTTGAGCGCCCGGGGACCGGTGAGAGTCGTGATCCGCCCCGAGCGGGTTCAGCTCGAGGATCAGGGGGCCCCGGGCGACAACCGTATCCCGGGCATGGTCGAGCGGGTGCTCTACGTGGGCTCCATTATCCAGGTCCTCGTTCACCTAGCGCATGGCGAGACCCTGCAGGCGTGGATGCAGAATAGCGGCGGAGACCCGCCCTGGCAGCAGGGAACGGCCGTGAGCGTCCATCTGCCCCCCGACGCGATCCGGGTGCTCGTCGACGACACCGAGGTGGCCGGCGAGGAGACGCCGGCCGCTGCTTCCGGTCGTCAGGAGGGCGAGCTGGCGCAGCGGTGAAGGATCAGGGCACGCTGGGTGCCGGCGCCTCGTGAGGCGCTCCCGACCGCCCACAGCTCGCCACCGGCGAACCCGGCCACGGCCATCAGACGACTGTCGTAGCCGGGGGTGCCAGGGGTTGGAACGCTCGACCACCCCCCGTTGGTGCCGTGCTCGACCATCGGCTGGTACCAGCGGCCGTCGAACGAGCTTCCGACCGCCCAGACATCTTCCGGCGACCCCGTTCAACGTGGCGCTGTGAAGGCTCGCGGGAGCGGGGACAGAAGACCAGTTCGGTCCATGGAGTCGAAGGACCAGTGGCTGAGATGGGCCGCGCGCCCTGGCCGATCCACCCACCGCCCACACGACGCCGGAAGCGGCCGCGTCCACCGCATTCAGCCCGTTGCCCGGGCCGCCGAGCCGCGGCAGCCGCACGACAGTCCAGCGATCGCCATCCCAGTGCTCCACCAGCGATCGATAGACCCCCCTGGCGTCGCGGTAACCGACCGCCCACGCGTCTCGCGCTGATGCCGCCGCCACCGACACGAGGAAGTTGTCTCCAGGCCCTGCATTCGGGCTGGCAGTGATGCCCCACCGCCATCCGTCCCAATGCAGCACCAGCGTCCGTGCCGGCCCACCCGGGGAGCGGGACAGCCCAACTGCCCAGGCGTCCGAAGCAGACAGGGCCACGACGGCGTTCAGGAAGCTGCCTCCGGAGGGTCGATCTGGGCCACCCCAGGCGCACAAGCGTCTCCACCCTGTGATCACTGAGGTGCCTCCAGGGACCTCAGGACAAGTAGCCAGTCATCTCCTTAGTCTGGCCCCGTTGACCTCTTGTGATTCGACGGTACAGAAACACCCCGAGGAGAGCGATCACGAGCGTCGAGATCAGGAGGAAGGTAGCGGCCGCGTTTACAGCCGGCGTGAGCGTCCCTCGCGAGAAGTTGTAGATCTTCACCGACAGCGGTTCGGTGCTCGCACCGCCGGACAGGTACCGGACGGTGATGAAGTCGTCGATCGTGTCGGCGAACACTAGGACGAAGCTGACCAGGATCGCGGGGTACAGCAGGGGCAGCAGGACCCTGCGGACGGCCTGAGTCGGGGAGGCGCCGAGATCCGTCGCCGCTTCCTCGTATTCCTTGCCGATCGAGAGCATGCGGGCTCGGACGATGATCACCGGGTAAGAGACCTGGTAGGTCACCAGGGAGAGCAGCTGAGCACCGGTACCGAGATGTACGAACTTCAGCAGGTAGGTGAAGAAGAGGAACATGGATATCCCGATGATGATCTCGGGTATCACGAAGGAGAACAGCATGAGGAAGTTGGCGCCGGCCGGCGCCGGCCCGCGCCAGCGCGATATGCCGATCGCGAAGGCCACGCCGATCGGCACCGCTATGAACATGGTGAGGAACGACAGGCGCAGGCTCTGGATCAGCGCGGCGTGCAGCTCCGGGCTTACGAACAGCGCCCCGGTTGGGTCGGATTTAGGATGTCCCCACCACCATTGGGTGGAGAACCCCTGCCAGACGGCGTTCGATCGTCCCGCGCTGAACGAGATCCCGATGGCGATGAGCACCGGCAGCAGCGACCACGCGAGGTACATCCACGTGACTGTGCCCAGGACGTACGGCCGGCGCCAGGGGTTTCGCCACCAGCCCAGAGGCGTTCTCGTGCGCCCGGAGGAAGCGACGGGGGCGGGTCCCGCCCTCGGCCGGTCAACCGGGGGCCGCGCACTTACCCTCTCGCTCATTGGTTCCTCTGCGCCTTCGCGGTTTCGCGCATGTAGTACAGCATCGGGATCATCAGGAACACGACCAGGAAGAGGACCAGGACGGCCGCCTCCGGGCCTTGCCCAGTCGCCTCCATGGCGTTGTCGAGCAGGTTCCCGAACATCGTGGTCTTGGGGGAACCCGAGAGCAGGTTGTTCGTGTAGTAGTCGCCGAACATGGGCAGGGTGACGATCACCAGGCTGGCCAGTATCGCCGGCTTCGACAACGGCAGGGTCACCCGTACGAACGTCCAGAAGGGGTTCGCTCCAAGGTCACGCCCTGCCTCCAGGTGGCTCTGGTCGATCCTGTCGAGGAAACCGTAAAGCGGCAAGATCATGTAAGGGACATAGCCGTACACGAGGCCCAGCACGACGGTGAACGGCACCCCAGCCAGCCAGTTGATCGGATGCGGCGTGATGTGAAGGAACGTCAGCACGCTGTTCACGTAGCCGTTCGGCTGCAGGAGCTCGACCCAGGACAGCATCCTCATCAGGTAGCTGATAAAGAAGGGCGCGATCAGGAGCACCAGGAAGAGCCCCTTCCGCTTCCCCCCGAACCTGGCCACGTAATACGCGACCGCGTAGGCTATCACCAGGCAGATGGCGGTCGCCAGGACGACGTAGGCGAGCGTCCGCAATTCCACGGCCCGGAATTCTCCGGTGACGAAGTGCCACTCCTCCAGCAGATACCTACTGGTCCACCACCATGGCTCGTAGACGGGCAGCGGACTCTGGAAGACCGGGTCGACCGTGCCAAAAGCGATGGACACGACTACGTAGAACGGCAGCACGAAGAGCAGCAGGATCCAGAGCGAGCCGGGGAGCGCGAACCCCGGCCAGTACCAGCGCGGATACCAGCCCCCTGTGGCCTCCTCGCGCGGCCGCTTCCGCGGCAGGACTCTCACCCGGCGGCGGGGCTGAGGGTGCTGCGCATCAGGCACTGTTGAACGCTTGCCACGCGTTGTGCCACAGCTGATCTACCTGGGGCGTGAGCTCCTCCTGGAAGTGCCCGGTGTGGAAGTCGCTCTCGTGCACGACCGCGTCGGACAACCACGGGAACACGTATGGCTCTCCGTAGTAGCTTTTGGTCGTGGTGAGCGTCGCGGGATCCGCCTGTCGCTGCGGTGGCTGGTATCCATTCCACGTGAAGTTCAGCATCGCGTTCTGGTACGTCATCATCCAGTCGAGGAAGTGGTGCGCCAGCACCGGGTTTTGCGCATTGGCGGGAATAGTGACCGTATCGTTGAAGACGGCGCCCTTGCGGTTCGCTGGGAACCAGTAGCCGAGCGTCTGCCACGTCTTCATGTTCTGTACAGGCGTGTACTGCCAGGCAGCCACGATGTCTCCCGACCATGACTGATGGATGTCGAAGGTTCCCTTCGGGATGCCGATGTAAACGCCGTTGATGCTGGCGCGCACGTTGACCGCGTTAATCAGTGATATCAGCGTCTTCTGTGCCTGGTTGATGTACTTCTGGTTCCCGGTGTTCAGATCGGTGATGCCGTTCTTCAGCAAAGCCATGGAGATGGCTTCGCGGTAATCGTCGTAGATCCCGATCTTGCCGTTGAACTTGGTGTCCCAGAAGATCTCATAAGGGTTCGACATGCCGCGGATCTGAGCATCGGGGATGAGGTCACGCCGGTACCCGATCCCGGTCGTGTAAGTGGTGTACGGCACCGTGTAATGCCATCGCTGGTCGTAGAACGGGTTCTGGTAGGTTTCCCAAACGTCGGAGGCCAGGTGCGGAATGTAGCTGTGGTTGAGCGGCTGGAGCAGCTTGCCGGTGATGAGCTTGCCGAGGATGTCCGGGGTCACCCCCATGAAGGCGTCGAACTGCAGCTGCCCCGTCCGCATCTTCGCGAGCCCCTCGTCCATGTTGTTGAACGTGGTGATCTGGTACTTGCAGTTGTAGGCCTTGCAGAACTGCCTCACCACCTTCAGCCAGATGTAGTCGGCCCAGTTGTAGATCTGGAGGGTCGCCCCCTTCTCCGGCGCGAGGCCCGGCTTGATGGGGTCACGCCAGAGTTTCCACGTGACCGGCGAGTCCTGTCGGGCCAGCGGATACGGCGAGCCGGCCGGCCAGTAGCTGCCCATTCCAGGGCCGTTGGCGTGCGCGCTGGAACTCGCGGTGCCGGGCTTCGCGCATGCATCGAGGAACGCCGCGGCCCCGGGCAGCGCGAGGGAAGCCGCCGCGGACCGTTTGAGGAGCTCCCTCCTCGTCATACCCCCGCGCCAAACCGGCTGCTCCTTCGGGTGTCCTGCCATCGTCGCCCACACCCCTTCACCAATGTCTTGGCCGAGATCTCACACTTTGACTGGTGAGTCAATGGGACCTAACACTCCTACTCCCCCAACCACCACCGGCGCAAGATCTGGCATGTTACAGCTCGGATCCTCTGCTGATTGCCGCCGCGAACTGGGCGAAGTTCTGCACGAGCAGGTCGATGTCTGATTCGTCGTGCTGGACCGAGATCAGCCACTGCTCGATCTTGCCCCACGGCGGCAGGAACACACCGCCGTTGTGCTGGAACAGCCAGTGCGCATGGCTGTACCGGTCGTCGATGCCCAGGAAGCCGCGATAGTCGCGGACCGGCTCCGGGGCGAACACCACACACCCCTTGGCTCCGACCGCCACCACGTGGGCCTCCAGCCCGGTCCGGGCGATCTCCCGCTCGATGCCGCTGACCGCGCGCTCCCGGAGCGCATCGATCCGCTGGTATGCCCAGGGTGTGGCCACCTCGGTGAGCATGGCCCGGCAGGCGGCCACCGCGAGCGGGTTGCCGTTGAACGTGCCGACCATCTCGTAGCCGTTGTCCGCGACGTGCGCCATGACCTCGGCCGACCCGCCGACCGCGGCGATGGCCACGCCACCCCCGATGGCCTTGGCCAGGCAGATGATGTCCGGCGTCACCCCGGTCAGCCCGGTAGCGCCGCTATAGCCCGCGGTCAGCCCGGTCTTGACCTCGTCGAAGGTGAGAAGCGCGCCCCGGGAGTGCAGCAGATCCTTGAGCCCGGCCAGGTATCCCGGCTCAGGCTCGATGATGCCCGCGTTCATCATGATCGGCTCGATGATCATCCCGGCGATCTGGCCGGGGTGCTCGTCGAGCAGCCGCTCGACGCTGGCCAGGTCGTTGAACGTGGCCACCAGGGTGAGCTTCATGATCGCTTCGGGGATGCCCGAGCTGGACGGGGCCTGGGCGGGCCGGTCCGCCGGGCCGGCCTCGTCGGCCTCGGGGGTCACCGACACCTGGACCGAGTCGTGGTGGCCGTGATAGCCGCCCTCCACCTTGATGATCAGGTCCCGGCCGGTGATCGACCGCATCAGGTGCACGGCGTCCATGGTGGCCTCGGTGCCTGAGTTGGCGAACCGCCACAGTGGCAGGCCGAACCGCCGGGCGAGTTCCTCCCCGACGGCCACCGCGTTCTGGGTGGGCTGGGCGAAGTGCGTGCCCAGGCCGACCTGGCTGTGCACGGCCTCCACGATGGCCGGGTGGGCGTGGCCGGCCAGCGCCGCGCCATATCCGCCGTGCAGGTCGACGTACTCGTTGCCATCGACGTCGTAGATCTTGGAGCCCTTGCCGTGGCTGAGCCAGACCGGCTGCGGCACAGTGATCTGCCAGCTGGACGTCACCCCTCCGGCCAGGCTGTGCTGGGCGCGGTCGGCCATCCGGGCCGACTCCGGCTGGCGTTCGACGAAGATCTTTTCTTGCTGGGCGATGACGCTGGAGAGATCGTCGGAAAGCCGCGAGGGGCTGTCCTGCTGACTCGGCACGGTGCGCTCCTTCACGCTGACTGAACGTTCAGTCTATTTCGGAGGGCGCAGGGCTGGCAAGAGGCCGCGGTTCGCGCAGGTGGCCGGGCCGGGTCAGCAGCGGGGCACGGACGCGGTGTACGTCGTCTTGCTGGGGGTGGCCAGGTAGTAGTCCGGCACCCAGTGGCCGTCCCTGAGCTTGTCCCACACCGAAGACGTGCCGGTCTTCGAGCCAGCGTGCTGGCAGGTGACCCAGCCGAGCGCGCCGCCCGGCGCCGCGCCGGTGGCCGGGAAGGAGACGCCCGGGCCGGTGTGCTCATTCACTCCGCCTGCGGCCGTGACCTGGTACGGGTACATGCAGCGGGGCAGGGGTGCGCTGTAGCCGGTCTTGGACGGCGTGCTGATCCGGTAGTCCGGGACGAACGTGCCGTCGGTGAGCCTGTCCCACACCGGGGTGGTCCCGAATTGCGAGCCGCGGGACTGGCAGAGAACCGGCACCGGGGAGCCGGGCGAGTGCGTGCCGGTCACCGGGTATGACGTGCCCGGACCGGTCCGGGACTTCACGGGGTTATTCCCCGTCGCGGTGTAAGGGCGGGCCACCGTGGCGACTGGCGTGTCCAGGTTGTCGTTGTCGATGTTGATCGTCACGCCGCCGTAGGTCTCATCGTGGCCGCCGAGATATTGCTTGGCCCGTTGATGAGCGGCCCACTGCTGGCTGGGGATCCCGGCCCACCCGGCCAGGGCCGGACTCCCGTCGTACCGGGCGATCCACAGGGCGTCGGGGCGGGCGTAGGAGGCCGACGTGTAGACCCCGGACAGGTCCGGGGCGCCGGAGCTGAGGTTCGCGTAAACGCCGGAGATGTAGCCGAGCCGGTGCAGCTCCCGCGTCCAGCCGGACAGGTAGGTGAGCACGGCGGTCCGGCAGGCTGCGTTCGCGGCCGGGTAGTTCTCGATGTCGTTGTAGAAGGCGCTGCCGTGCAGCATGCCGAGCGCCTTGCCCTGGGCGGCCGCGTCGTCCGCCGCCGCTGTCCCCTCGCCGGCGGCCTGGGCGGGGATGATCTTCTGGTCGGTGGCCTTGCCGCCGCACGGTGGCTGCAGGCCTTTGTAGACCGGCAGCAGCGACCAACCGAGCGCGACGGCCTGGGCCGTCCATGCCCGGGTGAGTTCCGGCTGGCTGCAGGTGCGGTTGACCCCGCCGAGGTAGACCCCGACGGCCCGGTACGGCGAGGCGCCCCAGGCCTGGAGTGAGGCCAGCGACGGTGCGGTGCAGGTGTCGAAGGCGGCGCCGACGTACCTGGTCGCGGACGACCACGCCGGGTAGCTGACCGTGGTGGCGGGCTGGGCCTCCGCAGGAGGGCCGACGGTCAGCAGGAGAACCGTGGTGGCCCCGCCCGCGACTGACTTGCTCAGCGTGCGCCATCCCCATCGCGTCATGGCCGCCCTCGACTCCGCCGGTTAGCCTGCCGGAACCGTACAGCACTGAATCTGTTCTGCGCGCTCGTGCCGGGCCGGTGATCCCGGAAACCGCACACGATGTTTGCCCGGATACGTTGATCACCGATACGTTGCGGGGATGACTGATCCGCTGCGCGAGCCCACCTTCCTGATCCTGGCCGCGCTGGCCCCGCAGCCGCTGCACGGGTACGCGATCATCGGTGAGGTCGCCGACCTGTCCGGCGGGCGGCTGGCGCTGCGCCCCGGCACCTTGTACGGGGCGCTCGACCGGCTGGCCGACGAGGGGCTGCTCGAGTCGGACCGCGAAGAAGTGGTCGATGGCCGGATGCGCCGCTACTACCGGCTCACCGACGCCGGGGCGGCCCTGCTGGAGCGGGAAGCCGCGCGGCTGGCGGACAACGCCGACGCGGCGCGGCGCCGGCTCTCCCGGCGTCAGCCGGCCGGGGGGACAGCCACGCCGCGGCTACGGCTCGAAATCAACGCGGCCACGGCTCCGGGCCACTGAGCTGCTGGCCCGCCGCCACACCAGCCGCCAGCCCAGCTGGAACAGGCCGAGGAAAGCCAGCGCGACCAGGATGAACGCCAGCGCGGTGCCCTGTCCGGCGAGGACCCGCAACGTCATGCCGACCGCCACGGTGCCCAGCCACACGCCCACCCCGGTCGGGACCAGCGCGGTGGGCCGGCGCCAGAACCGCGTCACCGCCATCCCGGCCGCCGCGCCCACGGCGAACGGCCAGAAGGTGTCCCACAGCCCGGCCACGGCGCCGCCGTCGTGGTGATTGGCCCGGCCGATCACCACGAAGAGCAGCACACAGCAGAAATCCGCGAGGGCCGCACCAGCAGAACGCATGACGCCAGGGTAGTGTCCGAGGGCGATGGCCCGGTTGTTGATCGTTCACCACACCTCCTCACCGTCCATGCAGGCGATGCTCGAGGCGGTGCTGGCGGGCGCGGGCCACGACGACATCGAGGGTGTCGAGGTCGTGACCAGGCCCGCGCTGACCGCGTCCCCCGTCGACGTGCTCGGCGCGGACGGCTACCTGCTGGGTACCCCGGCCAACATCGGGTACATGTCGGGCGCGCTCAAGCATTTCTTCGACGGCATCTACTACCCCTGCCTTGAGGCCACCCAGCGCAGGCACTATGGCCTGTACGTGCACGGCAACAACGACACCGGAGGCGCGGTGCGGGCAGTGGAGTCGATCACGACCGGGTTGCGGTGGCGCCGCGCCCGGCCGCCGGTCTCGGTCGTGGGTGACGTCGGGCCCGCGGACCTGGAGGCGTGCTGGGAACTGGGCGCTACCGTCGCCGCGGAACTGGCCCCATGATCCTCACCGTCGCGCTGAACGCCACGGTGAACGTCAGCTACGAGGCGGAAGAGATCTCCTGGGGGGCGTCCAACCACATCAGCCGGATGACCAGCCGGGCCGGCGGCGGGAGCCTGGCGGTGGCGCGGGTCCTGGCCGGCCTGGGCGAGGACGTCCTGGTGGCCGGCTTCGCGGGCGGAGGCGCGGGCGACCTGATCGAGGCTGACCTGGCCCGCGCGGGCGTGACCACGGCCTTCACCAGGATCAGCCGCGAATCACGGCGGGTCGTCGAGGTGCTGGATGAGGCGCGGGAAGAGAGCACCTGGCTGAGCGAGCCCGCCCCGTTCATCACCACCGAGGAACTCGGCCGGTTCGCCGGCGAGTTCCGCAAGCTGGTGCGGGGCATGGACGCCGTGGTGCTGAGCGGCGGGCTCCCAGCCGGCCTGCCCCTGGACATTTACGCGTCGCTGGCCAGTTACGCCGCGGAGGCGTCAGTGCCGGCCATCATCCACGCCGGCGGCCCAGCCCTGTGGCGCAGCCTGGACCGCCGCCCCGCCCTGGTGCTGCTCGCGTCGACGGCCGGGGTCCCCGGCGCGGGGCTGTCCGAGGGGCCGGCCGCCCTGGTGACCCGGGGTGCGAAGGCGGCGGCCATGCTCTCCGGTGCGGAACTTCTCATTGCGGCAGCGAGCGGGCCCGGGGGGCGGTGGCGGGCCGCGCTGGAGGGCTTCCCCGGGCTGTCACTGTCCGCGGAGGCCGTGGTGGCCGGGCTGCTGCCCGCCGTGGCGCAGGGCTGGGCGTGGCCGGACGCGCTGCGGCACGCGGTGGCGCTCGGCGCAGCGGCCGACCTGCTGGGCGAGGTCGACCTGGACGCCTACGACCTGCTCTCGTCCGAGGTCGTGCTGGAGGCCGCGGGCGGGTCGTCGCCGGGCTGACCGCCCGGCCGCCCGGGCGGCAGGCCCGCGGCCCGGCCCGGCTTCCGGGCCCGCCGGTCAGGGCGCCGGGCCAGTCCGGCTGCCCCGGCCACGCCCGTAATCAGGAGCGGGAGAACGGTGAGCCCGGGCGGGGGCGCGGCGGTATGCGCGGTGGCCAGCAATGATCCGAGGAAGACCAGGTAGGACCCGATGATGTAGGCGCCGGTGGCCCGGCGCACCCCGCCGTCCCGGTAGGCGAAGGCGAGCGCGGCGGCGGTCAGGCCCAGGTACCACACGGCGATGAGCACCGAATGGACCGACGGAGGGCCCAGCCCGGTGATGGTGGCGGGCAGCAGCAGTCCCGCGGCGACGTTGAGCGCGTTGCTGTTCAGCGTGGTGCTCAGCATGGCCGCGCCCCGGCCGCGCGCGGCCAGGTACACGGCCGCGACCGCGTTCGGCAGGCTGGTCACCGCGGCCAGCACCACGCCGCCGATGACGATCTCCGGTATCCCGAAATGGGACCCGATCGACGTCCCCGACTGTTCCATGATCACGCTGGCCAGCACGACCACGACCAGGGCGGCCACGGCCAGGAACACGTCGCGGCGGCGGCCGTGCGGCGGGTGGATGACCTCCTCGAGTTCCTGCTCCTCCTCGGAGATCGCGACGGCCAGCCAGCCCTCCCAGCGGCGGGCCACCGGCACCCGGCGCAGTCGCCTGGCTCCCGCGCCGAGCAGGACGAGGTACGGCACCAGGACAGCCAGCACCGCGACCAGGCCGGCCGCGGGCGGGATCGTGCCGGTCGTGGTGACCAGGCAGACCGCCGCCACCCACAGGGCGATGACCCCGCCGAGGATGACGACCCGGCGGTGCAGCGCGATGCTGCCCGCCACCACCCCGCCGAGGCCGAGCAGGGCCGCCAGGTTGAACACATTGGAGCCGATGATGACGCCCGCGCCGACCTTCTGCTGATGCTGGGCCAGCGCGGTGACCGCCGAGGTGATCTCGGGGGCGTCCGCGGCCAGCGCGGCCACCATGCCCAGCAGCGCCTCCGACAGCCCGAGCCGCTCGCCGATCCGCTCCAGCCGGGTGACCAGCAGGTAGCTCGTGGCCAGGCTGACCGCCGCGGCGAAGCCGAAGACCAGGAATTGCAGGGCCACGGGCATGGGGCTGCCGGGCGGGGTCACCAGGGGTCAGGGGTGCCGTTGCCGAAGATCCGCGCCTGGAGCTGGCTCGCCGTCACCGATGGTCCGCAGACCGCCGGGGGCAGCTTTCCGTTGAGTGCGGTCCGCGCGGTCCA
The DNA here is from genome assembly GCA_035642895.1 of Streptosporangiaceae bacterium. Lineage (GTDB taxonomy): Bacteria > Actinomycetota > Actinomycetes > Streptosporangiales > Streptosporangiaceae > RYN-230. Next base: position 3,275 of record DASQRM010000293.1, on the reverse strand, counting down.
GGCGGCCAGCGAGTAGTCCATGGCCAGCGTCCGGTCGCCGGCGCGGATGGGGACCCACAGGCTGCCGCTCTTGACCCAGGAAGTGCCGAACTCCAGGTAGTGGGTCCGGTGGCCGTCGATGACGAACGTTTGCGGGTACGGTCCCGGCTTGTTGTGCGTGCGCCACCAGCTGGCGAAGTTATCCGCGTTGGTGGTGGTGATCGTGACCTGGCCGTGGCTGAACCAGTCCAGGCCGGTGCCGGGCTGAAGGTGGGCCGTGTCGACCGCGCACTGGGTCAGCAGGGCGGGCGCGTCGGCCAGGCGGTAGCCGTACGGGTTGCGGAGCGAGGCCGCAGGGCTGGCGGCGGCGTGCTTCTTGGGCGGGACGACCGCGAACTGGCATCCAGCCAGCAGGGCCCCGGCCGCTATCGCCGCGACGGCCTGGCCGCCGCGCAGGATCCGTTTCATTCCTGCCTCTCGTCCGAACCCGCAGGCTCAACTTGTACCGTACGGCGGCGCGCGGTGCGGCGATATGCCGGGCCGCCCGGGCCGGTGCGGCGGGTACGCCACCGCGGCCGGGCAAATTTATGCCGACCATGGGCGAACCCCTCGAGCCGTGATCTACTCGTGGGTAGTTTCCCGAGGAGGTGGGCGATGGGGCTCGCGTTCTGGAGCCGGGCGCAGGTGGATCCCGGCTGGATCGCGCTGATCGAGCCGGATGGCACTCAACGCACCGCGGGAGAGCTCCTGGCCAGGGTCAATCAGCTCACTAACGCCCTCCGGGGGCTGGGCCTGCGCCCCGGTGACGGCATCGCGGTGCTGCTGCCCAACGGCGGGGCCGCGCTGGAGATCTACCTGGCCGCGCTGCAGGGCGGCTGGTACTACACGCCGATCAACTGGCATTTCACCCCGCCGGAGATCGCCTACATCGTGGCCGACAGCGAGGCCAAGGCGTTCTTCGTGCACGAGCGGTACGCCACAGCCGGGTCCGTGGCCGCGGACCTGGCCGGGCTGCCCGGCGGGGCCCGGCTCAGCATCGGCGCGATCCCCGGGTTCCTCCCGGTCTCGGACCTGCTCGCCGGGCAGCCCGCCACCACGCCCGCGGATCGCGTGGCGGGCTCGACCATGCACTACACCTCGGGCACCACCGGCCGCCCCAAGGGGGTGCGCCGGGACCTGTCCGGGATCGACCCGGACGACACGGCCGAGCTGACCACCGCCCTGCTCCAGATGTTCGGCGTCCCGCCCGGCCAGCCGAACGTGCACCTGGTCACCTCCCCGAACTACCACACCGCGGTGACCCTGTTCGGCGGCGCGGCCATCCACCTGGGCCACACCCTGGTGTACATGGACGGCTGGGACTCCGAGACCGCGCTGGCCTACGTGGAGCGCTACCGGGTGACGAGCACGCACATGGTGCCCACCCAGTTCAAGCGGATGCTCACGCTGCCGGAAGCCACCCGGCGCCGCTACGACGTGTCCTCCATGCGCTGGATGATCCACGCCGCGGCTCCCTGCCCGGTGCCGCTCAAGCGGGCCATGCTCGAGTGGTGGGGCCCGCGGGTGTATGAGTACTACGCCGCCACCGAGGGGGGCGGCACCCTCGCCACCCCGCAGGACTGGCTGGCCCGCCCGGGCACCGTGGGCAGGCCGTGGCCGGTGAGCGAGGTCATGGTCACCGACGACGATGGCAAGGAATGCCCGCCAGGCACGCCGGGGACGGTCTACCTGAAGATGAGCACCACGACGTTCGAGTACAAGGGCGATCCGGCCAAGACCGAGGCGGCCCAGCTGCGGGACTTCTTCACCGTGGGCGACATCGGCTATCTCGACGACGACGGATTCCTGTTCCTCTGCGACCGCAAGGCGGACATGATCATTTCCGGCGGGGTGAACATCTACCCGGCCGAGGTCGAGGCGGAACTCATCATGCATCCCGGCGTGGCGGACGTCGCCGTGTTCGGCGTCCCCGACGAGGAGTGGGGGGAGAAGGTCATGGCCGTGATCGAGCCTGCTGCGGACCGGACCCCGGGACCGGAGCTGGCCGCGGAAATCCTCGGGTCGCTGGACGGGAAACTGGCCCGGCTGAAGTGGCCGTCGGCCATTGACTTCACCGACGAGATGCCCCGCGATCCCAGCGGCAAGCTGCTCAAACGCCGCCTGCGCGAGCCCTACTGGCAGGCCCACGGCCGGTCGATCTAAAAGGCCACGCTGCCCCAGCCGGCCGCGCTGGCCCGGACTGGATCACGCCGGGACGGGCGGGCGCTCCGCGCCTGCGGTCACGCTGAGCACGTCGAGCAGCCGGGCCACGGCCGGTGGCTCCGGCGCTTCACCGTAGGTCACGGCGAGCACCTGGCGGTGCGACCCGGGCAGCGGCGTGGCCTGGATGCCCGGGTGGCGCGCCGCGAGGAGGGCCAGGCCTGGGAGCGTCGTGACCCCCAGGCCGGCCGCCACGAGCGCCTGGACCGCGACGAAGTCGTCCGTGGTGAACGCGATCTTGGGGCTGAAGCCGGCCAGTTCGCACTGCCAGACCAGGTAGCTGCGGCACCGCTCACAGCCGCCGATCCAGCGGTACTCTGCGTAGTCGGCCAGGTCGGGCCATTGGGGCAGCGGCGGCTCATCGGCTGCGATCCGGGGCGGGTGAGGGTCCGCGCTGGCGGTCGCGGCCCGGGTGACCAGGTGGATGGGGTCGTCCAGCAGCAGCCGGGACCGGGTGCCGTCGCCGGTGTCTTCCGGTGGGCTTACCGTCACGCCGTCCTGGTAGTGCCGGAAGACGAGCGCTACGTCCACGTAGCCGGCCCGGAGCATGCGCAGCGCTTCCGGTGGCTCCGCCTCAGCCAGGGTGAGATCCAGGCCGGGATTCTCGGCTTCGAGCCGGGCCGCGGCGATCGGCACCAGCGTGCTGAGCGCCGAGGGGAACGCGGCCAGCCGGACCCGCCCGGCCCGCAGGCCCACGTGCGCGGCGAGTTCGTTCTCTGCGGCGTCCAGCCGGCCCAGGATCTCCTCGGCCCGTTCCGCCAGGAGCCGGCCCGCGTCGGTCAGCCGCACCCCGCGGCCGGCCCGCTGGGTGAGCAGCGCCCCCGTCTCGGCCTCGAGCCGGGACAGGTGATGGCTCACCGAGGGCTGGGCGTAGTTCAGTGCCCGGGCCGCTGCGGTCACCGAGCCGTGCCGGGCTACCGCAACGAGTACGCGGAGCCTGGTCACATCCAGCATCCAGCAAGTATAGATCCGCTTGATCTAATTCCCAGTGGATCCCGGCGCCGCCTATCCGAGCTGATGAACTGGCTAACGATGCT
>DASQRM010000292.1:0-18860 GCA_035642895.1 Streptosporangiaceae bacterium | reverse complement strand
CGACCTGGAGTCCGCGACCACCGTGGCCTCGTTCATGGAGGGCTTCTGGGGGATGGGTTCCACGGTGTCGTCCTACTCCACGGCGAAGCGGCTGGAGGTCGGCTCGCCTGGTGGCGGGCAGGGCGGCCGGAACAAGAAGGGCCAGGATCCCGAGGCGGAAATGCGCCGGGCCCTGGCCGACCGGATCGAGGACAACCTGAACGGCTTGCTGATGCGGGTCGAGGAGATCATCACCGCGGACCGGGACCGGGTGCTCTCGCTGGCCCACGCGCTGGAGACGCACAAGACACTGACCGGCGAGGACGTGGTGGCCGTGATCGAGCGGCAGCCGGGGCCGTTCGTAGACGGCCGGCCGTACGCGGACGCGAGCCTGATCGGGCGGCTGGAGGACTATCACCGGAAGGCCGCGGTGGCCCACGTCGAGCACAGCCAGACCGCGCTCAGCATGCCCGAGATCCCCCAGCCGGTGCTGGCCGCGCCCGGACCCGGGGGCTGGCTGGTGACGCCGGACCCGGATCCGCTGAACCGCGGGGACCATGGAAATGGGTCCGGGTCCGGCGGCCCCGAAGTGGCGGGCGGCCCAGGGCTGGCGGGGGGCGCGGGACCGTCTGGCCCGCCGGACGGACCGGGCCCGCCGGACGGACCGGGCCCGCCGAACGGATCGGCCCCGCCGAACGGGCCGGGGCCGGGCGGGTCCTGACCGGGCATGCGCGCCGCCTACCGGGTGCGGCTGCTGGCCAACCTGGTCAACGGGTCCACGCTGGCCGGGCTGCTGGTGGCCGCGGCCGGGCGGTCCACGCTGGCCCGGGCCGCCGACGGCCTGCTGGTCGGGGTCCGGTACCGGCTCCCGGTCCCGGTCGCCCCCGCGTTCACGGTCGGGAACGTGATCCTGGCCCGGGGCGACCGGGCGGCCCTCGCCTCCATGGAGCCGCTGCTCGCCCATGAGGCGCGGCACGCGACCCAGTACGCCTGGTGCGGGGGCCTGGTCATGCTCCCGCTGTACTTCCTCGCGGCCGGGGTGTCCTGGGGGCTGACCGGTGATTTCGGGGCCCGCAACGTGTTCGAGCGGCAGGCTGGGCTGGCCGACGGCGGGTACACCGACAAGCCACTGCGGCCGGTGCTGACCCGGTTCGCCCGGTCCAGCGGCCAGTCGGGGGAACGCGCGGCATAATCAGGCTGCCGCGGGGTCCACGACGCCGGGCCGGTGATGGAGACGCCGGGTCCGGGATGGAGGTGTGCCGCTGTGCCGAGGTTTCACCGCCTCAAGGTGCTGCGCCGCCTGCCCCATCCCGGCCGCGGCTTCACCCAGGGCCTGATCGTGGACGACGGCACGGTGTGGGAGAGCACCGGCCAGTACGGCCAGTCCATGCTGCGGCGCTACCGGCTCGGGCAGGACGAGGTCGACGTCGCCGCGCCCCTGCCGCCCGACCTGTTCGCGGAGGGCATCTGCCGGTTGGGCAGCCACCTCTGGCAGCTCACCTGGCGGGAGCGGGTCGCCCTGCGCTGGGACCTGCGCAGCCTGACCCTGCTGGAGACGATCTCCTACAACCGCGAGGGCTGGGGCATATGCAACGCGGGTCGGTACGTGCTGACCAGCGACGGGAGCAGTGAACTGGTCCGCCGTGACCCGGAGACGCTGATGCCGCTCGGCACGGTCGTGGTGCGTATCGGCGGGCAGCGTATCGGCGGCCTCAACGACCTGGAATGGGCTGGTGGCCGGGTGTGGGCTAACGTGGCGCCCCGTCCATACCTGGCCGGGATCGACGCGGACAGCGGCGAGGTCGTGGACATCGTGGACGCGCGAGCCGCCGCCGAACGTCACTGGGGCGATCCGCAGGCCTTTCTCAACGGCGTCACGGCCCTGGCTACCCCGGGCGAATTCCTGCTCAGCGGGAAGGGCTGGCGCTCCCTGTATCACGTCCGCCTGATCGAGGGCCGCCGCCACAAGCAACCGGAACGGCTGCTGGTGCCGGAGTGGAACGTTCAGGAAGCGTTCAGGAAAGTCTAGGGCCGGGCGGAGAGTTCTTAGAGGTCGCATTCAGGTACGCGGCCGACTATTCAGTAGCAGCCCAGAACAGGGCGATGACCTACTGAGGAGCGTTTCCAGATGAGCGCGGTTTACGGGGAGCCCGGATACGCCGGCCCAGGACAGTCCGGAACCGGGCCGTCCGGAACAGGGCCGGGTGGCGCCGGGCCAAGCGGCTACGGCCGGCCTGGCTACGGGCAGGGCGGCTACGGGCAGGGCGGCTACGGCCAGGGCGGCTACGGCGGCGGATCGGGTGGCTACGGCGGTTACGGGCCCGGGCCCGGCGGTTATCAGTCCGGGCCGGGCGGCTCCGGACCGGGCGAGCCCGACGCCGGACGGAAGAGGCGGCGCCGGTTCATGCTGGCCGGGGCCTCGGCCGGGACGGCCGCCGTCCTGGCGATCGTCGGGCTGGGCGCGGTGAACGCGGTTGGCTCATCCACGCTGACCACGGCCCAGATCGCGGCGAAGGTAAACCCGGGCCTGGTGGATGTGGTGTCCACGCTCGGCTACCAGAACGGCAAGGCGGCCGGCACCGGCATGGTACTGACCTCCACCGGCGAGGTGCTGACCAACAACCACGTGATCGACGGGGCGACCTCAGTCAAGGTCCGCGACGTCGGCAACGGGCGCACGTACAGCGCCAAGGTGGTCGGCTACGACAAGTCCCACGACGTCGCGGTGCTCCAGATGGTGAACGCCTCGGGGCTGAAGACGGTCAGCCTCAGCTCTTCGGGCGTGCAGAGTGGCCAGAAGGTGGTCGCACTGGGTAACGCCCTCGGCAAGGGCGGCACCCCGTCCGTGGCCACCGGCAAGGTGACCGCGACCGGTAAGACCATCACCGCTTCGGATGAGTCCGCGGGCAACGCGGAACAGCTGCACGGCCTGATCCAGACCAACGCGGGCATCCAGCCGGGTGACTCCGGCGGCCCGCTGGTCAACACCCAGGGCGAGGTCGTCGGCATGAACACGGCCGCCTCCAGCAACATCTCGACCACCGCGTTCGGCTCGCAGTCAACGAAGCCGGCCACCCAGGCGTTCGCGATCCCGATCAGCCACGCGACGGCGATCGAGGACCAGATCGTGGCGGGTGAGGCCTCGTCCACCGTGCACATCGGCGGTACTGCCTTCCTGGGCGTGCAGGTCTCCTCCGCGGGCAGCACCGGCGCTGATGGGAACCCCTACGGCGGCTACTACGGCAACGGGTACGGCGGCGACGGCAGCTCCACGGCCAGTGGGGCCACGGTGGCCGGCACGGTGTCCGGGTCCGCGGCCGCCCAGGCCGGGCTGACCCAGGGTGACGTGATCACGTCAGTGGCGGGTCACACGATCACGTCCCCGACGGGCGTGTCCTCGGCCCTGGCGCAGCATCACCCGGGCGACAAGATCAGCATCGGCTGGACGGACCAGACCGGGCAGTCACACACCGCGACCGTGCAGCTGGGCGCCGGTCCGGCCGACTGAATGTTTCCGGCCGGCCTGCGGGCCGGCCGGGTGTCATCGGCGAGGCTCGCCGACACCGAGCCTCGCCGGTCTACGGGGACCCCCGGGCCATCCCGCCCGGGGGTCCTCCATGCTGCTGGTGCCGGGCCGGCCAACCACGGCGCGGGAAATTTCCAGATGTCTGGGAGCTGGGCCAATTCCGTTGACCTGCGTGGGCCTTGATCCGCATCGTGGTGGCAGGACGAACAGATGGCCGCGCTGCGGCCCGCGGGCAAGGACGGTGTGATGGCAGATCGCATGGAGGCGCCCCCCCGGCCCTCTCGTGCTCCGGTACCCCGCAGCCAGATGCCTGGTGGCCGCCCGCCCGGTGCTCCCCAGCGCAGCCGCAAGCGGTGGGCGGTGGCCGCCGCCGTCACGGCCTGCTGGGTGGTGCTGTGGACGGTGACGGGGTCGCTGGTCAGCGGGACCATCGTGTTGCTGTTTCTCGCCGCGCTCGGCGTGGTGACCGTGCTCGCGCTGCGGGCCCTGGGGGTGACCAGGGACCATCCCTGGATTCAGCAGATCTCCACCCGGCCGTGGCGCGACGGGCAGGAGGTGCTGCAGCTCGCCCTGCGTCACCTGCCCGAGGTGTTCGTGGTGACCCCGAACGGCGCGCTGCTCGCCCCCAACTCCGTTGAGCTGCGGCTGAACCCGCGCGATGTCGGCTCGCTGGGTGAGCGGATGGACATCGGCCTGGTGCAGGCGAGCGCCGCCGAGGTGTACGAGGAGCAGGTGGCCGGGCACGGGGCCCGGCTGGCCGGGCATGGTCGCGTGGAGGTGAGCGTGGTCAGCGATCCGGCGGTGCCCGCGGGCCGTTACCAGCTGCGGCAGGGCCGGCCGCTGGGCGCCGCGGCGTCCGGGTTCCAGCCCGCGGCGTCCGGGTTCCAGCCCGCCGCGCCGTCCGGGTTCGAGTCCGGGTTCCAGCCCGCGCCATTCGCGTTCCAGTCCGCGGCGTCCGGGTTCCGGCCCGCGGCGCCGTCCAATGCCGAGCCGGCGGCGGGCTGGCCTTTCGCCCATGACGGTGCTACCAACTCCGCACCGGTGTCCGCCACCGACGTGACCGTCGGCGGTGGCGGCCTCGCCACCGTCGCCGAGCCAGCCCGCAGCACGACCCCGACGCTGCGGCTGATCACCGGGGGGCGGGTCGCGGAGACCCGGCTGTCCGGGGCCCGGGCGGGCCGCGGCGCGGTCGAACTCGGCCTCCCCGACGTGCCCACCGTGTCCCGGGAACACGCCAGGTTCACCTACTCCGACGGCCAGTGGTGGGTCGCCAACCTGGGCATGAACGGGCTGACACTGAACGGCGCCTCGGTCGCCGGAGAGCAGCCGCTGCACGACGGGGACGTGATCCGCTGGGGCACGAACGAGCAGGCGCCGGGCTCGCGGGTGGAGATCGGCTGACCGTCGCCCGGACAGTTCCGGGAGGTAGTCCCGGGCCATACGGGCGACTCACCGAGCCGGGGACGGCACAATAGTGGCGGTGGCCCAGCTTTTTCTCTGGTCAGCCGGACGACGCGAGTGGGTGACCTGCCCACCCGACGAGATCACCTGGCTGGATCGCAGTCTGCTCAGCGGGAACAAAGACCTCGCCCTGCACCGGTCCCCGCGCTGTGCGGGGCTGCGCTATGTGCACCACCGGTGGGAGCTTTTCAGCCGGGATAGCACGTACCCGGTGTACCTGGCCCCGCACACCCCCGGCACGGCCATGGACCACCGGGCCGTGCAGCAGGCCGCCCGGCAGGTCCTGCCGGTGGCCCCGGCTAACCACTTCGAGACCCTGCCCGTGGTGCTGGAGGCCGGGACCTGGCTGGTCAGCGTGAGCAGCTGGGTGCTCCCATTGCGGCTGGACGCGGCGGAACGCCCGGCCGCGGCGACCGGTCCGGGCCACGAGCAGCCCGAGACCCAGGAAAAGCGGGTCCAGCCGAATGGCCCGCCAGGCCGGCGCGGCAGCCCGGCCCGGCCGGACGCCCCCGACCGGGTCCGGGCCTACTTCGCGCGTAACGCGGCCGCCCGGCTGGCCATGGCCTACCACTACCAGGAGCTCATCCTCAGCCTGCCCGGCGCGCAGCCGGTGCCGATGATGGAGGTGGTCATCGCCCTGGACCTGAGTGGTGAGGGAGCCATCTCCGACTACAAGAAGCAGCTCCAGGGCCTGATCTGGAAAGAACGCGGGCACCCGCGCGAACTGGCCGAGTACCTGCTCACCCACGGCCTGCTGACCCCGGCCGACCTCGAGGCGGCCCGCGAAGCGGCCGCAGCTAACGAGCGCAGCGGCAAGAGTGAGCTGGCCCGCAAGCGGCTGAAGTACAAGCCCAGGAAGTAGCGGGCGGCCCGGGCGCCCCCGTCAGCCGCCGGCGTTCAGCTGACCCCGCCGTTAAATGACATAGTGCGACGCGTGCTGATCCCGGATCACGTTCTTCTGGATCTTGCCGGTGGAGGTCTTGGGCAGCTCGTCCACCACGATCACGGACTTCGGCACCTTGTAGCCGTCCAGCCGACCGCGCAGCGCCTGGAGCAGGGCCGCCGCGTCGATGCTCGCCCCGGGCCTGGGCACCACCACCGCGGTGATCGCCTCCGTCCAGCGCTCGTGCGGCAGCCCGACCACCACGACCTCGGACACCGCTGGCTCGGCCGCGTACACGGCCTTCTCCACCTCGATCGAGGCCACGTTCTCGCCGCCGGTTTTGATCACGTCCTTGTAGCGGTCGGCGAACCAGAGCACCCCGTCGTCGCCGAACCGGCCCACATCCCCGGAGTGGAACCAGCCGTGCGCAAACGCCGCGGTGGTGGCCTCCTCGTTGTGCAGGTACTCGCTCATCGTGGACGGCCCGCGGTAGACGATCTCGCCCTGCTCGCCCCGGGGCAGCAGCTCCCCGTCCGGGCCCATGATCGCGACCTGGACGCCGGTGATCGGCGTGCCGACCGCGCCGATGTGCGAGAGCTGGTGCTCCGGACGGAACAACGTGGTGACCGGGCTCATCTCGGTCTGCCCGAACAGCAGCGCGAAGTCGCAGCCGAAGCCGTCCAGGCAGCGCCGGATCAGCTGGTCCGGCATGGGCGCCATGGCGTAGACAGCGCGGCGCAGGCTGGACCGGTCGCGGTCGCCGAACGACGGGTGGTCGAGCATGGCCCGGAACATCATCGGCAGCCCGAACACCTGAGTGATCTGCTCCCGCTCGATCAGGTCGAGCAGCGCTCCGGGGTCGAAGCCGCGCAGGACGTGGATGGTCGCACCCACCATGATCGCGGGAGTGCAGAACGCGTTCAGCTGGGCGGTGTGGAACATCGGCATCAAGGCCGCGAACCGGTCGGTGAAGTTCCAGCCGGAATCCAGCGCGCTGGACATCGACTCGGTGTAGATCGCGACGTGCGTGCCGACCACGCCCTTGGGGAAGGAGGTGGTGCCGGAGGTGTAGAGGTAGCTGATCGCGTCCCGGTCGTCCACGAAGCGTTCCGGCTCGGCCGTGGACCCCGAGCCTGCGGCCAGCTCGGCCAGGCTGGCCCAGGACCGGTCGGCGGGCTCCGCCTGGTACGCGGCGCCGGTGCCGGGGGCCACGAACACCTCGGCGACGGCCGGCACCTTCGCGATGGCGTCGCGGACGTGCGCGACCAGCTGGCTCTCGGCCACCAGGCCACGGGTTCGCGAGTGGTCCAGCACGTAGGCCACCTCGTCCGGCCGCCAGCCCAGGTTGATGGGCACGCAGACCAGGCCGAGCTTGGCGCAGGCGTAATACACGGCGAGGAATTCGGCGCTGTTGGCCGAGGCCAGCGCGAGCGCGTCGCCCCGCTCGTAACCACGGGCGGCCAGCCCGTGGGCGAGCTGATTCACCCAGGCGTTGAACTCCGCGTAGGTCCACCGCCGCGGCCCGTCCACCACCGCCAACTGGTCCGGGCGGGCGGCCGCGGACCGGGTCAGCGAGTCGCCCACGTTGATCCGCTGGATAAGGTTGCGCGCCAGGTCCACGGCATCTCCCGTGCTAGGTCAGTCCAGCCCTGCGGACGGCTCAGTACGAACGGGGCAGGCCCAGGCTGTGCTGGGCCACGTAATTGAGGATCATCTCCCGGTTCACCGGGGCCACCCGGAGCAGCCGGGCGGACCCCCAGTACGGCAGGAGCCCGTACTCGGAGGCGAAACCGTTCCCGCCATGGGTCTGCATGGCCGCGTCCGCCGCGGCGATGGCGGCCTCCGCGGCCGCGTATTTGGCCATGTTCGCCGCTTCGCCGGCCGGCTCGCCGTGGTCGTGCTGCCAGCAGGCCTTCCGGATCATCAGCGCGGCCAGTTCGGTGTCGATCTTGGCCCGGGCCAGCGGGTGGGCCACGCCCTGGTGGGTGCCGATCGGCGCGTCCCACACCTGGCGCTCGCGGGCGTACCGGGCCGCGGTGGACAGGACGTAGCGGGCGATCCCCACGCACTGCGCGCCACCGGTGATCCGTTCGGGGTTCAGCCCGTGGAAGACCTGGCGGAAGCCCTCACCGGCCTGGCCGATCAGCGCCCCGGGCCCGACCCGGACATCGTCGAAATGCAGCGTGAACTGCTTCTCCGGCAGTAGCAGGTCGACCGGGAGGACCCGGCGTTCCAGCCCGGGCGAGTCCGTCGGGACCACGAACAGCGACAGGGAAGTACCCGAATCGCCCTCGCCTGGGGCGGTACGGGATGCCGCGGGACCAGTCCGGGCGACGACCAGCACCGCGTCCGCCTCGTCCACGCCCGAGATGTAGTACTTGGTGCCGCGCAGCACCCACTGGTCACCGTCCCGGGTAGCGGTGGTGGACAGCCGGTGCGTGTTCGAGCCCGCGTCCGGCTCGGTGATCGCGAAGACGACCTTGGTGGTGCCGGCGGCCAGGCCGGGCAGCCACGTCGCGCGCTGCTCATCCGTGCCGAACCGGGTGATGACCTCAGCCGAGATGGCCGCCGAGACCACGAGCAGCAGCAGCGGCGTGCCCTGCGCGCCGAGTTCCTCGCAGACCAGGGCGAGCTCGGTGAGCCCGCCGCCACCGCCGCCGTACTCGGCCGGGATATTCACGCCAATGAATCCGGCTTCACCAAGCTTGGCCCAGAGTTCATCGCACGGCGTACGCGCGGCCGCGTGCTGCGCGTAATACTGCGGGCCAAATCCGCTGGCTATCGACGCCACGGCGGCCCGCAGGTCGCGGTGTTCGGCACTCTCGGCAAAATCCACGCCTGCTCCATCGAAGTGATCGCAGATTCACTAGGACTTTAGCGGCCGGGTGCTCCGGGATCTACCGTCACCTCTGATCAGCACTGACGCGCACCTGGCCCGGGCGAACGGTGTCCGGTGCGCGGTCACCGTCATCTCCTGACCCGGCCCAGCCGGCCGTAGGCTGGGCCGGTGGGCAGCGGCCGGGATGAGGACAGCGCGCTCCAGGAACGGGCGGCCCTGATGGCGCTGCTCCGGGAGCGGCCCGGGCGGCGGGGCTGGGCCGAGATCACGGCCGAGGTGCTGGAGGCGGGCAGCGCCGTAGCCGTATGGGAGCGGCTGGTGCCCCCGGTGCTGGTGAGCCCGGCCGGGGAGCCCGGCGCTCTCGAAGCAGCCGCCCGGCAGATCGCCGGCTGGACCGGGCAGGGATGGCGGGTGCTGGCCATCCTCGATGCGGATTATCCGGCCCGGCTGCGGGCCATCCACCAGGCGCCGCCGGTCCTGTTCGCCCGGGGCAGCGTGATCCGGGACGACGTGGCCGTGTCCGTCGTCGGGTCCCGGGCAGCATCCCCGCGCGGGCTGGACATCGCGGCCGGGGTGGCCAGGGAACTCGTGGCCCGCGGCGTGACCGTGCTGGGCGGGCTGGCCCTGGGCATCGACGCCGCGGCCCACCGGGCCGCGCTCGGGGCGGGGGGCCGGACGGTTGGCGTTATCGGAACTGGAATTGACCGGGCCTATCCGGCAGCGAACCGGGAACTCCAGGAGCAGATCGCCGAGCGTGGCCTGGTGCTGTCGCAGTTCTGGCCGGGCGCTGCGCCGCAGCGGCACAACTTCCTGATGCGCAACGCCACCATGTCCGGGTACGGGCTGGCCACGGTGGTGGTCGAGGCCGGGGAGCAGAGCGGGTCGCGGGCCCAGGCGCGGATCGCGGTCGAGCACGGGCGGCCGGTGATCCTCACCTCGCTGGTGGTGCAGGGCAATGACTGGGCCCGGGCGCTGGTGGGGCGGCCTGGAGTGCACGTCGCCGGCCGGCTCCAGGCGGTGCTGGACGTCGTCGACCAGCTAATCGGGGAGCCGGCTGCGGTGGGGGCCGCGCTGAGCCGGCTGGCGCCCTCCTGACATGGCTGACCCTGCGGCGCTGGCCCGGCTGAGCGCGGCCCTGGTGGCCAGCGCCGGCGGGTACTTGCGCAACCCGGTCCGCCAGGAACTCCACACCTGCGCGGTGTGCGCGACGCCGGTATCGGGCTTCCGGCTGTGCTACCAGTGCCAGCGGCGGCGCGGCCGGACCGGGCTTGCGGACGCCACGGGATTCCTGGCCTATGCGGTGGCCGGGCGGCAGTCCGGCTACGTGATGCAGGGATACAAGGCCCGGCCACCGGTGCCGGAGCACCGGACCATCGTCACGTTACTCGTGCTGTTAGGGCTGGCCCGGCACGCCGGGTGCGCGGAGCGGGCCGGGAGCGTGGAGCCTGCCGGGTGCGCGGCGCACGCCGGGAGCGCGGGGCGGGCCGGGAGCACGGGGCGGGCCAGCGTGCCGGTGACGCACTGGGCCACGGTGCCCTCGTTGCCGGCCCAGCCGGGGGAGCATCCGCTGCACGCGATCGTTCGCCGGTTAGCGCCCGGGAGTGAGGTCGCCCTGGCCGCCGCGGACGAGGTGGAGTATTCGCGGGACCTGGCTTCCGGGCACTTCCGGGCGGCGGCGCCGCTGCCCGCGGGCGCCCACGTACTGCTCGTGGACGATACGTGGGCTCGCGGCGGGCACGCGCAGTCCGCAGCCCTGGCGTTACGGGCGGCGGGGGCGTCCCGGATCTCGGTGCTCGTGGCCGCCCGCTGGATCAACGAGGACTTCGGCGGTAACGCGGCGTTCCTCCGCGGGCTCGCGGAGCGCGACTACGACCCGGCCATCTGTCCCTGGACTGGCGCCACCTGCCCGCCCCCTGGGCCGGCACCCGGAGCTGAGATCAGATGATCGGGCTACCGTCATCAAGCGCGGCGACGGCCCCGGTGTCCAGGGCGTTCAGGCAGGCCTGGATCCTGCGCGCCACGATGGGCCTTACCCGCGCCGCTACCTGGCTGGGCCGGACGAACGCGAAGCCGTCCAGTTCGTCGGCCGGGACCGTGATGGCGGCGATGTCGCTGGGTCTGAGCACCCCCCCGTCGTAGATCACGACGAGGCCTTCCGGGTAGTCACGCTGAGAAGGCGCCCAGTCCACCGCGAGAACCCGCCCCAATGGGCGGTTCAGCCCGATTTCCTCGGTCACCTCGCGCCGGCAGGCCGCGTGGGGCGACTCCCCGGCCTCCACCACACCCCCGGGTACGTCCCAGGTGTCCCGGTATACGGGGTCAACGAGCAGGACCTGGCCAGCTTGGTCACGGCACAAGGCGCCAGCGGCCATCCACTTCCGGGCCAGCGAGGCCACATAGATATCGGCTGGGATTACTCCCGATCGGCTGGAAGTCACGGACCGACTGTAGCAGCAGAATTGGCATAAAGCTGTGCCCCTATTACTCCTGGTGGTCCGAGCCGGACGAAAGGCCTGCCTTTATCCGCACTGTGCCGAATAGTTCTTTTCTACTGTGTTATACCGATGCATGAGACTAAGGTGGATACTGTTAGCCTGGCCTGCGGCCGGCCCGATTCGGAGAAATCAGTGGATGACGGCAGTAAGCGACCTTAACCGCCGGCGAGCGATCATATCGCCTCGTGTATGGCCTGGACCTGGGACAACGCCCATGCGGTCACCTCCTCAGCCGTGGTGACCGACATTCCTCACTGTCACGACCCAGGCGGCGACTGGCAATGAAATGACATCAGTGCGCATGCAGGCCGAAGCTTTAAAATATCCATTCCTGAGTCGGGGAATGGGGGTACGCTTCCAGGCGGCAATCCAACGGGTCGAGACCCAGAGTGTGAACATTGTCCAATTCTGGTGCGAATACGCAACTTACTCATCATTACGACCCGGCGGCAGACAACCAAGGATAGGAGCATGCTGATGTCAATACTCAGGCCACAATCGCGGCCGGCGCTAGTCATGGCGGCGGCAGGCGTCGCGATGGCCGGAGCGCTTGGGATTGCGGGCACCGCCAGTGCGGCCGACTGGCCGATGTTCCGCGCTAATCCCGGCCACTCCGGTGTCTCCCCGGAGACTTCGATCAGCACCACGACCGCCCACTCGCTGACGACCCGGTGGACCGCGAGGCTCGGCACCCCCAGCTACACCTCGCCTGCCGTGGCCACAACCCGCGGCCGGACGCTCGTCTACGCCGGCGCCGGCAACCACTTCTACGCCTATCCGGCGGGAGGTGGCGCCGCGGCCTGGCGCTTCACCGTGCCTGCCGGGGTAGTCGAGAACTCGCCCGCGGTGGCCGGTGGCGTCGTGTACTTCGCCTCCACGGCCGGCACGATCTACGCTCTGAACGCCTCGACTGGCGCGCGGATGTGCTCATTCAGCACCGGGCACGCCATCCTCGCCTCCCCGGTCGTGGTCAGCACTGGGTCAGGGCCGGTGGTCTACGACGGCACCGTCCCGACCGCGGTGTCGGGAGCGGAATACGCCATCTACGGTCCCGGCAACACGCACGGCGCCTGCAAGAAGGACTGGCAATTCAGCTCGTGGGCAGGCACCCCGGACGGTACCTGGTCCTCTGCGGCGTACGGGATGGGCGCGGGCCGCGTTCCGCTGCTCGTGTTCGGCAGCAAAGACCGCGATGATTCCGTGTACGCGGTCAACGCCAACACTGGGGCGCGGGTCTGGCGCTATCAGACGAGCACCGCGGCAGATTCTGACGTGGGCGCCCCCCCGACCATCTCCCCGCGCGGGCAGAACGGCTTCGCCAACGGCGTCGTCTACGTGACCGGCAAAGACAAGGTCGTCTATGCCCTTAACCTCGCCACTGGCGCGCTGATCTGGAAGCACGCCCTGGCCAAGGGCACCAACGGCGACGTGGCGGGGGCCGCCCTGGTCGGCGACCGGGTCTACGTCGACTCAGACACCGGTGTCTACGCGCTCAACGCCATCACGGGGGCGCAGGTCTGGCATGCCCTTTCCGGGGCCACCTTCTTCGATTCTCCCGCGGTCACCGGGCCGGCCGGGCGGCAGGTGCTCGTGGCCGCGAGCACCCAGGGCAGTATGTACGCCCTGAGCCTGGCGACTGGCGCGACCCTGTGGACGCAGAAGCCCGACAACAGCGGCTTCTGGGGCTCTCCGGCCGTCTCGCAGGGCGGCTTCTACATAGCGGGCCTGGATGGCGTGCTGCGAGACATCGCACCCCGTTCTTGACCGGCTGACCTAGCTGGCCGGGTTTTCGGCTGGCGATCCGCCCAGGCCGGTGCGGGTGGAGGCCACGATCATGCCGGTGCGCTCGATGGCGACCGGCAGATCGTGCACCGCCTGCACCAGCCTGGGCATAATCCCCCGGCCGCGGGACGGCTCGGCAACCGGATACAGGCGCGCCAGGGGAAAGCCCCGAAGCTGGCCCGCGCGGTGCCGCCCAGGGCCTGGGCCAGTTCGGCCAGTGCCACGCGAGCTGCGGCCGCGTCGCCTGCTCCCTCGGGGATCATGTCCGCCGGAGTGAGGGTCAGCAGGATTTCCAGCACCGTCTCCCCGGCGTGGACCAGGATGTCAGCCCGGCTCGGCGGGGCGAGGTCGGCCAGGGCGAACAGGGCCAGCTCGAGGATCTCCGCGAGGACGGGTGCCTCGGTGCCGGGTGCCGCCGAAGTGCCCTGGAACTCTGCCGTGACCGGCGAGAAAGGCAGCCAGGCGGTGCGCCGCTGGACCAGACCGCACAGCTCGGCCTCCACCTGGAGGGGAAGAGCGCTGTCGTCAGCAATCTGGCGCACGGACCCGGCCGCGGCATCGAGATGGTGCCCGAGCTCGGCCACGTGCGGCGCCAGGCCGCCCGGCGGTGCCCTGGTCAGCGCCTGAACGCTCAGCAAGGCGGCCGTGAGATCCTGGATCGGGCCGTCATGGATGAAATCCGCCATCGCCGCGCGCTCGCCGGCCCGGAGCCTCTGGAGCAGGCCGAGAAGCGGCCATACGGCTGGCCGGCCGGCCGGCGCTCCCGGTGGTTGGCCACCCGGTGGCTGAGCGCCCCGTGCTGGAGCTGCCGGTGGTTGAGCTGCCGGTGGTTGGCGGCCCGGTGGTTGACGGCCCGGCGGCTGGCTGCTCCGTGGTCCCTCGGGGCGGGCGGCGGAATCGGCCGGATGCAGCGCACCCACCGCGGTGATCAGCTCATCCGGGCGGAACGGCTTGGTGAGGCAGACGACACCCGCCGGGACCAGGTCCGGCTTCCCGCCGGTGATCAGGAGACACCGGCGGGCCGCCGCCGGGTCCTCGGCCACCAGCGCCTGGATCAGCGCGGTTCCTCGTTCTCGGCCCAGGTGGGCGTCGACCAGGAGCGCGTCATACCCGGCGGGGTCCATCTCCCGCGCTTCCGGTGCCGAGGCCGCGACATCAACGTGGTAACCGGCTCCGGTCAGCACCCGGCGGATGATGGTGCGGATCGCCTCCGTGTCATCGACCACCAGCACTCGCGGACTGGCCGAATCCCCCGCCACCGTGCCTCCCGGTCGAGGCGCCTGATCCCCCGAGATGGCTAGCTTACGGTGAGTAGCGTATCGAGTGCAAATCGTAGTAACATCCGCATCGGGAGGTGATTGCTCCCACTGCCGCATCGGTGGATGACGGCTGGAATAGGGGGTCCGATGAGTGAGGCATCCGGCGTGGAGGCTGAGGGTGGTCGTCCGGCGATCCGCGTGTTCCTGCTCGATGACCATGAAGTGGTGCGCCGCGGGCTCAGGGGTCTGCTTGAGGCCGAGGCTGACATCGAGGTTGTTGGTGAGGCGGGGACCGCCGAATCGGGGATGAACCGCATGCTGGTGCTGCGGCCCGATGTGGGCCTGCTCGATGTCCGGCTTCCGGACGGGGATGGCGTACAGGTGTGCCGCGACATACGTTCCGCGCTTCCCGGGACGGCCTGCCTGATGCTCACGGCGTACGGGGACGATCGGGCGTTGCTGGGCGCGATCATGGCGGGAGCCGCTGGCTATGTGACCAAGCAGGCGTCTGGCCGCGAGTTGGTAGGCGCGGTGCGCGCGGTCGCGGCCGGCCAGTCAACTCTCGACGCTGACGCCGCGCAACGGGTGATGCGGCGCGTGCGCGAAGGAGCCCAGGGCGAAGCTCCGGTGTCGGCCCTTTCCGCCCAGGAGAAGCGGGTCCTGGACTTGATCGGTGACGGCCTGACCAACCGCCAGATTGCTGAGCACATGTCCCTGTCGGAGAAGACAGCCAAGAATTACGTGTCCGCGGTGCTGACCAAGCTGGGAATGCACCGGCGTTCGCAGGCAGCGGCCTTCGCGGCGCGGCTCGCGGGCGCGTCGGGTCAATTATCCCAGCCCGTAATTGGTGGCTGGGCTCACCGGAAAGTTCGGTGCCGGTGGCCAGGACTAGTTGCTGACTGAGAACTTGGTGATCGCCAGGCCTTTCCCGCCTGACCAGATCTCGAAGCCAGCCTGGATGGACCAGAGCAGCCAGGATTTGCGGACCGCGCCGAATCGCTGGGCGGCCGCCATGAACGGCGCTAGCCGCAGTTTTGCTGAGGCTACCGGGGTGGCTCGCCGGAACGAGATGTAGTAGTAGCCGGGAGACGTGGTGTGCGGCACCACGTACCATTTGGCGCCGTCGATCTTCACGGTCGGGTACAGCCCGTCCCACCACGACGGCTTGCTGTACCGGAGCCAGATCATGACCTCCGAGTTACCGGCTCCGGGATGGGGACCGAGCCACAGGTCCAGGGACGCGTTCCACACGCCGCTATGCCGCGGTGTCACGGTCGCCCAGCGCACCGTCTTGTTCCCGAGTGATCCGGCCCGTTGCATCACGCCCGCACCGCCCGCGGGGCACGCTCCCGCGAAGCAGCCGGTGCCAATGTAGGGATAAGCCCGCACCTTCGCTGACGGTGCCCATCCGGGGGAGCGGGTGACGGTGAAGGCCGCGCGCCCTCCCGGGTTCGAGAGGCACATCCCTTGGTCGTTGTGGTTGATGCTGGGCTTATTCCTGATGACGTACTGCTGGCCGTTTGCTCCGCTGACCCGCATGGCCTTCCAGGCCTGGCAGGTCACCGCCGCGGACGACGCGGTCGCACCTGCGACCCCGGCGAGGGTCACGCAGGCGGCTGCGGCTGTCATCACGCTGAGCAGTTTTCTCGCTGACCGGCCGATGGGACGGTACATGATGTCAACTTCCTTTCTGCTCGTTTAGGGCACCACCGTAACCGCATTGATCCCAGTAACACTTATGCTTCCCGAAAACATTTTGCGCGTCGCGCGCTCTCGCCAAACATGGTCAGCTAATACGTAGCCCGGAATGCGTCGGATACGACAACTTGTGCCCGTCCTTTTTCGGGTGGCTGCGTAGGGTTTCGCCGGGTTCCGGACGTATACCGTCGGAACTCCGATACTGTCCAGGCACGCGGGGGATCCGGCCTGGACAGGCCTGTCCCTAAAGCCCGAGATTGCCGGATTAAAGTCTCCAGCGCAGCCTTTGCCTTAATGATGAAGGTGCGGTTAGCTTTGTCGTGAACGGCCGGGGCTTCGGCAACGACCTCTGAGCTGGCGCGCATTCAGGTAGCCTCACCGCACGATATGCTGGACGCTCGGAGGCGATTTGGGTGATAGGGGGACTGTGCTGAACGCCCCTATGAGGTATATGTACAGCCTCCGTTCAGGGCCTTGAATAAATAGGACACTTAGGCAAATAAGTTCATCTCCCCAATGACCGGGTCTGACCTGAATGGTTCACGATGACCGCTCGCTGGCCTAGGACAGGCGCCAGATTGTGCAGCGGATCGTGATTTGAGCCGGGGATGACGCGTGCCCGGGTCGCGACAGCCGTGCCCCAGCCGGCCTGCGCCGCCGCAGCCTCGTGGTGGTGCCGCCGGGCACACAGCCGCCATCGCTGCCCAGGGCCGGGGCCAGGCCTTTAGATACAGAACCAATGGAGAGCATGGTGCAGACAGCTGCAGAGATCATCGCAGGGATGCATGAGGCGGTGCCGCAGGGCAGGCCCAGCCTGACCGGCGCCGAGTCGGAGCGCCTGAGCCGGCTTACGCAGGCGCTGCTGGCCAGCAAGCCGGAGGCGCAGGAAGAGTACAGCCGGTTCCTGGCCGCAGTCCGGAAAGACATCGACCTGCCGGGGCCGGTCCTGGCGGGATGCCTGCAGGGCAAGCGGATACTGGTCACCGGTGGCTCAGGGTGCATTGGCTCGGCGCTGATGGCACAGCTGGCGCGGTTCTCCCCCGCGCGGCTGGTCAGCGTCAGCCGCGGCATCACCCAGGGATGGCCCAGGCTTCCGGGCGCGGAGTACGTCCAGGCTGATATCAGGAACGGGGATCAGCTTTCTGCCGTCTTCGACCAGGTGGGATGCGACATCGTTTTCCACGTCGCGGGGCAGCGAGATCCGGGCCTCGCCGAGCATGAGGTGCACCGCACCGTGACCACCAATGTGCTCGGCACCGCCAATGTGATCAGCGCCGCCGCGTCGTCCGGGGTTCCGCACGTCATCTTCGCGTCGACCGGGAAGGCCCTGCGTCCCTATTCACCCGAGGTGTACACGGCCTCCAAGCGAGTCGCCGAGTGGCTGCTCTGGCAGGCAGCGGCGCGTGGGGTGGCCACGTGCTCGGTCGCGAGGTTCACCCACGTGATCGACAACTCGATCATCCATGCCCGGCTGCTGGACTGGTGTGACGGCGGGGTGATCCGCCTGCACAACACCGGCATCGCCTTCTACGTGCAGTCGGCGCTGCAGTCGGCACAGTTGCTGCTGGCCGCTGAGGCGGGCGCGCAACCCGGCTCGCTGCGGGTGCATGCCATCAGCGATCTCGGCTGGCCGGTGACCCTGCTCGATGTGGCGCTCGGCGTACTCGCGTGGACTGGTTCCGCGGCCCCCATCTACTTCAGCGGCTACGACCGTGGGTATGAGGCTACGGCGTTTCCCGGGCTCTACGACCCGATGACCGCAGGTGACGTGAGCCCGCTGATCAGCGCCTTCGAGGCCACTGACGCCCGGCGGGCGTGCTGCCCGGACGTTGACGTGTTCCCGCTTCAGATGGCGTCTGCCGACGCACTGGATGAGCGGATGTACGCGCTCGCCGGCACCTGCGCGCGAACCGAGGACCCCGGGGCAGTGCGCGCGGCGCTCGACGAACTTTCGTGGTCGCTGTTCGATGCCACCTTGTCGGCCGTTCCCCGCCAGGTACTGACCCGTGCCGTCCAGATCAGCACGCCGCACCGCGACCACCTGGACGCCAGGCATGAACGGATGCTGGCCGCGATCGAGCGACACGCGGCCGCGGTGAACCCGGTGTCATCTCCCCTGCCAGCCAGCGAGAGCAGCGCGGCCCAGCTGAGGTGAGCACCACCTGGTGATGAACGCGACGTTGTTTCACCGGTGAACATTCCTCGGGACAATGCCTCGTGTCGGCATGCCCGGTATGCGGGTGGATTCATATATCTTGCCGAATAGCACCGAATAGCACCGGAGATATGGCGTGTTATTCCCAAAGTGCCCCGGTAGCCGCGGTCAGAAAATGGGAAGAAATAGGAGTCTAGAATGTTTACCTGAACCCCGGACCCGAAAATTGTATGATGTCCATGACCGAAAGCCGGTCACTCTTGGGGAGGATTTCCTGGATCATGGCGACCTACGATGATGATCCGCCGCTTTACGCAAACAATGGGGGGAAATTTCGTGAAAGACGGTCCTGGGTTCGGAGCGGTGATCTGGATCGTGTTCGGGATCTCAGCATGCGCAACCCTGCTGATGACAGTGACAGTACGGCTGTTCTTCCGCCGGCGGAAGCCGGCGATGGAGCCCTAGCCGTTAGCCGCAACTTCCAGATTCCCCGCGTTACCTTCCGGCCGCGCCGGGCGTTGGCGATCATCCCGGTCATCATGATCGTGGCGGGCTCGATCTTCCTGCACCGGAACACCCTGGGCCTCATCTCCCCGCACGAGAGCTGGATGCTTGCGGTGTGGGCGGTCAGCCTGGGTTTCGTGCTCACCCAGCTCCTCCTCGCGTGGTTCCAGCGTCCCTTCACCGTGACGGACGCGCAGCGCGCCAAGCTGGACCGGCTGGCGGTGGCCGCCGTGGTCCCCTGCTACAACGAGGATCCGGCCATCCTGGACCGGACCATCT
>DASQRM010000291.1:0-23882 GCA_035642895.1 Streptosporangiaceae bacterium | reverse complement strand
TGGCCGGTCGCCTCGATGATCCCGCACATCTCGGCCACGTCCAGCTGCTTGATCGCCGCGAGCGCGCGCAGCGTGTGCACCACCTGGACCGGGGAGTTGGACTTGCCCCGGTTCGGCACCGGGGTCAGGAACGGGGCGTCGGTCTCGACCAGCAGGGACTCCGGCGGCGCGATCGCGGCGGCGTCGCGCAGCGGCTGGGCGTTCTTGAACGTCAGCGTCCCCGCGAAGCTCAGCACGTAGCCCGCGGCCACGCAGCGTTTGGCCATCGCCGCGTCCCCGGAAAAGCAGTGGAACACCACCTGGTCCGGCGGGCCCTCCTCGTCCAGGATGCGCAGCACGTCGTCGTGCGCGTCCCGGTCGTGGATCATCAGCGCCTTGCCCGCTTGCTTGGCGATCGCGATGTGCGCCCGGAACCACTCCTGCTGGAGCTCGGGCGGCGCGTCGTCCCAGTAGTAGTCGAGCCCGGTCTCGCCCACGGCCCGCACCCGCGGTTCGCGCGCGAGCTCGGCGATCTCCTGCCGTACCGCTTCCTTCTCCGCAACGGAACCTGACACGGCCCCGGTGTCGTTCGGATGGATCGCGACCGCGGCGTAGACCTGGCCGTGGCCGGCCGCGCAGGCCACGGCCCAGTACGAGGAGGCCAGGTCGGTGCCCACCGTGATCATCCGGGAGATGCCGCCGGCCGCGGCCCGGGCCACCACGTCCCCGACCGGGCCGGGCACCAGGTTCAGATGGCAGTGACTGTCGAACGCGGCGGCCGGCAGCGGCTCCGGGTCGGGGGCGGGCGGCCGCCCGTACTGGTCAGCGGCGGGCTGGACGGCTGGCCCTGGGGTGGGCGTGCTCACTCCGCCGGCCTGGTCACGGCTGCTCAAGCCGGGCCAGTTCCTCCTCGACGATCGAGGAGTCCAGCTTCCTGAACAGCGGTTCCGGCGCGGCGAGCGTGGTGCCCGGCGTGATCGGCCGGCACTCCCAGCGGGCGGCGTCGGCGTCGTAGTCTCCCGTGATCACCGGGTACGACGGGGCGCCGTCCTCGTCCACTTCATCGATCCGGGGCATCCCGGTCCAGGTGCCCTCGCCGCCCAGCATCGCGTAGACCTTGGCCGAGGATTCGGGCAGGAACGGGGTGAGCATGGTCTTGGCGTCGTCGACCAGCTGCAGGACCACGTGCATGATCGTGCGCATCCGTTCCGGGTCAGACTCGCGCAGCTTCCACGGCGCCTGGTCGGACATGTACTTGTTGGCCTCCGCGACGGCGCGCATGGCGTCGTTGACCCCGGCCTTGAACCGGGACCGGCCCAGCGACCCGCCGACCCGGTCGAAGGCCTGGCGGGAGCGCTCCAGGATCTCCCGGTCGGCTCCGTTCAGCTCACCGGGCCCCGGGATGGAGCCGATGTTCTTGGCCGCGAACGACACCGAGCGGTTCACCAGGTTGCCCCAGGTGGCGACCAGCTCGTCGTTGTTGCGGCGGAGGAACTCGCTCCAGGTGAAGTCGGTGTCCTGGTTCTCCGGCCCGGCGGCCGCCACGTAGTAGCGCAGCGCGTCAACGTCGTAGCGGTCCAGGAAGTCCCGCACGTAGATCACCACAGAGCGGGAGGAGGAGAACTTCTGGCCCTCCATCGTCAGGTACTCGCTGGACACCACCTCGGTCGGCACGTTCAGCGCCCCGAGCTGGCCCGGGGTTCCCGCCTTGCTGCCCTGGCCGTTGTAGCCGAACAGCATGGCCGGCCAGATCTCGGTGTGGAAGACGATGTTGTCCTTGCCCATGAAGTAATAGGACTCGGCGTCGGGCGCCTGCCACCAGGCGCGCCAGGCGTCCGGGTCACCGGAGCGCCGGGCCCACTCGATGGACGCGGACAGGTAGCCGATGACCGCGTCGAACCAGACGTAGATGCGCTTATCCGGGCGATCCCGCCAGCCATCCAGCGGGACGGGCACGCCCCAGTCGAGGTCCCGGGTGATCGCCCGGGGTCGCAGTTCGTCGAGCAGGTTCAGCGAGAAGTTCAGCACGTTCGGCCGCCACTGGCCGGTCTTGCTCTCCAGCCACCTGCGGAGCACCTCGGTGAACGCGGGCAGGTCCAGGAAGTACTGCTCGGTCTCGACGAACTGGGGCGTCTCGCCGTTGATCTTCGAACGGGGGGCGCTCAGGTCCACCGGGTCGAGCTGGTTGCCGCAGTTGTCGCACTGGTCACCGCGGGCGTGCTCGTACCCGCAGATCGGGCAGGTCCCCTCGATGTAGCGGTCGGGCAGGGTCCGGCCGGTGGACGGGGAGATCGCGCCCAGGGTGGTCTGCGGGAAGATATAGCCGTTCTTGAGCAGCCCGAGGAAGATCTCCTGCGTCACGGCGTAGTGGTTGCGGGTCGTGGTCCGGGTGAACAGGTCGTAGGAGAGGCCCAGCGCGCGCAGGTCCTCCGCGATCACCCGGTTGTAGCGGTCGGCGAGCTCGCGGGTGGTCAGCCCCTCGGCGTCGGCGGCGACCTGGATCGGCGTCCCGTGCTCGTCGGTGCCGCTGACCATCAGCACCCGGTTCCCCGCCATCCGCTGGTACCGGCTGAACATGTCCGAGGGCAGGCCGAAGCCGGAGACATGGCCGATGTGGCGGGGCCCGTTGGCGTACGGCCAGGCGGGCGCGGTCAGGATGTGACGGGTCGTCGCGGACATGACTCCAGCCTAGGGGCACCCCGGGCAGGTCCCGAACGGATTACGCCGGCCCCGCCGGGGCGTGGGTGCCGGGTCCTCCGGGGCCTTGCCGGTCCGGCCCCGCGGGGGCGTGGGTGCCGGGTCCCCCGGGGTCTTGCCGGCCCGGCTCGCCGGGGCCGGCCCGGCGGGCCGCCAGCACGGCGTCGTACACCTCGCGCCGGCGCAGGCCGTACTCCCGGGCGACGGCGGCGATCACCTCGTTGCGCGGCTGGCCGGCCCCGGCCCGGCGGCCCACCTCGGCCGCCGCTTCCGCGGCGGTGATCCGGGGTCCGCCCTGATGCCCCCCGACGACCAGGGTGATCTCGCCCAGTGTGCCGTCCGCCGCCCACTGCGCCAGCTCACTCAGCGTGCCCCGGCGGACCTCCTCGTGAGTCTTGGTCAGCTCACGGCAGACCACCGCCCGGCGGCCGGCCCCGAACGCCGTGGCCAGCTCGTCCAGGGTGGCCTGGATCCGCTTGGCGGCCTCGAAGAAGACCAGGGTCCGGGGCTCGGCGGCCAGCTCGGCGAAGCGGCGGGCCCGCTCGCCGGCCTTAGCGGGCGGGAACCCCTCGAAGCAGAACCGGTCGGTGGGCAGGCCGGACACGGCCAGCGCGGCGGTCACCGCGGACGGTCCGGGCAGGACCCTGATCCGGGCGCCCGCGTCGGCCGCAGCCGCCACCAGCCGGTATCCGGGATCGCTGATCGTGGGCATGCCCGCGTCGGACACCAGGAGCACGTCCTGGCCGCTGCGCAGCACGTCGAGCAGCTGGTCACTGCGCTGGCGCTCAACCGCGTTCCAGTAGGAGATGAGCCGGCCGGTCACCTCGACGCCGAGGGTGGCGGCCAGCCGCCGTAGCCGCCGGGTGTCTTCGGCCGCCACCAGCGGGGCCTCGGCGAGGGCCTGGGCGAGCAGCGGGGACGCGTCCCCGGGGCGGCCGATCGGCACGGCCGCCACCGTGAGCGTTCCGTAGCGGTCAGCGGCCGGGGAACCACTGGCGGCGCCGCCGGAGGCCAGGGAACCATGGGCGGCAGGGGTTGGGGAGCCGCTCGCGGCCGGGACCGAGCCGCTCGCGGCCGGGGCCGAGCCGCTGGTGGCCGGGGCCGGGGAGCCGCTGGAGTGGGCTGCGTCGCTGGTGTTCATGCCGGGCACCACGCTATGTCCCGGTGCCATCTCCCGGGCACGGCCGGGTTATGCCTGCCACGCCAATACGTGGCAATCTGGCGCCCCCGGTACCCGCCCGCGCCAATACCATGTGACCGATGATGGCCCCCCGGACGACGGCACAGCCAGCCGCGACCAACGACCAGCCATCCCGGCTCCTGGCCCGGATGGTCCCGCCCATGCCCGGCAGCGCCCTCTGGGGCTGGCTGGGCCCGCTGCTGGTCACCGCGTTCGGCGCGTTCCTGCGGTTCAACCAGCTGAAGGTGCCGGACAAGGTCATCTTCGACGAGACGTACTACGTCCCGGACGCGCTGGGGATCTTGCGGTACGGAGTCGAGCACAACTATGTGAGCGCCCGGAACTCGATGCTCGTCCAGGGGAACACGCACATCTTCACGTCCGGCGGGGAGTTCGTCGTGCACCCCCCGGTCGGGAAGCTGTTCATCGCATTCGGCGAGTGGACGTTCGGCGTCAACTCGTTCGGCTGGCGATTCTCCGCCGCGCTGATCGGGTCGCTGGCCATCCTGCTGCTGGCCCGGATTGCCCGGCGGATGACCCGGTCCACCCTGCTCGGCTGCATCGCCGGCCTGCTGCTGGCGCTGGACGGGCTGGAATTCGTGATGAGCCGCACGGCCCTGCTGGATATCTTCCTGATGTTCTGGATCCTGGCCACGTTCGGCTGCCTGGTCGTCGACCGGGACATCAGCCGGGCCCGGCTGGCCACGGCGGTGGCCAGGACGCCCGCCGGCCATGAGCTGGACGGCCTGGAGTCTGGTCGGCTGGATCCGGGCCGCCTCGAACCGGGCCACCTGGACCAAGAACATCTGGAACCGGGCCATCTGGAACCGGGCCGCCAGGACGAGCTCACGCGGTGGAAGGTGTGGCGGCAGCAGATCCCGTGGTGGCGGGTGGGCGCGGGGGTCTGCATCGGCCTGGCTCTGGCTTCGAAGTGGGACGCGATCTGGTACGTGCTCGGCTTCACCGGGCTGGTGATCGCGTGGGACATCGGCGCGCGCCGGGCCGCCGGGCTGCCTAACGGCTTCTCCGGCACCCTGCGCCGGCACCGCTGGATGCCAGTCTGGTTCGGCCTGGTGCCCATCGCGGTGTACCTGGTCACCTGGTCCGGCTGGTTCTTCACCAGCACCGGGTATGACCGGCAGTGGGCCGCCCAGGACGGCACCCACATCCCGGTCATCTCCGCGCTGGTCTCGTTCGTGCACTACCAGCAGCAGATGCTCCAGTTCCACCTGGGCCTGACCACGCATCACCCCTACCAGTCGCAGCCGTGGACCTGGCTGGTCATGAGCAGGCCGGTCGCGTTCTTCTGGCAGTGCCCGGCGGGCGGCACGCACGGGGCCTGCGCCAGCTCCAAGGCCCAGGAAGTGCTGGCCGTCGGCACGCCGGTGATCTGGTGGGCGTCCATCGCGACCCTGCTGGTCTGCGTGGCCTGGTGGCTGACCCGCCGCGACTGGCGGGCCGGGGCGCTGCTGCTGGGCGTGGCGGTGGGGTGGCTGCCCTGGTTCTGGTTCGCGCTGCACGACCACCGCACCGAGTTCTTCTTCTACGCGCTGGAGTTCGAGCCGTTCCTGATCTTGTCGATCACCTTGTGCCTGGGGCTGATCCTCGGCCCGGCCCGGGCCTCCGTGATGCGCCGCACGGTCGGCGCGGGGGTGGTCGGCGCCTACCTGCTCGGGGTCCTGCTGAACTTCGCCTACTTGTACCCCGTCCTGGCGGGCAAGATCATCCCGTACGCGACCTGGCTGTCGCATATGTGGTACCACGGCTGGATCTAGCGCCCGGTCAGCGTTCCTGGCCTGCGCCGACGGGTTGCTGGGTTGCGCCGGCGGGCAGCAGGGCCGGTTCCGCGGGGGGTACGGCCGGTTCCGCGGCGAGCAGGGCCGGTCCCGGGACCAGCAGCCGCTCCATCTCCCGGGGCTCGAACTTGATCAGGCCGCCTGCGTAGACCCGGCCCTGCTCCGGGGAGACGGACCGGCTCAGGAACGCCGCGAGGGCGTCCAGCATCCCGGGGTCCAGCGGCTCGCGCGGGTACAGTCCGTGCGCGATGTTCAGGTAGCTGGCCCCGGCCTGGTTCCGCACGAAGACCGGCGGCCGGCGGCCCATGTAGCTAGCCATGATGGGCGGTGGCACACCGAGCCGGACCCGCCACCACGGCGTGCGGTGCCGGGCCACGTAGGAGTCCGCGGCCCCGGCCGCCGTGGCGTGGCGGAGGAAGCGGGCCACGCCGGCCCGTTCCCCGCCGGGCAGGTCGTCCAGGTCCGCGGGCAGGCTGATGACCTGGCGCAGCGGGACGCCGGCCGCCAGGACCGGGCCGGCCGCGATCAGCTCCCGGGCCCGGGTCACCGCAGGAATCAGGAACCGGGCCGGGACCAGCGGATGCGGACCGGCCGTGACCCACACCGCGTTCGCGCCGGTGACCTGGCCCCGGTGCACCCGGCACAGTTCACCCAGCTCGATGTGGCCCTCGCGGAGACGACCCGGGCGCCTGGGGCCGGCTGATCCGGGCCGCGCCGCTCCGGGTTTGGCTGCTTCGGGCCTGGCTGCACGGAGCAACGGCCCCCAGCGGGAGGTGGCGCGCAGCACCGGAACGGCTACCGGGGTGCCGCCGGCCAGCGCGCCCAGTTCCGCCGGGCCAGCCACCCGGCGCATCCGGATCGCCGCCGGGGTGGTGCCCGGGCGGAAGCAGGCGATGACCGAGGTCGCCGCCGCGTCCGCGAACACCGCCGTGGCCGGCTCGATCAGGTGGACCGCCTGGCCGCCGAGCGCCCCGAGCAGCAGCTCACGGACGAGCCGGCCGTAGTTCACGTCCAGCCACTCGGCCGCGGTGATGAGCACGCCCAGGTCGCCCGGGGCCGCGTGGCGCGCCGTGGCCAGGAAGAAATGGGCGTGCAGCCCGGCCAGCCCGCTGGCGGACAGCCCCTGCTCCCGGGCGGCGCGGCGGAGCCAGTCCTTCCCCGGCGCGGCGATCTGATGGTGCCGCACGTAGGGCGGATTGCCCAGGAACAGCGTGGGCCCTTCGGCGCGCGGCAGCCGGGCGCAGCAGTAGTCCCCGAGCAGCACCGCGGACCGGCCCGCAAACCCCGCTGCGGCCAGGCTGGCCCGGCCGATGATCGCGGCCGCCGGGTCGATCTCGACGCCGAGCAGGGCCGCCTGCGGCCAGCGGCGCCCCGCAGCCAGCAGCATCCGGGCCGAGCCGGAGCCGGGGTCCACCACCCGGGCCGGGCGGATCCCGGTCCCCGCCGCCCAAGCGATCATGCTCTCGATGACCGGCGGCGGGGTGAACGTCTGCCCGAGCGCCCGCCGGCCCGCCGGGCTGCGCAGCGCGCAGAAGGCGTCCCCGAGCGGGTCCTCCCCGGCCCGGATCCGGTTCCGGGCCGCCGTGACCGCGCGGATGCTCCCGGGCCCACGCTCGCCCGCGCGGGCCGCCAGATCCCGCTCCACGCTGGACCAGCCGGCCACGGAGCCCGCGCCCAGCCAGCTGGCCAGGGTCATCAGCGCCTGCTCGTCCGTTATCTGATCGTCTGGTCTTGGCTCGCCTGCTGCGGGGCCCCCCGGGAAAACGCTGGTCACCCGCCTCATTGTGACGTGGGCGCCCGCGGGCCCGCGTGCGAGGGGCCGCACCGGCGTCTGGCAGCATGGGCGGTGGTAAATCATCTGGCCGGCCGACCAGTCCGCGTGGCAGCCCGGCTCCGAACTACTGGTAGCTCCGCTGCTGGGGCACACAGTGCGCCTTCAGGAATCTCTCAGTTTCGGGGGGTAAAAAAAGGAGAGCAGGAACAGCGGGGAAAAAAGTGACCCGATTCACCGAGCCGGATGGGTGTTCCCGTACGTCTCTAGGGTGAAGGGTAACGACCGAGTAGTGGAGTAACCCATGGGGACTAGCGAAGAGGCACCAGACCGGGACCAGCGGTTTGAGCAGGACGTCGTGCCGTTCCTTGGTCAGCTGTACCCCGCTGCGCTTCGCATGACCCGCAACCCGACGGACGCCGAGGACCTCGTCCAGGAGACCTCGGCCAAGGCGTACGCCGCATTCCACCAGTTCCGCCCGGGCACCAACCTGAAGGCCTGGCTGCACCGCATCCTGGCCAACACGTTCATCAACACCTACCGCAAGCGGCGCCGTGAGCCGCGGCAGGCGTCCGGCGGCGACTTCCAGGAATGGCAGATGCCGGCGGACCCGCTGGCCGCCCAGGCCAGGTCGGCCGAGGCCGAGGCGCTCGACCGGCTGGCCGACTCGGAGATCCTGCGCGCACTGCGGGATCTGCCCGAGGAGTTCCGGGTCGCGGTGTACCTGGCCGATATCGAGGGTTACGCCTACAAGGAGATCGCTGAGATCATGGGCACCCCGATCGGCACGGTGATGTCGCGGCTGCACCGCGGCCGCGGCCGGCTGCGTGACAAGCTGGCCGCGTACGGGCCGGGCCCCGGTCCGGGCCTGGCCCCGATGACCGGCTGAGCCCCGCTCGGCCAGTCCGCTGGGCCAGGCCGGTCTACCAGGTTATTCCCGGCCGTGGGGCGGGTTCCCAGCCGAGCGCGGCCGGGTCGTACACCCGTTCCACGTAGATCTGGTGCCACAGCGAGAACACGATCAGCACCCAGATGTGCCGCCAGCTCACGTCGGGCTCACCCGCGCGGAACCGTTCCAGCAGGCTGAGCGCCGCGTCCCGGTCGATCCATTCGTCGGTTCTGGCCTCGCGCAGCAGGCGCTCCGCCCAGCCGTACATCTCGCCCTGGAGCCAGTGCCCGATCGGCACCGGGAAACCCAGCTTGGCCCGTTCCGCCGCGGCCTGGGGCAGCACGGCGCCCATGGCCTGGCGCAGCGCCAGTTTGGTGGTGCCACCGCCGATCTTCTCCTCCCGGGCCAGCCGGGCGGCCACAGCCATCACCTCGCGGTCCAGGAACGGCACCCGCAGCTCCAGGCTGTGCGCCATCGTCATCCGGTCCGCCTTGACCAGGATGTCGCCGTGCAGCCAGGTGTTGATGTCCACCAGCTGCATGGTGGACGTGTCGTCCAGGCCCGCCTCGGCGGCCTGGTCGTAGACGGGAGCGGTGACGGCGTATGCGCTGGCGGCTGGTGACCCGGGCCCCCGGGCCACCAGGTCCACCTGGCTGTCCACGAACACGTGCGCGTTCCCGATGTAGCGCTCCCGCAGCGGGGTCGAGGTCCGCTCGAGGAAACCCTTGCCCTTGACCCCGGCCGGGATCATCGAGGCCGCCCGCTTCAGCGGCGCCCGGGCCAGTTCCGGCAGCCGCTCCCCGGCCCGGACCAGGCCCGGCTGGTGGTAGATGGCGTAGCCGCCGAACAGCTCGTCCGAGCCTTCGCCGGACAGCACCACCTTGACGTGCCTGCTGGCCTCTCGGGCCACGAACCACAGCGGGACCGCCGCCGCGTCGGCCATCGGATCGTCCAGGTGCCAGATGATCCGCGGCAGGTGGGTGAAGAACTCCTCCGAGCTGATCACGTAGGGGATCGACTTCACGCCCAGCGCGGCGGCGGTCTCCTGCGCCCGGTCGATCTCGCTGTAGCCTTCGCGCTCGAACCCGACGGTGAAGGTGAGCAGGTCCGGGCGGTGTTCCGCGGCCAGGGCGCAGATCGCCGCCGAGTCGATGCCGCCGGACAGGAACGCACCCAGCGGCGCGTCGCTGCGCAGGTGCACGGCGATCGAGTCGCGCATCACCGCCAGGATCGAGGCGGTGCTGCCCTCGCTCGGGGCCGGAGCGGGCCGCAGGTCGGCGCGCCAGTAGCGGAACACGTCCACGCTGCCGCCCGGCCGCGCGATCAGGGCGTGCCCCGGGGGGAGGACCCGGATCGGCGGGGTCAGCGCCGTCGGCGGCGGCACGAACTGGAAGGCCAGGTATTGCCGGAGCGCGTCCCGGTCCAGAGCGCCCAGCTCGCCCGGCCCGGCCAGGCACTTGCGTTCGGAGGCGAACCGCAGCAGCCGGCCCGGACCGCCCGGTACTGGCTGATCCGGTGCTGGCTGGTCTCGCGTTAGCTGGTCTCGCGTTAGCTGATCTGGGGTTAGCCGGTCTGGGCTCACCGCGTGCCGGCCGTGCCGCCCGGAGGATGTGGGCGACGGGCCGGCAGACCCAGAACCAGCCGACACCGGGCCGGCCGGGGCGGCCGGGGCGGACGGCCCGGCCGCGTGCCGCCCGGCGGGGCGGGTATCCCACGCGGAGCTGCCTGGGGCCTGTCCCCCGGGCAGCCCGGACCGCGTGGCCTGCCCGTCCAGCCAGTCGCGCTCCTGGGACTCGTCCACGGTGTAGTAGAACGGCTTGATCCCGAACTGGTCCCGGGCGCAGAACAGTTCCCGGGTCCAGGTGTCCCAGATCGCGAACGCGAACATGCCGCGCAGCCGGTGCACCACGTCCTTGCCCAGCAGCGCATACATCTCCAGCAGGACCTCAGAGTCTGAGGTGGTGCGCAGCGTCACGCCCTGCTGACGCAGTTCCTGGCCGAGTTCGACGTAGTTGTAGATCTCGCCGTTGTAGACCATCCAGTAGCGGCCGTCGGCTGACCGCATCGGCTGGTGCCCGCCCGGGGACAGGTCGATGATCGCCAGCCGCCGGAAGCCCAGGGCGACGTCGGGGTCGGTGTAGAACCCCTCGTCATCCGGTCCCCGGTGGGTGATCCGCTCGGTGGCGGTGTGCACCCAGTTCTGGTCCGGGTCTGCCTCCAGGGCGAGGGCCAGGCAGCCGACAATTCCGCACATCAATGTCCCCATCGAGAGTCTGGTGGTGAGCCGCTGGTGTGGGCCAGTCTGCGCCCCGATCTTAAGGGGCGGGCGCGGCCCGCGGGGGGCGGGCCGGGCAGCCCGCCGCAGGCCGGGCGGCCGGGTAGGCCCCGGTTACCTCACCAGCCTCACTGGCCACGCCAGACGGGAGGCCGTTTCTCAGCGAATGCGGCCGCGCCCTCCATGGCGTCGGCCGAGCCGAACACCGGGGCGGTGATCTCGTTCTGACGGGCGAATTCCTCGGCCGCGGGCCAGTCGGCGGATTCGGCGATGACCCGCTTGGTGGCGGCCAGGGCGAGCGGTGCGTTCTGGCTGAGCCGGCGGGCCAGCTCAGTGGCCATGGCGAGAGCCTGGCCGGGCGGCACCAGCCGGTTGATCAGGCCGGCCCGGTGCAGCTGCGGAGCCGGGATGTGGTCCCCGGTCAGTGCGACCTCCATGGCCAGGTGGTACGGGATGCGGCGGGGCAGCCGGAGCAGCCCGCCGGCCGCCGCGACCAGGCCGCGGGTAACTTCTGGCAGCCCAAAGCTAGCCGCCTCGCTGGCCACGATGAGGTCGCAGCTGAGCGCCACCTCGAACCCCCCGGCCAGCGCGTAGCCCTCGACCGCGGCGATGACCGGCTTGGCCGGCGGCCGTTCCACGATGCCGGCGAACCCGCGCCCGCCAGCCATCGGGTTTTCTCCGGCCAGGAACCCCTTCAGGTCCATGCCCGCGCAGAACGTGCCGCCGGCTCCGGTCAGCACGATGACCCGGACGTCCGGGCGCGCGTCCAGGTCATCGAGAACGGCGGCGATCCCGGCAGCCACCGCCCCGTTCACCGCGTTCCGTGCGGCGGGGCGGTTGATGGTGACGACCGCGACCGGGCCGTCCACCTGACACAGCACCGCATCCGAATTGCCCGCACCGGCGCCGTCCGCTACCGCGCTTTCCGCATTGTCCGACACTTGTGTTGCCTCCCTGATATTCGTAATTTTTTTCCGGACGGCCAGCGGCTTCCGTGCAGGCAGACGCCGCTAGCTCGGACAAGTCACCAAGTCGGGCGTAGTCCGGCAGCTAGCAAGATATGGATGATTATCGGCATCCAGGGGTAGCGTGTTCGCCGTGGAGGGGTCGCCGACCCTCTCACGGGCCTTAATGCTGGCCCTGAGGGTTTGTTTGTACGCGTGCGGAGCGTTGGCCGCAGCGCTTATTTTTGCTGTGCTCATGGCCGGACGGGCCGCCGCGGCCCAGAACCCCTCCGCCGCACAGACCCCGGACTCCCCGGCAAGCGGTCTCAGCGCGCTCACCGCGGGTTCTCCGGGCGGCAGCCCCGCGGCCGCAGTCAGTTCCACGGTCGGCTCCGTGGCCGGTTCGGTGATCAGCTCCACCCAGAGCGTTATCGCAGGCCAGGGCGGCAGCTCCGGGCCGGTCAGCGCGGCGTCCGGCACCCCAGCGTCCGGCACCCCGGCACCCGGCGGCAGCAGCCACCAGGGGACGCCCGCCCAGGGCCCAGCCTCAGGTCCGCAGCAGGCGGGCCAGCCGAACCCGGCGAGCCAGCCAGGTTCGGCCAGCCAGGCATCCGACGCCAGTGCCGCCTCCTCTCAGGCCACCCCGGTTGCCAACGTTCCAGCCGCGAACGCCCCAGCCGCGAACGTGCCGGCGGCCAGTGCCGCGGCAGCCAATGCTCCCGCATCGCCGCCGGCGGGATCCAGCAGCGACGCGAAACAGTCCCCCGCCGCGACGGCCACCAGCCCTGCGGCTTCCGCCGTCCACGCAGTCACCCAGGACATCATGCCGGGCCAGGGCGGCGGCCAGAGCACCGGGGCCGCGCCCGGCACAGCGTCTAGCGCCAGCCCGGTCGCCGGATCGGTCGCCAGCACCCTCAGCAGCACGGTCGCCGGAGTCGGCACTGGCACCGTCAACGGCCCGATCACCGGAGCCAGCAGCAGCGCGGCGCCCGTTCTCCACGCTGCTACGTCGCAGGTCAATACTCCGGTCCAGAGCGCCGCCGCCCAGGTGGCCGCGAGTGCCCTCGCGCCGGCGACAGGGCCCGGGCTCCCGGGCCAGCCGACTTCGGCGCCGTCCGGGCTCACCGGCAGCCTGACCAGCGTCACCGCGACGGTCCTCCCCGCCGCCACTGGCACCGTCACGCACGCCACGGGAACGGTGCTCCCCGGCGCTACGGGCTCGCTCACGGGCGCGACCGGAAGCGTGCTCCCGAAGGCCACTGGCGCGGTCCCGCCGACCGCTACCGGCACCCTCAGCGGCGTCACCGGCGCTGCCCTCCCGACCGTCACCAAGACGCTTACCGGCGCAACCGGAACGGTCCTCCCGGCCGTCACCAAGACCCTCAGCGGGGTTACCGGGACTGTTCTCCCCACGGCCACCGGGACCGTTGCCAGCCTGACCGGCGCGGTTCTCCCGACCGTCACCCAGACCCTGAACGGCGTCAGCGGGGCCGTCCTGCCGGCTGTTACGGGGACCGTGGCTGGCGTTACCGGCACTGTGCTCCCGACCGTCACGGGCACTGTGCTTCCATCCGTGACCGGGACCTTGACCGGCGTCACCGGGACCCTCCTCCCCACCGTCACCGGCACTCTCACCGGCGTCACCGGCACCCTGACCGGCGTCACTGGCACCGTGACGCCGGTGGTGTCCATCATGGGCGGACTGCCGCTGGTGCCGCCGGGCACCGGCGGGACCCAGCCCCCGACGACCGGGACGCCGAGCCCGTCCGGCTCAGGCAGCTCCGGGACGACCTTCCCGCTTCAGGCCGGAGCCGGAGCCACCACGGCAGCACTGGGCACCGGCCTTCGTTCGCTGCCGGTGCCGAGTGCAGGCGCAGCCGGCGGCGGTACCCCAACGTCGACGGCCCCGGCGCCATCCCGAGTCCCTGCGGGGCCGGGCAGCGGCACCAATGGCGGCGGCGCCCCGGGCAGCGGCTCCGGCGGGAGCAGTAGCGGGCGCGGTGTGCAAAGTGGCGTCGCGGCTGCCCTGATGACGCTCCTCACCCTGGTCTTGTTGCGGCTGGCGCGCGCCGCCTCCGCGAAGCCGATCTGGCGTTCCTATCTGCCGGAGGTCCCGCCCGCCTAAGTCCTTTCCTTCCCGATCGGTTCATCCGTTCGGCGTCCGGACCAGCAGCGTCCGGCGCTGATCCCCTCGGAAGGAAAGTGATAGCACCATGCGTACGTGGACCAAGTCCGCGTGCGTCGTGCTCGCCTGGACCATCCTGTCGATCACCCTGGTGACGACCGGCATGAAGGGATCCGTCCATCCAGCCCAGGCGACCATGCGCACAGCGAGTAGTACCGAAGACGTCCTTACCAGCACACTGACCATCGCCGCGCCGTCCGTTACGGCGAGCGCTCCGGAAACCAGGTACGTGGTCCAGCCGGGCGACACGTTGTCCAGCATCGCCGCCCGCTTCGCGGTGCGTGGTGGCTGGCCTGCGCTGTACACGCTGAACCTGCAGGCCCTGGGCCGGAACCCGAACACGATCCGTCCCGGCACCGTGCTCACCGTGCCCGGCCGGGCGCCCGTCCGCTACACCGTGGCGACCGGGGACACCCTGTCCGGAATCGCGGCCGGGCTGGGCGTCCACGGCGGCTGGCCGGCCCTGTACGCGGCCAACCGACGGGCCATAGGCCGCGATCCGAACACGATCCGCCCCGGTATCGTGCTCACCGTCCCGCACCCGGCGGCGGCACCGGCTACGTCAGGCCAGGGCCACCCGCAGCACCCGGCGCCGTCGTCGGCTCCTCCACCCGGTACCCGGCACCATCCTCAGCCGGTGACCAGAGCCGCTCCGGCGGCCCGGGGCATGCCGCAGTGGCTGAAGACCACGCTCCTGGTGGTGGGCCTGCTCATCCTGGTGGCTTTTCTCGTCGAGCCGGTACTGGTGGCCCGCCGCCGCCGGCAGCAGGCCGCGGCCCAGGCGGCCCAGAGCCGCCCGACCGGCTCCGGCCGGTGGCCGCCGGGCGACGCTTCGGTCCAGGGGGCGGACTTGGCCGCCGTTTCAGGGCTGCGCCCAGCGGAGCCCAGCGCGGAGCAGGGCTCCATCGTCCTGGCCGACCACGATCGGCTCGTCGTCACGTGCAACCAGCGCGACGACACCGTCTACGTGCTGCGACCGCCCGGTGAAGACCCCAAGGCGATCTTGCGGGTGGCCCGCCTGGTCCTGCCGGAGGGCCGGTACGGGGAACTGGCCAGGCAGCTCGGGATGCCCGCTATCGGGCCGGTGGAGTAGGGGTTGCGCGCGGAGGTAGCCGGGGCAGGTGGCCTCACCCTGCTCCGGCCCGGCCCAGGTGAGGGGCGCGGCCCACCGCCGGAAACTGGGGGCGGGCTCGTCCCGGAATCGGGGCGAGGCATGGTCCCGGGAGCGGGGAGATGCATGGTCCCGCCAGCGGGGCTAGCGGTCCGTCGGCTCCGGCGACGTCCGCTTCCGCAGGGATTCGACGAGCGCGGCCACGTGACGCCGGTCTTCCGGCGTCAGCTCGTCGATGCTCGCGATGAGGAGCTCCCGGTCATGGTCACTGGGGTGTTCCCCCTGGTCGGCCGGGACCTCGTCGTAGTAGTGCAGCCCGGTGGACTCGGCCGCGGCGGCGCGGACCGCGGAGACCGGGACATCGAGCCCTTGGGCGAGCCCATCGAGCGTGGCCGGGCGGGGCGGCCGGACCAGGTTCCGGGTCATCGCCAGGGTGTAGACGGTGGAACGAGGCATCCCCCCGCGCCGGGCGACCGTCCCATAAGACCAGCCCTGCTCGCGCAAGCGCTGCTGGATGAGGCGCTGAAGCGGGTTGAGGTCCTGCTCCTGCGCTGCGGCCGGGGCGCGCGACTGGTCGGCTGCGGGCTCCCGCTCGTCCCCCGTCACATCCGCCGTCATGGCCAGCCAGCCGTCTCCATCCGATGAGCGTGGTCGCAATGGGCGACCCTTGCGTTACTCGCGGGTAATGAATACTGTACGGTGGTAGCCGAACAGTTCGTACGCCGAGGAGCGTACACCAGCTTCGGGCCCAGCACCACAGGGGTGCCGGGCGGTCCCAGAGGCCCGTCCGCCCGCGAACGCGGGCGAACCCGATCTGCCTGGCTGAGGCAGGTCACTGCCAAAGGAGGCACCATGTCCAATGTACCGGCCGTGACCATGGACGACCTGGAGCTCGAGCACGCCGAGCTGCTCCCGAGCCGGGAGACCCTCTGGGTGTGCCACCACGGTGGCAGCAGCAGCAGCTTCACCCAGGTGGGGTACGGCAACACTGCCCAGTCGGGCCTGCTGAACGTCGCTGTGGCGAACGGCAGCTTCAACAACATCCTGAGCCTGGGCTCGGGCAACATCCTTTAGCACGCGCGGTTCGCACCGCGTACCAGCCTGCTGCGCATCGCGGGGTTGCGTGGCGGGGGAGAGGGGCCGCCCGGCCATTCCCGGGCGGTCCTTCCCTTTTCTCGTCCCTGGTGCGCGGAAGCTGCGCGCTCCCGTCACTCCGGACATTTCCCTGGTGCGCACCGTGGGAGGAGCAGACCCATGACCGTGGCCGCAGGACACCTGACCACCGAGCCCGCGCCATCCACGCCACCCCCGGACGGCGGGCTGGAGACGGCAGAAGCGCCCCAGCTGGCCGAAGGGGTCGAACTGCTCGGCGAGTACAAGAACTCCGGCTACAGCCAGCCACCGTCGCTCGTCCGGCGGCCCGACGGCCAGATCATCCAGATGTCCCCGCTGCTGTACCGGGTGATGTGCCGGATCGACGGGTCCCGCCACCCCGTCACGATCGCGAAGCTGGTCAGCGAGGACCTCGGCCGGACCCTGAACGCCGAGCAGGTCCGCCACCTCGTCACGGCCAAGCTGCTGCCGCTCGGCGTCGTCGCCGACGAGGCCGCGCCGTGCACGCCGCCCACGGCTAACCCGCTGCTCGCGCTCAGGGCGCGGGGCACGCTCCTGCCGGAGCGCGCGGCGAACGCCGCCGGAACACTCCTGCGGCCGCTGTTCCACGGACCCGTCGTCCTCGCCGTGGTCGGCTGCGTCCTGGCCGTGGACTACTGGCTGTTCGCCATCCACGGGCTGGGCGGTGGCATCCAGCAGGCCCTTCGCGACCCGGTGGTTTTGCTCATCGTGCTCGGTCTCACCGTGGTCTCCGCCGCTTTCCACGAGTGCGGACACGCGACCGGCTGCCGCTATGGGGGTGCCCGGCCTGGCGTGGTCGGCGTCGGGATCTACCTGATCTGGCCGTCGTTCTTCACCAACGTCACCGACTCCTACCGGCTCAGCCGGGCCGGCCGGCTGCGGACCGACCTCGGAGGCTTGTACTTCAACCTGATCTTCATGCTGGCTCTGGCTGGCCTCTACGCGGCCACCTCGGCCGAGGTCCTGCTGCTCGTCATCGCAATTACGCACCTGGAGATGCTGGAGCAGTTGCTGCCGTTCGTCCGCTTCGACGGCTATTTCATCCTCAGCGACCTGGCCGGCGTGCCGGACCTGTTCGCCCGGATCGTCCCCCTGCTGCGCAGCGTCGTGTCCCGGGGCCCCAGGGACCCGCGGGTCACCGGCCTGCGCCGCCACGCGCGGATCCTGGTGACCGGCTGGGTGCTGTGTGTCCTCCCGCTGCTCTCGGTCGGCCTCGGGTATCTCCTGCTGCACCTGCCCGGTATCAACCGGACCCTGTGGCGCGCCGGGAACTGGCAGGCGCACCTGATGTCGGCGGCGGTCATCGCCCACAGCTACGCCATGGCCGTGATTGACGCCGTCGGATTCGCGTTGCTGGCGTTGTCCTTCGCCGGTTCGGTCTACATCACGATCGGACTGGCCCGGCGGCTGACGGCGGCGGGGCTGCGCTGGTCCGCGGGCCATCGCGGCCGCCGTCTCCTGCTCGCCGTGGCCGGCCTGGCGTGCCTGATGGGCCTGGCCAGTTTCTGGACCGTGCAGGGCCAGTTCCGCGGCTGGTAGGACCCGCTCCCGCAGGGGGCCTGAGCCGTGGCGCCGGCCCACGGCCTCCGCGGCGGTCCTATGGCCCGGGGGGCGGCGGCCCCACGGCCCGGGCAGCGGGCCCACGGCCCGGGCGGCTACTTGGGCTGGAAACGGATCCCGCCGTCGAACCGGATGACGTCGGCGTTCATGTAGTCGTTCTCGATCAGCGCCTGAACCAGCTGGGCAAACTCGGCGGCGGTGCCCATCCGCTTCGGGAACACCACGGGGGCGGCCAGCTTGGCCTTGAACGCCTCGCTGTCCGGGCTGAACCCGTAGATCGGGGTGTCGATGATGCCCGGGCAGATGGTGTTTACCCGCACGCCGATCGCGGCCAGGTCGCGCGCGGCCGGGACCGTCATGCCGATGATGCCGCCCTTGGACGCCGAGTAGGCGACCTGGCCGGTCTGGCCCTCCAGCCCGGCCACGGACGCGGTGTTGATGACCACGCCCCGGGCGTTGTCGGCGTCAGCGGGCTCGGTCTGGGCGATGGCCGCAGCCCCGATCCGCATCAGGTTGAAGGTGCCGATCAGGTTGATGTCGATGACCTTGCGGTACGAGGCGAGATCGTGCGGGGTACCGTCGCGGCCCACGGTCCGCGCCGCCCAGCCGATCCCGGCGCAGCTCACCACGGTGCGCAGCGGCACCCCGGTGGCCACGGCGGCTTCCACGGCCGCGGTGACCGAGTCCTCGTCCACGACGTCCGTCTTCACGAACACGCCGCCGGTCTCGGCGGCGACTGCCTTGCCGTGCTCCTCGTTGAGGTCGGCCACGACAGCCGTGACCCCCGCGGCCGCGAGCCTGCGGGCCACCGCCGCGCCCAGCCCGCTGGCTCCGCCCGAGATGATCGCTGCGGTTCCGTTCAGTTTCATGGCCGGGAGCATACTTCGCGGCCCGGCCCGCCAACCGAACAGGGTTCGGGTTTCGCTGGCCGGGCCGCCATCCGCCGGGCCGACGGGCAGCCCACATTGTCGGTGCCCAGGTCTACGATCGTGGGGAACCGGGGAGCACAGGGAACAGGTAGCACAGGGGAACAGGGAGCATGCGGTGAGGAAGTTCCACGCGAACCCGTGGGCGGTATTGCTGGTCGTCTCGCTCGGGTTCTTCATGACGCTGCTCGACCTGACGATCGTGAACATCGCGATCCCGGACATCATCACCAGGCTGCACGCCTCACTCGACGACGTGCTGTGGGTGATCAACGCCTACGCCCTGGTACTCGCCGTGCTGGTCATCACCGCAGGGCGGCTCGGGGACCTGATCGGGCCCCGGATCATGTTCGCCATGGGCATCGCCGTGTTCACGGTGGCCTCCGCCGCGTGCGGCCTGGCGCCCAGCGCGGGCTGGCTGATCGGATTCCGCGCGGTCCAGGGGCTGGGTGCGGCCATGCTGATGCCGCAGACGCTGACCATCATCACCAACACCTTCCCCGCTGAGCGCCGCGGTGCCGCGTTCGGGGTCTGGGGCGCGGTCGCCGGGGTGGCCACCATCGCCGGGCCGACCCTGGGCGGGCTGCTGGTCACCGCGTTCGACTGGCGCTGGATCTTCTTCGTCAACCTGCCGTTCGGCGTGATCGCGCTGGTCCTGACGTTCGTCATCATCCCGGACATGCGGCCGGGGCGGCGGCACCGGATCGACATTCCCGGCGTGCTGCTGGCCAGCGCCGGGCTGCTGGCCATCTGCTACGGCCTGGTCGAGGGGCAGAAGTACAACTGGGGCACGATCACCTCGTTCATCAGCATCCCGCTGGTCCTCGGGCTCGGCGTGCTGCTGCTGATCGCGTTCCTGGTCCAGCAGTGGCTGATCCAGGACCGGGAGCCACTGGTCCCGTTCGCGCTGTTCCGGGACCGCAACTACGCCGTGGTGAACTGGGTGTCGGGGACGCTGGCGATCGGGATGATGGGGATCTTCCTGCCGTTCACCATCTACCTGCAGTCCGTGCTGGGATTCTCCGCACTCCGGGCCGGCCTGACCATGGCCCCGGCCTCGGTGCTGTCCATGTTCGTGGCGCCGGTGGCCGGGCGGCTCACCGACAAGATCGGCGGCAAGTACATCCTGATGCTGGGCCTGATCCTGTTCGGGGGCGGGATGGGGTGGGTCGCACTGGAGGCCTCCACCACGTCGACGTGGTACGACTTCCTGCCCGCGCTGATCGTGGCCGGGATCGGGATGGGCTGCGTGTTCGCGCCCATGGTTACCGTGGCCATGCGGAACGTTGATCCGCGGATGGCAGGCGCGGCGTCCGGCGTGCTGAACACCATCCGGCAGGTCGGCCTGGTCATCGGCACCGCGGCCGTCGGCGCGCTGCTGCAGAACCGCCTGGTCTCCTCGATGAACAGCCAGGCCGCGACGCGCGTGAAGGCCCTGCCGCCCGAGCTGCGCGGGCCGTTCGTGGCCGGGATCAAGCACGCGGCCAACAACGGGATCCAGGTCGGGGCGGGCCAGAACGGCTCCGGCATCAAGCTCCCCGCGGGGCTGCCCGCCCGCCTGATGGCCGAGCTGCTGCGCATCGGCCATGACGTGTTCACCTTCGCCTATGTGAACGCCATGCGCTCAACCATGCTGCTGCCCATCATCCTGCTGGGCGTGGGCGCGGTCAGCTGCCTCATGCTCAAGGGGGCCCAGCGGCCACCGGAGCGAACCCCGGAGACTCCAGACGTCCCGGCCCAGGAGGGCGCCTCGGCAGCCTGAGCCCCGTGCTTCAGCCAGCTGGCCGGCCGGCTGGGCCAGCCGGCCGGTCCAGCCAGCCAGTTCAACTGGCCGGCTCGAAGACCTCCGGGGACCAGAGCCCCGGCAGGTCTTCGGCGGCGGTCTCGAACGGGAAGCGGCTGGCGAACGCGGGCCGCAGGTCGGTGAGCCAGGTAGCGTCCGCGTCGTAGTGAGCGAAAAACGGCTGCCCGACCAGGTCGGGATCCCGGGCCTGGATCATGCGCAGGACGAAGACCCGCTGGCCCGCCACGTCGGCGATCCCGTCCACGCACACCTTGCCGGGAGTCGACGACATCGACGGCCCGCGGACGGTGCGGCACAGGCCGGCCACCTGCCGGTAGGCGTCGCTGAAGATGCCGTGGGCGGTCGCGAGCGGCACCGCGAAGTAGTCCTGCGGCCCGGTGTCCCGCTCCACGAACATGTAGTACGGCACCATGCCCATCCGCACCTGGGTCCGCCACATCGAGGCCCAGATCGCCGGATCGTCGTTGATCGTCCTGATCAGCGGGGCCTGGGTGCGGATCACGGCTCCGGTAGCCCTGATCCGGCGGCTGGCCTCGGCCGCCAGCGCGGATTCCAGCTCGCGGGGATGTGAGAAGTGCGCCATGAACGCGAGCGACCGGCCCGAGTCCACCACCTGCTCGAAGAGGCGCAGCGTCTCGTCGGCGTCCGGGTCGGACACGAACCGCTGCGGCCAGTAGGCCAGCGACTTGCTGCCGATCCGGACCGACTCGATGTGCTCCAGCCCCGGTTCCAGCAGTGGCTCGATGTACCGGCGCAACACGGTTGCGCCCATGATCATCGGGTCGCCCCCGGTGATCAGCACGCTCGTCACCTCGCGGTGCTGCCGGAGATAGTCGATGACCCGGCCCAGATCGGCGGTAGCCATCTTGAGATCGGGCTCGTCCACGAACTGGGCCCAGCGGAAGCAGTAGGTGCAGTACGCGTGGCAGGTCTGGCCCTGCTTGGGGAAGACCAGGACCGTTTCCGGGTATTTGTGCTGCACTCCGGGCAGCGGCTCATCGTCGAGGTCGGGGATGTTCAGCGCCAACTGCCCGGCGGGGTGCGGGTTCAGCCGCATCCGCACATCGTGTGCGGCCGCCACTATCTCCGGGTCGGGCGCGCCGCGGGCCAGCAGCCCCGCGATCCGGGCGACGTCCGCGGCGGGCAGCATGTCGGCCTGCGGGAACACGAGGCGGTAGACGGGGTCGTCGGGGGCCGCGGTCCAGTCGATCAGTTCGTCGATGACGTAGGCGTTGGTCCGGAAGGGCAGCACGGTCCCGACGGCCCGGACGGCCAGTCGCTCGGCCTCGCCGAGGCCGGCCCGGGTGGTCAGGGCGTCCAAGTGCTTCGCGGTATAGGCACGGAAACGTCGACCCCCATCGGGTGCTGGCACTATCTGCCGGATGCCACTCACGGGTCTCCTTCCGGTCGGTCGCAGTCCCGGCAACCCTGCCGGGATACGAGTCCCTGTGGCCCGCGGCTGGCGATCATCCCGCCGCGCTCTGCTCAGCTGCCCTGCCTCAGCTGTACTTATTGGCAACACTGGCATAGCAGCACTGGGCGGCCCTCAGGGCCACGTCCGCACAAACGCCTCCGTCAGAACCAATACAAGGAGGTCATGATGAGGAAACACTGAAGCCGTGTTGATGAGTTGCTCAGCTCATCAAGGCTCCACTCGCGTGTTCCCCGCCGACCTGCCGGGTCCGGCCCTGCCGCCAGCCGTAGCTTGCCGCCAGGCCCCCAGACTCATCGCTGGTCCCCGCGTCTTCGCGGCCCCCACCAGGACGGTCTGAATCACCCCTTCGTCACGTTTCGTCGCATATGCCGGCACCAGCAGTGGCCGGCCCCAGATCGTGACAGATGGTTACCCAGTGGGCGGATGATCAATCCTGTGATCCGCCCGGGAGAGCGCGCGCAACGCGGCCAGAGCCCGCCAGACGGCCCTGGTCCCCAGCACGGCCCCCGGGGTGAGAAGCTTGGGCCCGTGCTCGAGGAACCCACGCCGGCCGGCCCCAGGGAGCAGGCCGTCGTGGTCGACGCCATGGGCGGCGACAACGGTCCGGCCGTGATCGTGGCCGGTGCGGCAGCCGCGGCCGCCACCTTGCGGGCGCCGGTCATTCTGGCCGGGAGGGCCGCTGAGCTGCGAGCATTGATCGCCGAGCAGGGTGAGGTGGCCGGACTGCTGCGGGTCGCACCCGCCGAGGACACCATCGCCATGGACGAGGGCGCCCTGGCCAGCTGGCGGCGGCCCCGTTCTAGCGTGGCCGTGGCGTGCCAGCTGGTCCGGCGGGGCCAGGCGGCGGCGGTGGTCTCGGCCGGCTCCACCGGCGGTGTGGTGGCCACCGCCCGGCTCCGACTACGCTCCGTGCCCGGATTGCTCCGTCCGGCCCTGGTGGTCGTGCTACCCACCCAGCCGCGGCCCACGTTCCTCATCGACGCGGGCGCGATCGCCGACCCCAAGCCGGAGATGCTGCTCCAGTTC
Organism: Streptosporangiaceae bacterium; assembly: GCA_035642895.1. Taxonomy (GTDB): domain Bacteria; phylum Actinomycetota; class Actinomycetes; order Streptosporangiales; family Streptosporangiaceae; genus RYN-230. The sequence goes on along the minus strand of DASQRM010000291.1, from coordinate 1,170 downwards.
GCGCAGCTGGGTGTGGCCTACGCGCAGATCGCGCACAACGTCGCCGATCCGAGGGTGGGGCTGCTCACCATCGGCGCCGAGCCGGGAAAGGGCAACAAGCTGACCCGGCGGGCCCACGAACTGCTGGCTGCCCCGCCACCGCACGGTGCCCCGCCGATCCGCTTCACCGGCAACGTCGAGGGCACCGACCTGCTGACCGGCTCGGTGGACGTGATCGTGACCGACGGCTTCACCGGGAACGTCGCGCTCAAGACCCTGGAGGGGGCGATGGGCTTCGCCGCCGGCCAGTTGCGGGACGTGCTGCGCGGTTCCCGGGCGGCCCGGGCCGGCGCGGTGCTGCAGCGCCGGGGGCTGCGCGAGCTGCGCGGCCGGCTGGACGCCGAGAGCTACGGCGGCGCCGCCCTGCTGGGCCTGGAGGGAACCATCGTCATCGCCCACGGCGCGTCCAGTTCCCGCGGCATCACCTCGGCCTGCCTGCTGGCGGCGGATCTGGTCAAGGGCCAGATCACCGAGAAGATCCGGGAGCGGCTGGGTCACGGCCGCGGCGGTCATTTCCTCCGCCGGAACTGAGGTCGTGTCCCCCGCCGGAACTGACCGGAATCACCAGGCGTGACCACCCAGGCCTGATCACGGATTTATTGACGCAGGCCTACCCGGCGTGGTCGCTAGGCTTAAGGCATGGCAGATCCACGGGATGTTCTCGCGCAGCGGGTGTCGGCTGCGCTCGGTGCGGCCTTCGGCCCCGAGTACGAGGCCGCTGACCCGGTGATCCGGCCGTCCTCGTTCGCCGACTACCAGTCCAACGCGGCCCTGCCGCTGGCCAAGAAGCTCGGACGGGCACCGCGCGACATAGCCGCGGACATCATCCGCCATCTGGACCTGGACGGGGTGGCCGAGCCTCCCGAGGTGAGCGGCCCAGGCTTCATTAACCTCCGGCTGCTGCCCGGCTGGATCGCCGCGGAGGCCACCAGCGAGCTACTGCACCCGCGGCTCGGGGTGGAACCAGCGGATCAGGCCAAGTTGGTGGTGGTGGACTACTCCGGCCCCAACGTGGCCAAGGAACTCCACGTCGGCCACCTCCGGGCCACGGTGGTCGGTGACGCCGTCGTCCGGATCCTCGAGCACCTGGGTCACACCGTGGTGCGGGCCGCCCACCTGGGTGACTGGGGC
>DASQRM010000290.1:0-7330 GCA_035642895.1 Streptosporangiaceae bacterium | reverse complement strand
CTGCAGGTCCGGGGGCGGGAGACCGGCCTGGCGGAAGACGGCCCGGCTGAGGGACTCCAGCACCGACTCCGACCGGGCATCGCTGAACGCGGTCACCTCGCGGGCCCGCTGCAGGCCCGGCCACCGCGGGCACTCCGCGATGACCGCAGCGAGCTCGCTCGTCGACGTCAATCTGGCGTGCAGGGCCGAGTCGGCCACGGCCACCCCCTGGGCGAACGGCAGCGAGCGCGCCAAGTCGATCACGGTCCTGGGCACCGAGGTCAGCAGAACCCCGCGGTAGCTGACGACGTGCTCCGCGGGCAGCGCGGCGATGTGCACCAGCACGCCGGACCTGTTGGCGTGGCCAGCCCGATCGCCAGGAGGCCGCGTGACCTCAGTGGCTGGCCCCAGGTCCCTGCCCACCAGGCCGAAGCCGTAGATCCGTGCCGCCGAGCGGTGGCTCCCCGCTGCCCCAGGGCCAGTGACCGCGAGCGCCGCGGCCACCGCTAAGAGTTGTTCACCCGCTTGCCTGGTCGTCTGGTCCCGCGGAGCGCGCTGCAGTGACGTGACGGTAGCCATCGGCGCATAGACCCCCGACCGTAGTCGGACCAGGGCGCCGTCTCTGACCAACCGCCGGATCCGCCCCGCAGATAACCCCGCAGCCAGTAGGTCCGCGGTGGTCCGCACACCCCCCAACGGCTCTTCCACCCCTTCAGGTTGACGACACCCGCCGACATTTCCCGTGCGACGTGCGTTATAGAGGGTGTTATGTCCGTTTCGCGCGCACGCGGCCCGGGAAAAGTCGGCGTGCACGGCCCGGCGACGGGCACCCGGCACCCGGCGAGCCAGCCCGGGCGGACGATCCCGCTCGGTAGGGTGGCAGTCATGTCCCGACCCGATGGGCGCGCTAACGCGTCGCTGCGCGAGATACGGATGACCCGCGGCTGGCTGGACCACGCGGAAGGCTCGGTGCTGGTGGAGTTCGGGGCGACCCGGGTCCTCTGCGCGGCGAGTGCCACCGAGGAGGTGCCGCGGTGGCGGCGCGGGAGCGGCCTCGGCTGGGTGACCGCCGAGTACGCCATGCTGCCCCGGGCCACGAACACCCGCGGCGACCGTGAGTCGGTGAAGGGCCGGATCGGCGGGCGCACCCACGAGATCTCCCGGCTGATCGGCCGGTCACTGCGCGCGTGCGTGGACACCAAGGCGCTCGGCGAGAACACCATCGTCATCGACTGTGACGTGCTCCAGGCCGACGGCGGCACCCGCACCGCCGCCATCACCGGGGGATACGTCGCGCTGGCCGACGCGGTGGCCTGGCTGCGCAGCCGCAAGCGGCTCAAGGGTGACCCGCTCGTCGGGTCGGTCGCCGCGGTCAGCGTGGGCATCGTGGAGGGCCAGCCGCGGCTGGACCTGTGCTACCAGGAGGACTCCGCCGCGCAGACCGACATGAACGTGGTGTGCACCGGCGACGGCGACTTCGTGGAGGTCCAGGGCACCGCGGAGCAGGAGCCGTTCAGCCGTGATCTCCTCAACGAGCTGCTCGACCTCGGCGTCGCGGGCTGCGCCCAGCTGACCCGGATGCAGCGTGAGGCCCTCGCCCGTGACCTGACGGGGCGGTGACCTAGATGGGCAACAGGCTTATCGTGGCGACCCGCAACCCGGACAAGCTCGTGGAGTTGCGCCGGATCCTGGAAGCCGGGCGCGTCCCGGTGGACGTAGGCGATCTGGATGAGTATCCGGACCTGCCCGAGGTCCCCGAGACGGGGCTCACGTTCGCCGAGAACGCGCTGCTCAAGGCCCGGGCCGTGGCTGCCTTCACCGGCCTGCCCGCGGTAGCCGACGATTCCGGCCTGTGCGTCGACGCACTGAACGGGATGCCGGGCGTGCTGTCCGCTCGCTGGTCCGGGCGCCACGGCGATGACGACGCCAACCTGCAGCTGGTCCTGGGCCAGCTGGCCGATATCCCGGCGGAGCACCGGGGTGCCCACTTCGCCTGCGCCGCGGCGCTCGTGCTGCCCTCCGGCGCGGAACACGTGACCGAGGGCGTGCTGGATGGCTCGCTGACCACGGCGCCGCGGGGCACGAACGGTTTCGGCTACGACCCGATCTTCGTCCCGGCCGGTGCGGAGCTCACCACCGCCGAGATGAGCCCGGCGGATAAGGACAAGATCAGTCACCGCGGCCGGGCCCTCCGCGCCCTGGCCCCGATCATCGCCGCCCTGCTGGGCTCGTAGACCCGCCCGCTACGGCGCGCGGGCTAGGCTCCTGACCCGCCGCCGCGGCGGCCCGGCTGGGTAGCTGACGCAGGCCGCTGAAGGCCCGCCGTCTGTGCAACAGACGGCGGGCCTTCAGTGCGCGGTCAGACAGAGCGGGTCACCAGTGGGTGGGACCTGCCCCGGTCGGGACCGGGGTCGGCGGGCTGGTCACACCCGTGTTAGACGGAACCGGCGTCGGCGTCGCCCCCATGGAGGGGGTGGCGGTCATGGTCGGGCTGGCCGTCGGCGTGACCGTCATGCTCGGCGTCGGCGTCGGCGTCGGAGTGGCGCCACCCAGGACGAAGATCAGCGTGGTCGGGGGCATCCCGATGTGCATCGGCCGGTTGATCGACGTGATCACCAGGGTGATCACGATCCGGGTGTTAGTGCCCTGCTCGATCAGGACGAGCTTGCGCACCATATGCGAGGAGTCCATCCAGGCCCGGAACCTCGTCATGCTGATGCCGCTGTTCATCACGGACCGGAAGCTCGTCTGCATCTGTGAGTTCAGGCTGCCCATCACGTTGGAGAGCATGTAGTGGCCGCCCCACTCAGACATCCGCATGCCATTCATCATGGAGTGGCCCATGAGGCGGGTGTTCTGTGCCTGGCTGAACAGCGGGACCTGGGCCAGCGGGCTGCTGGTCGAGAGCAGGCTGAGCAGCGGGCCGAGGTTCAGGCCGGAGGTGCTGGTCATGGACGACATCGACCCCATCACCCACGGCTTGCCGTAAGCCCGCATCATGAAGGGGCTCTTCATGTAGGCCATGCCGTTGGTGAGGATCACCCGGATGTTCCCGAGCGCGCCCGCGTGGGCGCGGATGGCGATAGTCGGGGTGGGCGCGGTCACCTCGCGCAGGGTGCCAGTCAGGGTCGCGTTCAGGGCACCGGTGGCCTGGATATTCAGGTCCGCGGTGAACGACCTGATCGACTGGGTCTGCTGCGAGGCGAGCGAGAACGCCGATGCGGTCGAGGCGGTCCCGGAGTGCGAGCCGGTCGAGGACGCACCGCTGTATGTCCCGGGCTTGCATCCGGCGACCGCCACCGCGGCGGCGACCGCGATGGCCGCGAAGCCGAGCGGACGGACTGCCCGGGCCGGCACGCCGAAGCGGACGGCCTGGGAGGGCCGGACCCGAGTGGTTCCCTCTTCGGGAGCACCCGGCCGGCGGGCCTTCATCTGCGAGAACACGCTTGGTCCTCCTTGGGTTGGCGATTGCCCTACTTGTCACGCAATGTGGTGCAATCCCCCGCCACCCGTCGTGGACTCTACGGCGGTTACTCACCGTCCACCTGGCCTGCGCAGACCGCGTAAGAGGCTCTTAATAAGGTCACCCGCGTGCCTTCCAGGGCCGGTAACGTGGAGTCGTCTTTTCGAGGGGAGCGCATGTGACCGATCAGAAACTGGCGCCGGGGGATGAGGCGCCGGACTTCTCACTGCCCGACGCGGACGGCAAGACGGTGCAGCTGTCCGCGCTGCGCGGGCAGCGCGTGATCGTGTACTTCTACCCGGCCGCGATGACCCCGGGCTGCACCAAGGAAGCCTGCGACTTCCGCGACAACCTGGGCGTTCTCGCCAACGCCGGGCTGACCGTGCTGGGCATCTCCCCGGACACCCCGCAGAAGCTGGCCAAGTTCCGCGATCAGGAGTCCCTCAACTTCAGCCTGCTCGCCGACCCTGACCGTGAGGTCCTCAAGGCTTATGGGGCGTACGGGGAGAAGATGATGTACGGCAAGAAGACGGTCGGGGTGATCCGCTCCACGTTCGTGGTCGGCTCGGACGGCCGGATCGAGCGGGCGTACTACAACGTCCGGGCGACTGGGCATGTGGCCCGGCTGCGCCAGGACCTGGCCGCCTGACCGGGGTGCCACGATCCGGAACACCCTCGTGACCAGCATCGGGGCCGTAGCCCAACGGCAGAGGCACAGGACTTAGGATCCTGCAAGTATGGGTTCAAATCCCATCGGCCCCACTGATAGTGGCTGGGCTGGCTACGGGACTCTGCCAGCTGACAATCACGTCCATTCGCAGTGGTCGCACGACACCGGCCCCCGGGCCTCGATGGCCGCCGCCTGCGCCCGCGCCGTCGGACTCGGGCTGCCCGCGCTGGCCTTCACCGAGCACCTCGACTTCACCGAATGGGGACCGGGCGACCCGATCTCGGGTACCGGCATCACGCCAAATGACCAGTGGGGACCCCGGCCGCTCGACGTTGACGGTTATCTCTCGTGCGTGGACGAGTGCCGGCACCGCTTCCCTTCGTTGCGGATCTTGTCTGGTGCGGAAGCCGGCGAGCCGCACCTGTTCGCGGGCAGCGCCGCCGCAGTGCTGTGTTCCGGCCGATTCGACCGGGTACTCGGCTCCGTGCACACGCTGCCCAGCGGGGGACGGCTGATCTACGCCCGCGCGCTGCTTCGCCGCGAGCCCGCCGGCGCGCTGATGCGCCGGTACTTCGCCGAGGTGGTCGCGATGATCGAGGGCAGCGATGTGTTCGAGGTCCTGGCGCACCTGGACTATCCGCGGCGGTACTGGCCTCAGGCGGCGGTCCGCTTCCAGGAGACAGACTTCGAGGAGGAGTACCGCGCGGTGCTGCGGGCGCTGGCTTCCTCCGGGCGGGTCCTGGAACTGAACACGGCCAGCCCGCTCCTCTCGGTCAGCGTGCTGCGCTGGTGGCGCGACGAAGGCGGCACGGCCCTGTCGTTCGGCAGCGACGCGCACCTGCCCGGGTACGTCGGCGGGCGGTTCGGCGAGGCGGCCGGCCTGGCGGAGGCGGCCGGATTCCGGCCCGGCCGCGATCCTTTCGATTTCTGGCGCTGCTAGGTCTCTGGCCGTCGGCCTACGGGCCGGCGGCTGGTCAGCCTGGCCGGTCGGCCGCCGGGCCGGCGGCTAGCCAGGCAGGAGAGCGCGGATGAAGTCGCGTACCTCGCCGGGCCGCAGCGCCAGCGTGGCGTCGCCGACGGCCAGTTCTACCCGCTGGGTGCCCGGGTCCGGGGTGCTCATCGCGGCCGGCCAGGTCCACACGCGCTGCTCGGTGGCCAGCCGCCGGGCCGCGGCGGTGAAGTCCTCCGCCGTGGTCCGCAGCAGCAGGTGCAGCAGGGGAGTCTGCGGCGGGTCCGGGACGATCGTGACCCCCGGGAGGTTCCGCAGCGCGTCCGCGATGGCCCGGGTGTGGCTGAGGTAGCGCGGCATCATCGGGAGCCGCCGGGACAGGCAGGACAGCGCCGACGCGGCGTTCGGCCACAGGCCGAACAGCGTCCCGCCCATCCGGCGCCGCCACTCGCGCACCTCGGCGATGAGATCCTCCGGACCCGCCACGCAGCAGCCCGGCAGCGCCCCGAGCCCCTTGTAGAACGACACGTACACGGTGTCGAACAGGGCGGCGACGTCGGCCGGCGGCTTGCCGTAACCCGCCGCGGACTCCCACAGCCGCGCGCCGTCCAGGTGCACCGCGGCCCCGCGCTCCCGGGCCCAGCTGGCCTGCGCTTCCAGCCCGGCCCAGTCCGGCTGCTGCCCGCCGAGATCGCGCTGCGGCAGTTCGATCACCAACGCCCCGGCGGGCTCAGCCACCTGATCCAGGTCAGCCACGGTCAGCAGCCGGTCCCGCTCGCCTGCAGGGCGCCCGATGAGCTGGTGCAGCCGTTCGTAGCCGCGTCCTTCGTGGGTGTCGATGTGGCAGGCCGGGTGGAACACGATCACCCGGCGCTGGCGCCGGTCCGCGTGCACCCGCAGCACCGCCTGCTGGGCCATGGTGCCGCTGGGCAGGAACACGGCGGCGGGCTTGCCGAGCACCAGCATGACCTCGCTCTCCAGCTCGGTCACGACGCCGCCCTCCCCGTAACGGTCGGTCTGGGTGTCCGGCGGGATCGTGGCGAGCAGGTCCGCGGCCCGGCCTGCCCCGTGCCAGGTCAGGAACCGGCTGCAGGCGGCCCTCAGCGCGGCGAGGTCCGCAGCTGTTTCCCCGCTCGCTGGGCCCGGGCTGGGGGAGCCGGCCGGCGTACTGCCGCCCGCGCTGCGTTCCGCGGCGGTGCTCCCGGCAGCGGGGGTTCTGCTAGCAGGGGTTCCGGCAGCGGTGGTTCCGGGCACGGCGGCATCGTCCACGGCGGCGTCATGAGGAGCGGGCATAACGGTCATTCTGCCGGTACGGCCGGCGCAGCTTCCAGGGCCGTCGGCAGGAGATACTGGATCATGCCTAATCCGGCGGAAGATGCCCTCGCGGTCTCGGGGCTGCCGTACCGCCTGATCAGCCACGGGCCGGTGCGCAGCCTGGCCGAGGCGGCGCAGGCCCGCGGGGTGACGCCCGCCGACGTGGTGAAGACATTGGTCGTGCGGCGCGGCGACGACGACTTCCTGTTTGTCCTGGTGCCGGGGGACCGGACGATCTCCTGGCCGAAGCTGCGGGCCCAGCTGGGGGTCAGCCGGCTGTCGATGCCGGACGCGGCGATGGCGCGGGAGATGACCGGCTACGAGCGCGGCACGATCACGCCGTTCGGTTCGCTGCGCCCGTGGCCGGTAATCGCCGACGAGCGGATCGCCGGGCGGGAGATCACCCTGGGGGCGGGCCAGCACGGCCTGGCCGTGGCCCTGGACTCCGACGAGGCATTTCGGGCCTTGGGCGCCGAGGTAGCCGACATCAGCGACCCCGAACCTGCACGGTAACCTCGCGTGCGCTGGCCGCGAGCTGGGGGACTGGACATTTGCCCCGCGGCACATGAGGCTGAACACCACGGGGGGACGCCGCCAGACCGGTTTTTCTGGCGCCGGGGGCCGGAACGAGCCGTGCCCGGCGGGATACGGCAGGCGTGAAGTTAGTGGGTATGGATGAACTGGGGGGAACGGAGCGGTCGGCCGGGGGCACTGCGCCTGCGACGTACCGCGGGGACTTTGTAATGACGACCACCACGAGTGATGGTCTGCTGGCGGGCGCCCCCGGGCCGCCCGCCGCCAGGACGGAGCGGGCCGTCCCGGCTTCGGTCACAGCCAACCAGGATGCTGATGATGCGGTGGTGGCGCTGTACGCCGCGCACTATCAGCCGCTGGTGCGGTACGCGGCCCTGCTGCTGCGCGATGCGTCGACCGCGGAAGAAGTGGTCCAGGACTC
>DASQRM010000289.1:0-8894 GCA_035642895.1 Streptosporangiaceae bacterium | reverse complement strand
GAAGCCACTCCCTGACCACGAGCACCAGCACCGCCGCCACGAGGATCATGACCCGCCTCGCTGCCCAGGCTCCCCGGCCCGCAGCCTCATGATCGCGCTTGGCCCCCCGCAGGCTCCGCTCCGCCCTTAGCAGCCGCGCCCAGTAAAAGCCGACGGCTAACGCGACAACGACGGCAACAACGGCGGCCATGCTCGTCATGTCCTCCAGTGTCCCCGGAGGACAGCATGATCGCCAGAGGTCACGGGGTGATCGCGGAGGGTCAGGCGGCCTGATGACCGCGCTCACGGGCGAGTTCGCCGAGCAGCGCGACCGCCCGGGCCGGGGTCCCCCGCAGCCTGGGCATTTCCACCGCGGCCAGCCGGGTAACCGGCGTCCACGGCTTTCGTTCCCAGCGGCCGTCGATTCCGGTGAGGCGGCAGTACACCTGCCCGTTGGCTCGCAGGATCCACTCCCAGGACAATTCCGCCGGATCCCCACCGCTGACGCTGACCAGCCGGGCGATCACCTTCCGGGGAATTAACGCCATGCCGGATGCCTCCCGCCGGGTGACCCCTTCGGCGTTGAAAGGCCCCCGCTCACCAGGGGCGGTCGTTGTGTGGCTTTGGAATCAGAACTTTACCCCTGAACACTCACAGGGGACGTGAAGCGCAAGCTCTGCATTTCCTCTCAGACGTTAAGGCGTTATCAGCCGGGCCTCCCGGGGCCGCGCGGGATGACTGCCCGGGCGATTAAGCCGGCGCGCAATCAGTAAGGCCAGGTTCCAGGGGCGGCTCACGGTGGGGTATCGCGTCCGCCAGGCGGTCGAATATCGCGAACAGCCGGTCCATGCCCGCGTCCGTCAGGATCCGGCGGACCGCCGGGCTCCCCGCAGCAACCCGCAGCTCTCCGCCGGCGGCGTCCGTGTATTTCAGCGCCATGATCAGCGCACTGAGGGCGTGCCAGTCGCGGGCTGGCGAGGCCGTCAGGTCCACCACGATGATGGAGTAATCCGGGCTGACGGCCACGAGGGCTTCCCAGAACCGCTGGGCGTTCGCGGCGTCGACCTGCACCAGCGGGGTCACGATCGCCAGGCCACGGTCTGCGGTGACCCTGACACTGGCCCGGCCGGGACTGGCCTGGTGGGAACTGTGCTGGTGGGAACTGTGCTGGTGGGAAGTGTGCTGGTGGGAACTGCGGGGCTCGTCAGGACCGTCGGTCAACGTCTCATGCTTTCCGCCAGGCAAGCCCGGTTTGCCGATGTCCCCGGCGCCGCCTGAGCATGAGCGCACGCGAGCAAAAAACGGATGGCGGCTGTTTCGTCAACCGCGCGCAACGTAACACCCCGATCACAGAGCACTCAAGGCTTTCGCTGGTAATTGCCACCTGGTTGGGGTGCAAATACCGCGTAGCGTCAAGTACGCGTGGACGTTAATGATTCGGGCGGCGGATCAGCCGGGGATCGTAGAGATACCAGCCTTCCCGGCCGCCTACGGCCGGGCTCGCGTACCAGCGGATCCCCACGCACCAGCGACCGTGCCGGTCCTTCCGCTGACCGGTAACCTGTGCCCAGGCCCACGTGCCATCCTGGAGCAGGATCTCGGCCTCAGTGTCCTCGGGGATGGTGGAGCCGGGCACGGCGTCGGCGGGCATAGCCCGCTCTAGCGCTGGCTCGCGGGCAGGGTCCGAGGTGACCATCTGGCCAGGATGCGTCTCGGGCCGTAGGCTCTAGTAGCTGTTTCAGGATTCTTTTCGCAAATGTTTTCGGACGGATCCAGCTCGCCGAGCCTGGTCCTCCCGGTCAATGCCGCCCGGGTGTTCACAGTTTGTGACGTGACGAGTGAGCTTCTGCGGGTAGATGCGCAGCCTGGGCGCAGCGTGGCGGCCCAACTATCTGAGGGGGAAGCCATGCGCGGACAGCACCACGCGGGAACGAAGACCGCCGGCCGGAACGCCGGCGCAGTCGCGAGCGTGATCGTGGCCACGCTGCTGATTGTGGTGGTGGTCGTGATCATCCTGGCGGTGGGCTAGGGGCCCGCGCCGGGCCCGGCACGCGGTGGCCGGGCCAGCGGGAACTAAGCCTGCTCGGTGGGGCGGATCAGCACCTCGTTGACCGCGACATGCCGGGGCCGGGTGACGATGTAGGCGATCATGTCCGCGATGTCCTCGGCACCCATCGGCTGCATGCCGGTGACCTGGTTCCGCATGGCCTGCAGGACCTCAGGCCGGTTGTGGCCGGCCAGCTCGGTCGCGGTCGCGCCGGGCTCGACCAGCGATACCCGCACATGCCGCTGGGTGACCTCCAGGCGCAGCGCCTCGCTGAACGCGCCGATCCCGTGCTTGGTCAGGGTGTAGACGGCGCTGCCGTTGCGGGCGATCCGGCCCGCGGTGGAGCTGATGTTCACCATGTCGGCGACCCGGCGCGGACCGTCCTCCGCTGCGCGGAGCAGGTGCGGCAGGGCTGCGTGCGCGCAGTAGAGCAGGCCCATGACGTTGAGGTCGACCATCCGCTGCCACTCCGACAAGGGAGCACCGACCGCGGGGCCGAGCAGCATCACGCCCGCATTGTTTACCAGCGTGTCGAGGCGGCCCAGGTCGGCGACCGTCTGCTCGACCGCGTCCGTCGCCTGCTGTTCCCCGGTGATGTCCGACTCCAGGACGAGCACCGTCCCGCCCTGTTCACGGATGCCCGCGGCGACTTCCTCCAGCCGGTCCTTGCGCCGGGCCGCGACCGCCACCGCCGCCCCCTCGCCCGCGAGGGCTATCGCCGTGGCCGCGCCAATCCCGCTCGACGCCCCGGTCACCAGCGCGACCGTACCTTCCAGTCTGTCCGGCGTGGTCCGCGTCTTACCCGCTCCGGGCGCTACCTGGTCGAAGAAGGGGGTCCCGGGCATGACTGAGCTCCTCAAGTCAGGGTGCTGCCGCCGTCCCCGCCGCAGTGACACCGCAAGGACCAACGGGAGAATACGCCCCCGACCCGGAGAGGCCACCGGGGCAGGCAGCACGAACATGATGCTGCCTGCCCCGGGACTTCCTTCATTGATGCTCAGCCCGCGGGGGCCGCCGCTGATCGGGGCGGCTCAGCTGAAGAGGCAGAGTTCCAGGATGAGGGCCTCGACGGCCCCCTCCCGCTCCTCAGGTCGGCCGTACCGCACGGACCGGCCTATCTCGGTGCCAGTGTCGAACTCCTCGAGGTAGCGGAAGATCCCTTCCCGGCCGTGCCCCAGCGCGATGTCGTATCCGAGCAGGAGGGCGGCGTGACGCATCTCGCGTGTCGCCACCCGATTGACGACGGCTCTCATCACCCGCCACCGGAGGCCCCGAGCGTGCCTGGTGATCCACTTGCCGCGCAGACGTCCCCTCGCGCTGTCGCGTACATCTAACATGCCTGGCCTCTTTCGTTAGCGGGGTCGGTCGTCGGCCCGGCCAGGCTCCCCCCCAGCCGCGCCCCACTTCTAACAGAGAGACGCACAACTGTCGCTCTGGGTGCACAGAATCCCAGTATCTCTTCAATGTCTCCACCCGCGGGCCGAGTAGCGTAACTGAGAGTGATCTCTTTCGTGGTCGAAGTAGTCATTTAATACGATTTTCTTACCAACTTCACCAACACGGCTGAGGCAGCACTCATTGCAACAAGTGTCAATCCCCGGGAAAAGGTGCAAGTCTGTGTAAACCAGTTTGGTCCCCGTTCGCGTCTACACGCGCGAAGGACACGTGCGATGGGGTCCCGTCCTCACCACCCCGGACGAGCAGCGGTGCGAGGGCGACGGTTACCAGCGCCGGCTCGTCCCGGCAGAGGGGGGATTGAACATCTCTGCTAAACATGACCTAGATGGACATACCCCGCCGCATGAGTGCCTGCCCGCTCGCCTGGAGGGGAACGAACATGAGCGACAACCCCGACGATGAACACGACCGGGAAAGCCGCCCGAATCGCTCGGTAGTGGTCATTATCCCGACGTATAACGAGCGGGAGAACCTGGGCAGCATAATAGACCGGGTCCGTGTCTCAGTGCCGGACGCGCACGTGCTTGTGGTGGATGACAACAGCCCGGATGGCACCGGAACGCTCGCTGACGAACTGGCGGCAGGAGATGCCCATATCCACGTGCTGCACCGTGCCGAGAAGAAAGGACTCGGCGCAGCGTATATCGCCGGGTTCCGCTGGGCTCTGGACGAGGGCTTTAGCGCAGTAGTGGAGATGGACGCCGACGGATCGCACCAGCCGGAGCAATTGCGTTTTCTGCTGGCCGCCCTCGACCGCAGTGACCTGGTGATCGGGTCACGCTGGGTTCCGGGCAGCTACGTGATCAACTGGCCGAAGTCGCGGCGACTGCTCTCGAAAAGCGGAAATGCGTATGCGCGCCTCATCCTGGGCACTGGACTCCATGATCTCACCGCCGGGTATCGCGTTTACCGGGACACGGCATTACGCCGGATCGGCCTGGAGAACCTGCAATCGCAGGGGTACAGCTTCCAGGTCGACCTGACCGTGCGTGCCTTGCGGGCCGGTCTCGTGGTCATCGAGCTGCCGATCACGTTCGTGCAGCGCGCGATCGGTTCCAGCAAGATGAACGGGGTCATCGTGGTTGAGGCGCTGTGGAGGGTCACCCAATGGGGGGTCACCGAGCGGTGGCGAAGGCTTGTCAGCCGGCCCCGGGTGACAAGGCCACGGGTCACCCGGCCTCGTGGCCGCGGCGGAAGCGGCTGAACCAGCCCTCGCGTATGTCCCACTGCATCGTCGTGACGTCCAGCGCCGCGAAGTTCCGCAGCCGGTTGTCCGCGTCCAGCCCGGTCACCCGCACCGGCCCGTACCCGAAGTCCACGGTCCGCCGGTACGCGCGGTGCAGGTGACCGTGCATCAGGTAGGCGGGCATGACCGCGTCCACGATGCGCTGCAGTCGCCGGCGGTGCGCATCGTTGCGGGCCAGGTCCTCAGCCGCCCACTCGGGCGGCGGATGAGCGAAGGTATGCGCCACGCCCGACGGGCAATCGTGGCAGACCATCACGTCAGCGTGACCGCTGGCCGAGATGGCTACCTCCTGCTCAGTAGTGATCTCCTCCTGGGGCCACCAGTCCACGCCCTCCGTCCGGACCGCCCGGTCCAGGCTCACCGCGCCCCCGCAGGCCAGCCAGGTGAGGCCGTGCCAGCTCCACCGGTAGCCGCGCGGCAGGTGCGTAACCCGCGGGACCACCGGCACGCGGCCGTCCGGGCCCGGGTTCTCGTCCAGCTTGCCCAGCGCAGAAAAGTCCTCGTGGTTGCCGTCCACGAACCAGAGTTCGGCCCCCGCCTCGGCCAGGGCTCCGCTGACCCGGTCGAGATAGACCTTCCCGTCCCGGTCCGGCCAGATGCCGAAGTCCCCGAGATGCAGGATGAGCCGCTGGCTCTCCCCCGCGAGTAGGCCCGGGACGCGGCGGATGACGCTGACCGCCCATTCCTCGTTGCCGTGCCAGTCCCCGGCCACGACGATCCGACGCGGGCCGCCGCCCGACGCGGGCGCCTCCCCGGGTTCCACCCCTTCGGACTGGTCCAACCCGGCCTCGGCGCTCGGGGCGTGCCCCCGGCCGGATTCAGCGGTCATGACTGATTTGTAACCGCGCAGCAGGCATTCCGCCAGGGAACCGGCCACGCGGCAAGTCAGCCGCCGGCCGCGTCCTGCCACTTCCTGCTCAGCGGATCCCGGCTGATCTGGCAGGACGCGAGATTGTGGCGGCCGGTGGCGACGGACTTGGCCATGACCTTCGCGCCGATGAGGATCTCGCACTCGACCGAGCCGCTGCGTGGTAGCTGGGCAGTGACGAAGTAATAGAGCGGGTTGCCCAGCCTCGCGGTGGCCTGCAGCGGTGCCCGGCCGGTCAGATAGGTGCCCGCCGGGCCGTAGGTCACCCGCGCCCCAGGCGTGCCGGTGACACGGTAGGTGAGGATGGGCCGCGGCCCACTTCCCGACGACTTGGACCTGGCCGGCGCGGCCGCCGACGCCGGCGCCGCGGCGACTGGCTGGGCAGTCCTCACGTGGGATCGCGGCGAGGAGCTCGGGAACTTCTCTCCGGTCAGCCCGGTCCCGATGGCCACGATGACGACCAGGCAGCCGATCCCGAACAGCATCCCGTTCCGGACCTGATGACGCTTGCCTGGCCGGCGCCGCCGGGGCGGATTGAGGTCCTGGATGGAGTGGCCTCCCGGAGGCCGGTACTCCCTTCCCGGGTACCACTCCGTCCCCGGGTACCACTCCCGCCCCGGGGCGCGCAGATCCGGGCTGGTGTCGTCTGGGGACGGCCAGGACGGGGATTCCGGCCGGTCTCTGTGCGCGCCCACCGGCGACTCCCTTCGCAACCTGCTGGACCAGTGGTCAGAGCGGACTCTCTCTCCCGACCGCTCGCTACCTGGGCAACCCAACCGTGCGCAGTCCGGTTGCACCCGCGCGGGCGACTCGCTGGAATGCAATTCCGGACGACGGCATTATGCACGGATTACTCAGGAAATGCGTGGTCTTGACCAGAATCGGACCCGGCGGGCGGCGGCCCGCCCGGTGAGTCACTCCCGTCACAGGTCACCTGGCTTTCGGCGGGCGATTTAACCGGAGGCCCGGCCGTGC
Source organism: Streptosporangiaceae bacterium (assembly GCA_035642895.1). Classification (GTDB taxonomy): domain Bacteria; phylum Actinomycetota; class Actinomycetes; order Streptosporangiales; family Streptosporangiaceae; genus RYN-230. Next base: position 2,321 of record DASQRM010000289.1, on the reverse strand, counting down.
TCCGCCATGCCAGGATCAACTGGTGACCCGCGCCCTGGTGGAGAGGCGCCGATGCTCCTGACCATCACGCTGACCGATCCGCCTGCGACGGATCTGGGCTACCTGCTGCACAAGCACCCGGACCGGATGCAGAGCTTCGACGTGTCCGCCGGTCAGGCCCACGTGTTCTACCCGGAGGCTGGCGAGCAACGCTGCACCGCGGCGCTGTTGCTGGAGATCGACCCGATCGGGCTGGTCCGCGGGCACCGGCGGACCGGGGCCGGCGGCCCGGAGCCGTTCTCCCTCGCCGAGTACGTCAACGACCGGCCCTACGCGGCCTCGTCAATGCTCGCGGTCGCACTGGGCAAGGTCTTCCGCACCGCGATGACCGGCCGCTGTGACGCCCGGCCGGACCTGGCCGCCCGCCCGCTGCCGCTAGAGATCAGCATCCCGGCGCTGTCCTGCCGGGGCGGCACCGACCTGGCGGACCGGCTGCTCCGGCCGCTGGGCTGGGACGTGCGGGCCACCCGGATCCCGCTCGACCCGGAGCTGCCGGAGTGGGGCGGCTCGCACTACTTCACGGTCCGGCTGGCCGGGCAGGCCCGGCTGGCCGAGGCGCTCAGCCATCTGTATGTGCTGCTACCGGTGCTGGACGACAGCAAGCACTACTGGGTCGACGACGCCGAGATCGACAAGCTGCTCCGCGCGGGCGGAGACTGGCTGGCCGCGCACCCCGAACGGGAGCTGATCACCCACCGCTACCTGGCTCACCAGCGGACACTCGCCGCTACGGCGGTGGCGCGACTGGCCGAGGTGGACGACACGGAGCCGGAGGCGCTGGACAACGCCGTGCCCGACGTCCTGGAGAGCACTGGGTTCGGCACCCCTCCGCACCGCAACTCCCTGGCCCAGCGACGCCGCGAAGCCGTGCTGGCCGTCCTCCGTGACACCGTGCTCAAAGACTCAGCGGCCGCCCGCGTCGCCGACCTCGGCTGCGGAGAGGGCCGACTGGTCGCGTTGCTGCTCGGCGAACCTTCCGCGGCCCGGGTCCTCGGCGTGGACGTCTCGCACCGGGCGCTGGAACGCGCCGCGCAGCGACTGCACCTGGACACGATGCCGGATCGCCAGCGAGAGCGGGTGGATCTGCTCCAGTCGTCGCTTACTTACGCCGACCAGCGGCTGGCCGGCCTGGACGCGGCCGTGCTCATGGAGGTCATCGAGCACGTCGACCCGCCCCGGCTCGGCGCGCTGGAGCAGACCGTGTTCGGCGCGGCCCGGGCCCGCACCGTCGTGGTCACCACCCCGAACGCCGAGCACAACGTCCGCTTCGCCGGCCTGGGCCCCGGCGCGATGCGGCACCCGGATCACCGGTTCGAGTGGACCCGCCCCCAGTTCCGCGACTGGGCGGCCGCGGTGGCCGGCCGCCGCGGGTACCAGGTCCGCTTCCTGCCGGTCGGCCCGGACGACCCCGAGGTCGGGCCGCCCACCCAGCTGGCGGTGTTCACCCGTGCCTGACTCCGTGACCCCTGACGTACCCAGCTCAGCCGACCCTGAGCGGCGGGAACTCAGGATCCCCGAGCTGTCCCTGGTCGTCCTGGTAGGCGTGTCCGGCTCGGGCAAGACCACGTTCGCCCGCCAGCACTTCGGGCCGTTCGAGGTGATCTCCAGCGACTTCTGCCGCGGGCTGGTCGCCGACGACGAGAACGACCAGGCCGCGAGCGCCGACGCGTTCGACGTACTCGAATACATCGCGGGCAAGCGACTGGCGGCTGGCCGGCTCACGGTGGTAGACGCCACCAACGTGCAGCCCGCCGCGCGCAAGAAGTTCGTGGAGCTGGCTCGCGCCCACGATGTGCTGCCCGTCGCGATCGTGCTGGACCTGCCGAAAACCCTGTGCGCGCAGCGGAACACGAGCCGCCCGGATCGCGCGTTCGGGGCGCAGGTGATCGCGCGCCAGCACGACCAGCTGCGCCGGTCGCTCCGGTCGCTCAGCCGGGAAGGGTTCCGCAAAGTCCACGTCCTCCGCAGCCCCGCCCAGGTCGACGCGGCCGTGGTGGTCCGCGAACGGCTGCTCAATGATTACCGCGACCGGACCGGTCCGTTCGACGTGATCGGTGACGTGCACGGCTGCCGCACCGAGCTGGAGGCGCTGCTCGGCCAGCTCGGCTACGCCATCACCCGGGACGCGGCGGGGCGCGCCGTCGACGCGGTGCCACCTGACGGCCGGACGGCGCTGTTCCTCGGCGACCTGGTCGACCGGGGACCCGACTCGCCCGGAGTGCTCCGGCTGGTGATGGGCATGGTCGCGGCGGGCCATGCCCTGGCCGTCCCCGGCAACCACG
>DASQRM010000288.1:0-2981 GCA_035642895.1 Streptosporangiaceae bacterium | reverse complement strand
CAGCTTAAGAGGCTGTTGCTCTGACCGTTGAGCTAGCGGCGTCCGGGGTGTGTCCGTGGAGATGGCCGGAATCGAACCGGCTACGGCAACGCTTGCAGGGCGCGCCCGCTACCTTAGCTGTCACCCCCGCCGACAGGCTTCAGCATCATTTGCCTCGGTCTGCCGTTTTCATGGTGCTCACGCTATGGACGTGTCAATTGTCCAGCCTGCACGAAAGGCTTTTCGGGACGGTCAATTCGGCTGGAAGTAAATGAAACCGCCCCGGAGGGACGTTCCCCTGGGGCGGCTGCGGGCAACTGCCTGCTCGCGCTTACCAGGCAACCACTCCGTCGGCCAGGCCAGCCGAAAGCCGCGGTGCCGGTTTCATGTATCCGGGCCGCTTCGGCGCCTGGCGAGAGGTCATGTATCCATGGTAAGCCGATGCCAGAAACCGGCAATTGTATTTTCCGGGGCCATTCCGCGATGGGGTGACAGGCCCAGGCGACGGCGCCTGGATCCCGGCGCGGGGCTCTGGGCGTGGCGCGGCTCTCAGTGCGGGAGGGCTGTCGGTGCGGCAAGGCTGCTGGAACGCGATGCCGCTTGCTTAATCGGTCCGCTGCAGGACGTCCTGAAACCGGACATTCAGCCGCGTTAGAACGCACTGGAACCGGGGTTCATGGCGTTCCAGCTGGCGGTGGAACAGGGACCTTTGGTCACTGCAGTCCGCTAGGAGCGCAGCGGTACCAGGGGTAAGGCTGGGCGCGGCTTGGCGTGAGCGCGAGCGGACGGGATGATGCCGGGCATTGGCCGGGGTGGGCGCGGACGGCCAGGGCGGGTTGTGGATGTGGTTGGCGTGGCCGGCGGTGCGGATGGAGCGGTGCTGATGCGGGGCGTGGCTGGCGTAAGCGGAGGAGCGAGGGTGAGGGCACATTGCACGGGGGCAGGCGGAGACGGGGACAGGCCGGACAGGAATTCGGGATTAACGGAGCGTCATCGGGAAAAGACGTAGTGAATACGAATCGATGATCATCGCTCGTATTCTCTGAGTTACGTCGGGTGAGCTGTGGAGTAGCTGTGCATAAGGCGGTGGATAACTGCTATGACGTGCGGATAACCGACAGAATTCTGTGGACAAGATGTGGATAGGAAAAAAACCTAAAATGAATTGCGGTGGGCTCTTGCGCGACACCGGGCGGAGGGCGTAGAAATACTTTCACCGCAGGAAACGGGCACCATCCAGGGGGTTTCCCCCGGGGCGATGTAAAGGCCGGGAAACCGGAATTTGCAGCGGGTGCCTGGCACCGGCGGGCGGCGTGTGGCGCCGGGGAATCCGGGCAACCGGACGAACCGGAACAGTGAGGCCGGGCGACCGGTCGATCTGGGCCGGTGAGGTTGGGAGACTAGCCGATCGGGAACGGTGAGGCCGGGCGACTGGCTGACCCGGAGCCGTGAGGCCGGGAAACTGGCTGATCCGGGGCCGCAGCCGGACAAGGCCCCCTTCATCTCATACATGAAGGGGGCCTTGTTGCATTCTGCCGCAGAAAGGATACCCGTCACGCGCGACACGCCGACGGACGCGTTCAGGTTGGCCGCGTTTCAGGTCTGCCGCGTTCAGGGTTGGTGAATGGCGCGGAGCAGCTGGCTTAGGGCCTCCGCCACCTCCGCGGGGTCGGTAAGCAGGGCCAGATGGTGGCTCGACAGCCGGATGACCGGCCAGCCGAGTCCGGCGGCCCGGGCAGCCTCGTCCCCGTAGGCCTCGCTCAGCCGCAGGTACGCGCAGGGCGCGTCGGGCCAGCGCGGCGCGGGCGGGTGCGCCTCGGTGAACATGGCCAGCGGCAGCGGCGGGCAGCCCGCGGTGAAGCGCTCGCGGATGACGGGATCCGGGAGGAGTTCGGCCAGGGCCTCGTCCCCCCACCAGCGCGGCCAGGGCGGCAGCCAGCCGTCCGGGCCAGCCATCTCGTAGAGCCGGGTGACCAGCTCGGGCGGCGCGGTGTCCATCCAGGTCTGGTCGGGGAACGGCAGCCTGGCGTCGACGAAGACGTAGCCGCGGACCTGAGGGATCAGGGCGCCCGCCGCGGCCAGGATCGGGCCGGCCCGGCTGTGGCCGACGAGCACCGCGGGCCGCCCCGCGGCGGCGCGGGCGATCAGTTCCGCCTGGCGCGAACACCAGGGCGGTCCGGCCGCGATTGCGCTCGACAGGTCGGGGATGGTGACGTCGCGACCGGGTTCGGCCAGGGCGGGGGCGATCAGGTCCCAGCTGGCCGGGCCGACCAGCGGGCTGTGCACCAGCAGCAGGCGGGTCGCCGGCGGGAGGCAGGTCGGTGGCGGCAGGTGTGTCATCGGCGGCTGGCCAGCCTGTCCTGCAGTCCGTCGAGGATGACCTGCAGGCCGAACTCGAAGCTGTCCTCGGGTGATGCGCCGTAGCCGGCCCCGGCCGTGTCCAGGCGGGCGCGCAGCCGGGGGAACCGGGCCGCGATCTCGCGGGCTCCGGCCATGCGGTCGCGGAGCAGCGCCGCGCCGTCGCCGCCGTCCTGGCCGAGCTTCCTGGTCAGCGACGCCTCAGCGGCCGCGCCGAGGGCGTGTCCGAGGACGAACGTCAGCATGGTCACCGCGGCCTGGTCGGCCTGCTCGGCGGTGAACCCGGCCGCCTCGTAGATGGCCAGGCCGTGGTCGTCGTGTCGCGCCTTGCCCGGGCCGTACAGCAACTGGGAGCCAAAGGCCTGCGCCAGCCACGGGTGCCGGGTGAGCGTCGCGTACAGGTCGGTGGCCATCGCGGCGGCCGCGGCCCGCCAGCCCGCCGTGTCCGGGTCGGGCCGCGCGATCTCGCTCCACACCTGGTCGGCGGCCAGCGCGATGAGGTTGTCCTTGCTGCCCACGTGCCAGTAGACCGCGGTGGCGGCCGAGCCGAGGCGCTGGCCCAGGGCGCGCATGTTCAGGCCCTCGAGCCCTTCGGCGTCGAGCAGGTCGATGGCCGCGCTGACGATCTGTTCGCGGGTCAGCGT
>DASQRM010000287.1:0-9702 GCA_035642895.1 Streptosporangiaceae bacterium | reverse complement strand
CTGCAGGTCCGGGGGCGGGAGACCGGCCTGGCGGAAGACGGCCCGGCTGAGGGACTCCAGCACCGACTCCGACCGGGCATCGCTGAACGCGGTCACCTCGCGGGCCCGCTGCAGGCCCGGCCACCGCGGGCACTCCGCGATTACGGCGCTGAGGTCGGCTTTCGATGTGAGGCGTGCATACAGGGCCGAATCGGCGACCGCCACTCCTTCCCCGAAGGGGAGCACGCGGGCCAGGTCGATCAGGGTCCTGGGCACCGAGGTCAGCAGGACCCCGCGGTGGCTGACCACATGATCCGCGGGCAGCGCCGCAACGTGCACCCGGACTCCCGGGCGGCCGGTGCGACTGCCGCGGTTCCCGGCGCTCGGGTGATCTGGATCAATGGCGCCGGATCATGCCCCACGATCCCGAGCCGGTACACCCGCGCCGCAGATTGATGACTCCCCGCTGAGCGCCAACTACCCGCCGACCGCGCGCTTCCTGCCGACCGGGAGCCGGTGACTTTGAGAGCGGCGGCCACGCGGAGCAGGTGCTCACCAGCTTGCTGGGCGCGGTCGTCCGACGCTTCCCCGACCAGCGCTGTCGTGGCCGCCGGAGTTGCGTACACCCCCGTTAACAGCGGGCGTAGGGCACCCTGGCGGACCAGGCACCCGATCTGACGGCTAGATAATCCCGCCGCCCGCAACTCCGCGGTAGTCCTCACTCCCCCTAGCTCGCTCAGCACCCGTCCAGGCTCACCCCGACTGCCGACATTTCACGTACGTGGTGCGCCAGGAGGGGCATTTTGTCCGGTTCGGATGCACTAGATACGTGAAATGTGGTCGGCCAGGCAGCGGGAGACCCCCGAGGGGGACGGGACGGGTAGGTGAGAGCGGCCGTGGGGACTCGGGCAGTGCGGCAGGATGAGGGGCATGGACCACCGCGACCTCATGGCCGGACCGCCTCCGACCTACCTGCCCGAAGACCCCTCTGCCGCGGACCTGGGCAGCGGCGCCGATCCCGCGGCCGTGGCCGCCGCCAACCCGGCCTCCCTGGCCGCCTGGGCCACCCTGGCCGAGCAGGCGCTGGACCGCGGTGAGTGGATCACCGGCTATGCGTACGCCCGGACCGGATACCACCGCGGGCTCGACCAGCTGCGCCGGGCCGGCTGGAAGGGCCACGGGCCGATCCCCTGGGAGCATGAGCCCAACCGGGGCTTCCTGCGTTCCCTGGCTGCGCTGAGCCGGGCCGCCGGGGCCATCGGCGAGACGGAGGAAGAAGCGCGCTGCCAGATCTTCCTGGCCGACTCGAGCGCCGCGGCGGTGGCCGCCCTCGACGTTTCCTGACCTGGGGACGGGGCGTAAGCCCCAGCCCAGGACGTGGAGTAACCTCAGACGTCGCAGCCGCGGCGAGGCCTGGAAGGGGCTGGTGCGATGCCGGCCATTGTGGTCGTGGGCGCGCAGTGGGGCGACGAGGGCAAGGGCAAGGCCACTGACCTCCTGGGCGACCGGGTGGACTACGTCGTCCGGTATCAGGGTGGCAACAACGCCGGCCATACCGTCGTCATCGGCGACGAGAGCTACGCGCTGCACCTGCTGCCCTCGGGCGTGCTGTCCCCCCAGGTGGTGCCAGTCATCGGCAACGGCGTCGTGGTCGATCCCCAGGTGCTGCTCGGGGAAATCGACGACCTCAGGCAGCGGGGCGTGTCCTGCGAACGGCTGCTGATCTCCGCGGACGCCCACCTGATCATGCCGTACCACCGGGCCCTGGATAAGGTCACCGAGCGGTACCTGGGCAGCGCCCGGATCGGCACCACCGGCCGGGGCATCGGCCCCGCCTACGCCGACAAGGTGGCCCGGACCGGGATCCGGATCCAGGACCTGCTCGACCCGGGGATCCTCAGCCAGAAGCTGGAGCTGGTCCTGCGCGAGCGCAACCAGGTGCTGACCAAGGTCTACAACCGCCGCGGCATCGACGCGGCCGCCGTCGCCGAGGAGTACCTGGGTTACGGCGAGCAGATCCGCTCCTATGTCGCGGACACCGGCCTGGTGCTGAACCAGGCGCTGGACGACGGCCAGTCGATCCTGCTGGAGGGCGCCCAGGCGACCATGCTCGACGTGGATCACGGCACCTACCCGTTCGTCACGTCCTCCTCGCCGACGGCGGGCGGCGCCAGCGTCGGCTCGGGTATCGGACCGACCCGGATCACCAAGGTGATCGGCATTCTCAAGGCCTATGCCACCCGGGTGGGCGCGGGCCCGTTCCCCACCGAGCTGACCGACGCCCAGGGCGACTGGCTGCGCAAAGCCGGCGGGGAGTATGGCGTGACCACGGGCCGGCCCCGGCGCACCGGCTGGTTCGACGCGGTGGTCGCCCGGTATTCGACCCGGGTCAATGGGATCACCGACTACTTCATCACCAAACTCGACGTACTGTCCGGCCTGGACCGGGTCCCGGTGTGCGTGGCCTATGACGTGGCGGGTACCCGCCACGACGAGATCCCGATGACCCAGACCGACTTCCACCACGCGACGCCGGTCTATGAGTACCTGGACGGCTGGTGGGAGGACATCTCGCAGGCCCAGGAGTTCGCGGACCTGCCCCGAAACGCCCAGGCCTACGTCAAGGCGCTGGAGGACATGATCGGGGCGCCGGTCGCGGCGGTCGGTATCGGACCGCGCCGCGACCAGACCATGCAGATGCGCCCGCTGACCTGACACCTGGCCGCTGTCACCACCCTCTGCGGGGTACCTGGCACCACTGCGGCTTGGGTAGCCGGGGCTACTGACTGAGCCGCCGGCCGGGACCGCAGCCTGATCCGCGCGGCGCGCTCTTGCTGACCACTGCGCCCGCCCGCCGGGGGCGTCAGCCGCGAGATGCGCGGCGGCCGGCCCAGCTTTCGGCGCGGAGCGCCCAGCGCTCGTGGTCTCGCCACTGCCCGTCCACCCTCAGATAGCCCGTCGAGAAGCCTTCTCGCTCGAATCCCAGCCGCCAGACCAGGTTGATCGACCGGCGGTTGGCGGGCTGGATGTTCGCCTCCACCCGGTGCAGGCCCAGATCGCCGAACACGATGTCGAGCACGGCCCGCATGCCCCGGGTCATGAAGCCCTGACCGGCATGCGAGGCAAACGCGCCGTAGCCCAGGAAGCCGGACTGGAAGCCGCCGCGCACGATGTTGTTGACGTTCACGTAACCGACCAGGGATCCGCAGTGGTGATGGCGGATCAGGTAGGCAGCCTGATCGTCCCGGGCGGCCCGGTCCAGATAGGCAGCGAAGCGCGCGGGGGTGTCCGGAGGGTCGAGCCAGGGCTGATGCAACGATCGGCTCGCCTGCACCGCCGCCACGAACTCCCCGGCATCTGAGCTCTGGGGTACAGCCACGTCCACATCCATGCCCGAAGTCTCCCCCAATAGCCCGCGCGGTTGCGCCGCAGGCCCGGGGCGTGACCGCGGTTGCGCCGCAGGCCCGGGCGAGGCCGCGGTTCCGCCGCAGGCCCGGGCGTGGCCGCAGGTAGGCTCACGCCCGTGCGAGTCCTTCTCCTAGGTGCGGGCGGCCGCGAGCATGCGCTGGCCCGGGCTCTGTCCGCCGACCCGGACGTCACCGACCTGCATGCGGCGCCGGGCAACCCAGGCATCGCCGAGCTCGCCCACCAGCATCCCGTAGACCCGACCGACACCGGGCAGGTAGCTGGCCTGGCCCGGGCGACGGGCGCCGACCTGGTCGTGGTCGGCCCGGAGGCGCCGCTGGTCGCCGGGGTGGCCGACGCGCTGCGCGCGTCCGGCATCCCGTGCTTTGGCCCCAGCCGCCGGGCCGCGGCCATCGAAGGCTCCAAGTCGTTCGCCAAGCAGATCATGCTGGCGGCCGGGATCCCCACCGCCGAGGCGTACACGTGCGAGACGAGCGGCCAGGCGGACGCGGCGCTGGCCGAACTCGGGCCGCCGTACGTGGTGAAGGCGGACGGCCTGGCCGCGGGGAAGGGCGTGGTGGTCACCACCGACCTGGCCGTGGCCCGGGCCCACGCGGAGGCCTGCGGCACGGTGGTCATCGAGGAGTTCCTGGACGGTCCGGAGGTATCGCTGTTCGCGCTGGCCGACGGGTTCACCGCAGTCCCGTTGCTGGCCGCGCAGGACTTTAAGCGGGCCGAGGACGGAGACCAGGGACCGAACACCGGCGGAATGGGCGCGTATGTCCCGCTGCCCTGGGCGCCACCGGGCCTGGCCGATGAGGTGCTGGCCACGGTCATCCAGCCGGCCGTCGATGAACTCCGCCGTCGCGGCACTCCTTACCGCGGCCTGCTGTACGCGGGGCTGAGCCTGACCGCCGCCGGGGTGCGGGTGGTGGAGTTCAACGCCCGGTTTGGTGATCCGGAGACCCAGGTGGTGCTGGACCGGCTGGCCAGCCCGCTGGGCGGGCTGCTGGCCGCGGCCGCCTCCGGGTCATTGAGCGGCGTAGCCCCGCCCCGGTGGACGGCGGGCGCGGCGGTGACCGTGGTCATCGCCGCCGAGGGCTACCCGGGCCAGCCCGCCGCTGGTGACGAGATCGCCGGTATAGCGGCGGCCGGGCGGGTCCCGGGCGCGTACGTGCTGCACGCGGGCACCCGGACCGATGACGCAGGTCACCTGGTGTCGGCCGGCGGCCGGGTGCTCAACGTGGTCGGCACCGGCCCTGATGTGGCCGCTGCCCGTGCGGTGGCGTACCAGGCCGCGGGGCAGATCGAGATGCGCGGTGGCTGGTACCGCACTGACATCGCCGGGCACGCGGCAGGACGGCCGGCCCGGGCCCGCCCGTGACCAGCCAGTCACCCCCGTCCGGCGCCAGCCCGCCGCCCGCGGGCCAGGTTCCCGGGCCGGACGCCCCGCTGCGGGTCAGCACCCTGGAACTGTTCTTTGACCTGGTCTTCGCGTTCACCCTCACCCAGCTGTCCGCGCTGCTGGAAGGCAGCGGCATTTCCGCCAGCTCGATCATCCAGGTGCTGCTGGTGTTCGGGGTGCTGTGGTGGATGTACGGCGGATACGCCTGGCTGACCAACACCCGCACCCCGGACCGGACCCCCGAGCGGCTGCTCCTGCTGCTCGGCATGGCCGGGTTCCTGGTCGTGGGGCTGGCCATCCGGAACGGGTTCGGCGACTCCAGGTCGGGCGCGAGCGGCATCTACCTCGGTCTCGGTTACCTGATCGTGGTGTGCGTGCATGGCGGGCTCTATTACCGGGTGAACCGGAACATCATCCGGATAGTCCCGATCAACCTCAGCTCGGCGCTGCTGGTCCTGGTGGCCGGGCTGACCAGCGGTCTGGCGGCCTACCTGCTGTGGACGGCGGCGCTGGCCATCCAGGTACTGTCGCCGCTGGTGGTGCGCGTCGGCGGCCGGTTCGAGATCGCCCCCGCGCACTTCGCCGAGCGGCATGGTGCGCTGGTCATCGTGGCGCTGGGCGAGTCGGTCGCCTCCGTCGGCATCGGCGCGGCCGAGCACCCGCTGGACATGCAGATCGTGCTGGCGGCCGTGCTCGGCCTGGGCGTCTCGGCGGCGCTGTGGTGGGTCTACTTCGGCGGCGCGGACGACGAGCTAGCCGCCGCGGCCATGACCCGGGCGCCCCGCACGCGGCGGCCGGGGCTCGCCCTGTCCGCGTACTTCTACCCGCACATCCCGATCCTGCTCGGCGTGGTGGGGCTGGCCGCCGGGGTAAAGCTGAGCATCGGGCACGCCGCCCAGCCCCGTCCGGCCGCCCAGGCTCTGGCTATCGGTGGCGGGGTGGCGCTGTTCCTGGCCGGGCAGGCCGCGTTCCGCCGGGTGCTGCAGCTCGGCCCGGTCTGGCCGCGCCTGGTCACGGCCCTGTTCGCGCTGGCCACGGCGGCGCTGGGGACCGCGGTGGCGATCGAGGCCCAGCTCATCGTGCTGCTGGCCGGGCTGGCCGCGATGCTCGCCGCCGAGCGCCTTGGCGGCACTTCCGCTGTCAGCGCGGCGCAAGACCGGCCGCCGGCCGCCCCAAACTCACCGCAGTGACCAAAGTCACCGTGCTGATCCGGCCGGTCGCCACGGCCGGGCCTGGCGCGGGCCCGGTCAGCGTGAACGATGCGCGAGGATAGAGCATGTGATCGAGCGCTACACGCGGCCCGAGATGGGCCAGATCTGGAGCGATGCGCACAAGTACCAGCTGTGGGCCCGGATCGAGACGCTGGTCCTGGAGGCGCACGCCAAAGCCGGGACTGTGCCGCCCGAAGCGGTGGACCCGGTCCGGGCCGCCCCGCCGCCTACCCCGGAGGCGGTCGCCGAAGTGGAGGCGGTGACCGAGCACGATGTGATCGCGTTCCTGACCGCCTGGGCGGACAACACCACGCCGCGCGAGGCCGCCGCGTACGTGCACTACGGGATGACCTCCTCCGACTTGCTGGACACGGCGCTGGCGCTGCAACTGACCGAGGCGACCGACCTGCTCGTGGCGGAGGCGACGCGGCTGGTCGCCGCGCTGCGCGAGCACGCCCTGGCGCATCGCGGCACGCTGAGGGTGGGGCGGACGCACGGAATCCACGCCGAGCCGGACGTCTGGGGACACCGGGTCGCCGACTTCGCGTTCGCGATGGCCCGCAGCCGGGACCGGCTGGCCCGGGCCCGGGACGCGGTCGCGGTCGGCAAGTTGTCCGGCCCGGTCGGCACCTACTCCAACATCGACCCGGGCATCGAGGCGACGGTCATGCCTGAGCTGGGGCTCCGCCCGGCCGACGTGGCCACCCAGGTGGTGTTCCGCGACGGCATCTCGGAATGGATCAGCGCTCTCGCGGTGGCCGCCACCGTCTGTGAGGCGATCGCACTCGAGGTCCGGCACGGGCAGCGGACCGAGGTGCGGGAACTCGCCGAGCCGTTCCGGGCCGGCCAGAAGGGTTCCTCCGCGATGCCGCACAAGAAGAACCCGATCCGCTCCGAGCGGATCAGCGGCATCGCCCGGATCATCCGCGGCTATGTCACCCCGGTCCTGGAAGGCATGCCGCTGTGGCATGAGCGGGACATCTCACACTCCAGTGTGGAGCGGATCGCGCTGCCGGACGCGGCCATCGCCACCGACTACCTGCTGAACCTGACCACAGGGGTGGTGGAAGGCCTGCTGGTGGACCCGGCCCGGATGAGGGCGAACCTGGAATCCACCGGGGGACTCATCTACACCTCGAGCATCCTGCTGGCGCTGGTCGACTCGGGAATGTCCCGGGAAGACGCCTATGCGCTGGTCCAGGCGGCGGCCATGACCACGTGGCAGACGGGGACGCCGCTGCGGGAGACGCTCCGCGCCGAGGCGGCCGCGCACGGCCGCACCCTGGACGAGGCCGCGCTGGACGAGGTGTGCCGCCCGGAACGGTACGTGGCGCGCCTCGGGCCGGTCTTCGAGCGGCTGGAGCGGCTCTCATGAGCGATGCTGGCCCGGGCAGTGCCGACCCGGGACAGGCCGGCCCCAGCGGTACCGGGCCGAGCAGTACAGGGCCGGATGGGACGCCCCCCGCGCTGCTGTACTCCGGCAAGGTCCGCGACGTGTACTCCTGGGGCGACGACCTGCTGCTGCTCGTCGCCTCGGACCGGGTGTCCGCCTATGATCGCGTGCTGCCCACCCCAATCCCGGACAAAGGGAAGATCCTGACCCAATTGTCACTGTGGTGGTTTGGGCAACTCGCCGACCTGGTCCCGAACCATCTTGTCGACGCGGAGATCCCGGCCGAGTTCGCCGGGCGGGCCATGGCCTGCCGCAGGTTGTCGATGGTGCCGGTGGAGTGCGTGGCCCGCGGGTACCTGGCCGGGTCCGGGCTGCGCGAGTACCGGGAATCCCGGTCGGTGTGCGGGGTGCCCCTGCCCCCCGGGCTCATCGAGGGATCACGGCTGCCCGAGCCTATTTTCACTCCGGCGACCAAAGCACCACGTGGGCAGCACGACGAAAACATCCCGCTGTCCGCGGTAGCCGCGACGGTCGGTGCCGACGTCGCGGCTGATCTGGAGCGGATCACCCTGGAGGTGTACCGGCGGGGGGCGGACATCGCCGCCCGAAACGGCATCCTGGTCGCCGATACCAAGATTGAACTCGGCTTCGATTCCGCCGGGCGGCTGCTGCTGGCCGACGAGGTCCTGACCCCCGACTCGTCCCGGCTATGGCCTGCGAACCAGTGGCACCCGGGCCGGCCACAAGTCTCATTCGACAAGCAGATTGTCCGGGACTGGCTAGACTCGCCCGAGGCTGGCTGGGACAAACGAGACACAGATCCGCCCCCGGCACTGCCCGGCCCGGTGGTTGAGCAGACCCGTGCGAGCTACATCGAGGCATATGAGCGCATCACTGGACGACAGTGGGTATGACTGCCGTGACAGCCTGGCCAGCCGCTCTGCGCAGCTGACGGAGCGCGGTGCGGACGGTCTGTATCTGAGTGTCGCCGAAGGGGGGCCGGGCCGGTGGAATACTGGCCTGCAAGATGTACGAGGCTTCCCGCCACCCCGCCATCCTGCTGGGTGGACTCCCGGTGGCAGCAGTGCGCCGCTCCCGCGGCAAGCCGTTGACCTCTCGTTTCGAAGGACAGGAGCTTCAGCCCCATGACCATTGGCCCCGAGACCTGCTACCGCGTACGAGGCGGGATCCCGCTCCAGGGCACGGTCTTCGTTCAGGGCGCCAAGAACGCGGCGCTCAAGATGATCGCCGCGTCGCTGCTGACTGGAGAAGGCCGCACTGTACTGCGCAACGTGCCGGCTATCGAGGATGTCCGCCGCGCGGTAGAGCTGGCTCAGGCCGTAGGCGCGGTCGTCAAGTTCCACGAGGCCGAGCGCACTCTCGTGGTGGACGCCTCCAACCTGACCAGCTTCGTCCTGCCGGCCGAGATCGCCCGCCGCTTTCGCAGTTCGGTGCTGTTCGTGCCGGCTCTGCTGCACCGGTTCGGTGAGGCGGTCATCGAGGGCATCGGCGGCTGCAACCTGGGTAGCCGCAACCTGGACTTCCACTACCGCGGCTTCGCGCGGCTCGGCGCCATCGTGGACGAGCAGGAAGACAAGATCCACATCAAGGCGGGCAAGCTGCAGGGCGCCCATCTGTACCTGGACACCCCGTCCCACACGGGCACCGAGAACCTGATCATGGCGGCCAGCCTGGCCCCGGGCACGACCATCATCGACAACTGCGCCCTCGAGCCGGAAGTGCTCGACGTCATCGCGTTCCTGAGCAAGATGGGCGCGGACATCAGCGGCGGCGGCACCGGCTTCGTGACCGTGCGCGGGGTCAGCCAGCTCACCGCGACCGAGCACACGGTGATGCCGGACCGGATCGACGCGGGTGTGCTGGCCATGGCGGCCGCGATCACCGGCGGTGAGCTGAACCTGGTCGGTGCCTCCCTCGAGCACTTCGGGGTGGTCCGCTGGAAGCTTGAGCAGATGGGCGTGGACTTCACCCCGAAAGGTGCGGTCCTCCAGGTCCGCCGGGAGCGCACGCTGCGCCCGATAAACGTCATCACCAGCCCGTATCCCGGCTTCGCGACTGATCTCCAGTCGCCCATCATGGCGCTGAGCTGCCTGGCCGATGGAACGAGCTACATCCGGGAAACCATCTTCGACGGCCGTTACGGGCTGGTCGGGGAGCTCAACAAGATGGGTGCCAAAGTCGAGGTGGACAGCGGCAACGTGGTCATCGTGCATGGCCCGTCCACCCTCAAGGGCACCAAGGTCGTCGCGCACGACCTGCGCACCGGGATCGCGCTCATCCTGGCCGGG
>DASQRM010000286.1:0-3914 GCA_035642895.1 Streptosporangiaceae bacterium | reverse complement strand
ACCCCGCCACTGTCCCGTCCGAGCCCCGCCCTGTCCCGTCCGAGCCCCGCCACCGCGCGGCTCCGACCATCCGTTCCGTCTTCCCGGTCCCGGAAAACCATCCTTGGCGGGGCCATTTGGCCAGCCGCGCGGAAAAGCGGGAAGGCCGCGCGGAGCCCTGGGGTAGTAATCCCGTAAGATCACTTGCCGGGGGAAACTGATGCTGCCGGGATAACGAGCAATTCCGGGCGCCTCGCACCCGGACTGGCCCGGACGCCAACCCGTACCCAGGCGAGTCACCGGTGCGGAAGACTGAACGGCAGGATTGCGCGCGAGGGGAGTGTGCATGTGATGGCCAGATCCGCGGCACCGCAGTCGCTCGGCAATGTCAGCGAGCCGTCAATCGGTGATCTAGTCAGCCAGGCCATCCAGGACGTCACCCAGCTGGTCAGGTGTGAACTGGCCCTGGCGAAACTGGAGCTCCGCAAGGACGCCAGGCGGCTGGGCCTGGCCGTCGCCCTGCTGGCCATCGCGGCGTTTGCCGGCTGCCTGATCCTCGTCATGCTCTGCTGGGCCCTCGCCTACGGCCTGGTCGCGCTGGGTATCTACCCCTGGGCTGCGTTCCTCATCGTGGCGGGCGTGCTCCTGCTGATGGCGTCGCTCGCCATCCTCATCGTGGTCATCAAGGTGCGCGGGGTGAGCGGCCTGCGGAAGACGAGGCAGACGGTGCAACAGGACCTGGCGCTGCTCAGGCGGGATGAGGACCAGCCCGCTCGGCCGGCGGTCGAGGCGGGCTGACCCGATGACCCTCCGGGGTGACGCGGCGGTCTACGTCGAAGGCCCGTGGTCGCACCGCGCGGTGAGCGCAAACGGGACCCGGCTGCACGTCGCGGAGAGCGGCGACGGCCCGCTCGTACTGCTGCTGCACGGGTTCCCGCAGTTCTGGTGGACCTGGCGCGAGCAGCTGGCCACGCTGTCCGCTGCGGGGTACCGCGTCGTCGCCCCGGACCTGCGCGGCTACGGGGGCAGTGACAAGCCGCCCCGGGGCTATGACCTGGTCACCGCGGCCTCGGACGCGGCCGGGCTGATCCGGGCCCTGGGCGAGGCCAACGCGGTGGTCGTCGGGCACGACTGGGGTGGCCTGGTCGCCTGGACCATGGCCGCCTACTACCCCAAGGTGGTGCGCAGGCTGGCCGTGGTCTCGATGGCGCACCCACTGCGGATGGGGTCCTCAGTGGTCACCCATCCCCTGGCCCAGGGCCGCAGCAGCGGGTACGCCTTCGGCTTCCAGGTTCCGGTCCTTCCCGAGCACAGCCTGGTCCGGGAGCACGCCCAGCGGGTCGGGCAGATGCTGCGTTCCTGGTCGGGCCCGGGCTGGCCGGACCCGGAAACCGAGCGGCGCTACCGGACCGCGATGTGCATTCCCTCGGTGGCGCATTCCGCGCTGGAATACCACCGCTGGTTCGTCCGGTCCCGGGTCCGCCCGGACGGCCTGCGCTATGCCCGCCGGATGCACGCCCCTATCCAGGCCCCCACCCTGCATATGCAGGGGGCACTCGACACCTGCGTGCTGCCCGCCACGGCGCGCGGGTCCGGGCGGCACGTCGACGGCCCGTACCGCTGGCGCCTCTTCGACGGGGCTGGCCACTTCCCGCACGAGGAGCAGCCGGACCGCTTCGACCGCGAACTCCGCGGCTGGCTGGCGGACCCCGAACCAGAGCGATGACGCCCGGCCCGGCCCACGACCCGGGCGCAGGCCCGGGACGGGACCGTGACCTGGCCGGGCGGCCGCGCAACGCCCGGCCCCGGGACGCGCTGGGACGCCCCCTGCCGCGCGGTGTGACGGGCGCGGAACGGGTGCCGGAGGATCTGTCCCTGCCCCCGACGGACGCGCTGGCGCTGGCCCAGCACCTGCTGGACTCCGGCCGCCCATTCGGAGCCCACGAGGTGCTCGAAGCCTCCTGGAAACAGTCCCCGGAACCAGAGCGGGAGCTGTGGCGCGGACTGGCCCAGATCGCGGTGGGACTGACCCACCTGCAGCGGGGCAACGCGCGGGGGGCGGTGGCCCTGCTGCGCCGGGGGGCGGACCGGGTCAGCGGGTACGCCGGCACCGCGCCGCACGGCATCGACGCCGCGGGCATCGCCCGGGCCGCCGGGGGCCTGGCGGACCAGATCGAGGCGGCCGGGGACACCGCGGCGGTCTCATCCCCACCGCGGATCAGCCTGACCCAGAGCTAAGACCAGGCGATCAGATTACGGGCGGGTGCTAGTCACACCCCAGGGTAGAGACGCTCTGCTGGGCGTTGGCCGCCCTCCGGGCATCGCTCTCGACCTCTGACGCGGTCAGCGCGTAGCCCGTGTCCTTGACGCCCACGGCGGCGGCGAAGACGACGCCGTCCACCTGGCCGTTGGGAGCGAGCAGCGGGCCGCCGGAGTTGCCCGGCTCGACATTCGCCCGGATCGAGTAGATCTGCCGGGTTACTTCCTTGCGCTGGTAGATGTCCGGGGCCTGGGCCAGCTGGTCATCACCGACCCGGGCGGGCACCACGGTGAACGGGTTATCGCGCGGGTAGCCGGCCACGATCGCCTCGTCCCCCAGGTTGGCCGGGCCGGCGAACTGCAGCGTGCGGGCGTTCAGGCCGGGCACGTAGAGGATCGCGAGATCACGCTCCGGGTCGAACAGCACCACCGTGGCCTGGAACCTGGCTCCCTTCCTGGTGGTGACCGTCTGGTTCTCGGTCACGCCCGCGACCACGTGGGCGTTGGTCAGGACGTGGTGGGGCGAGATGACAAACCCCGAGCCCTCGATCTTGCGCTGGCAGGTAGGCGCGATCCCCATGACCTTGACGATGCTGTTCCGGGACCGGACCAGGCCGGCCGAGGACAGCACGGCCGGGTTGGGCGGCGCCACGGTCAGCGCCGGCTCGGCCCCGAGCGCGCCGAAGACCTGAACGTACGGGCCGCTGGCCAGGAGGCTGCGGAAGTCGGAGAACATCGTCCGCGCCCCCGAGGGCATCACCCCGTCCACCGCGTGCAGCACCGCGGACTTCTGGACCTGGGTGGTCACCATGGCGAACGGCGCGTTGACCACCGCCGAGCCGATGAGCCACGCGATGAGCAGGACGGAGATGACGCTGACCGCGGCCCCCGCCACGGAGTCGATCAGGGTGGCCGGGCGCCAGTGCACCCGGGAGCGCACCGCGGCGCCGATCGCGGAGGCCAGCAACTGGCCGATCATGGCGGCCACGAACACGGCGACGATGGCCACCAGGGCCTGCTGGGCGGACCCCTGCACCAGGGAGCGGGCGAGCTTAGGCGCGAAGGACGCCCCCACGGCCGCGCCGCCCAGGAACCCGGCGAAACTCAGAATCCCGACGATGAAGCCCTGGCGATAGCCGGCCACGGCGAATGCCGCGGCGAGCGCAATCAAGATCAGGTCAAGCAGGTCACCCGACACCAGCCCACCGTATAGCGCGCGGCGTGATGATTGGTTCGCAGGACGGTATTGACCGCGTCCAGCGACGGTATTAACTCCCCGGGGCTAGCGCCTCCGGCGGCAACTCCTCCACCTGGCCGTGATCCCACGGCCGCTCCCATCCGCCCAGCCTGAGCAGCCGGTCAACCAGGGCCGCCGTGAATCCCCAGACGAGCATGCCCCGCACCCGGAAAGCGGGCCCGCTGAAGCCGGAAGGATGCCGGATCGTTAGCCGCCGCCGGGGATCAGAGAGCTCAGAGAGGGGGACCCGGGCCACCGCGGTCACCTCGGGCGGATCGGCGGGCGCCACCGGGACCGGCCGCCGCCACCAGGCGAGGACCGGCGTGACCGCGAAGTTGCTCGGCGGCAGCCAGAGCTCCGGAAGGGTGGCGAGCACCTCGACGCCGGAGGGGTCGAGCCCGACCTCCTCCTCGGCCTCGCGGAGCGCCGCGGCGGTCGG
>DASQRM010000285.1:0-13972 GCA_035642895.1 Streptosporangiaceae bacterium | reverse complement strand
TACGAGACGGGGCATATTCCCGGCGCGGTCAAGCTGGACTGGCACACCGAACTGAACGACCCGGTCACCCGCGACTATGTGGACGGCGCGGGGTTCGCCCGGCTGATGTCGGAGAAGGGCATCGCCCGGGACACCACGCTCGTGCTCTACGGGGACCGGAACAACTGGTGGGCGGCGTACGCGCTCTGGGTCGCGACGCTGTTCGGCCACCCGGACGTCCGCCTGCTGGACGGTGGCCGGGCGAAGTGGATCGCGGAGGACCGCCCGCTGAGCACTGAGACGCCGGAGCGGACCCGGACTGACTACCCGGTGGTCGAGCGGAACGACGCCCCGATCCGCGCGTTCCGTGAGGACGTCCGGGCCCACCTCGGCCAGCCCATGATCGACGTACGCTCGCCCGGGGAGTACAGCGGCGAACTGCTGCACATGCCGGACTACCCGCAGGAGGGCGCGCTGCGCGGCGGCCACATCCCCGGCGCCAAGAACGTCCCGTGGGCCCGCGCGGCCGCCGAGGACGCCACGTTCCGGCCGCGCAAGGAACTCGAGGCCATCTACGGCGGTGAGGCCGGGCTGAGCCCCGCCGACGACGTGATCGTGTACTGCCGGATCGGCGAGCGGTCCAGCCACACCTGGTTCGTCCTGCACCACCTGCTCGGCTATCCCACGGTGCGCAACTACGATGGCTCCTGGACCGAGTGGGGCAACAGTGTCCGCGTCCCCATCACCCAGGGGGATAAACCGTGACGGCCACCCTCAACCCGAGGCTGCAGGACATCGTCGACGAGTTCGGCGCGGTCCCCGGCAAGGACAAGCTTCAGCTGCTGCTGGAGTTCTCCGAAGAGCTGCCGCCCCTCCCAGCCCGCTACGCGGAGCACCGCGACCTGCTGGAGCCGGTCCCGGAGTGCCAGTCCCCGCTGTTCCTGGCGGTCGAGGTGGCCGATGACGGCACCGCGCACCTGTTCTTCGACGCGCCGCCGGAAGCACCGACCACGCGGGGATTCGCGAGCATCCTGCAGACCGGCCTGGACGGGCTGAGCGCGCAGGAGGTGCTGGCCACGCCGGCCGAGTTCACCACCCAGCTCGGCCTGTCGGATCTGGTCAGCCCGCTGCGGCTGCGCGGGATGGCCGCGATGCTGGCCCGCATCAAGCGGCAGATCCAGGTGCAGCAGGCAGCGCAAGCCTCCTGACCGAGCCGCCTGACAGGGCCGCCGGTGGCCAGCAGAATGAGACGGTGTCGAGCGACCCGGGCCGGGCGGCCCTGGAATTGCGGGCCGCCCGGCTGATGGCCGCCCGGCGGGTCGAGGTCGCAGGGCACGTGGCGGTAACCGCCGCCGCAGGCGACGTGGTAGCGGTCGAGGGCGTCAACGGCGCCGGTAAGAGCACGCTGCTCGCGGCGGCCGCTGGGCTGCTGCCCGCCGGCCAGGGCAGCCGGCATCCGCCGACGGTGGGGTACGCCCCGGAACGCGGCGACACCCTCACCACGCTGCCGGTCCGCCGCTGGCTGCTGGGCCTGGCCCAGACCGCGGGCCTGTCCCGCCACGAGGCTGGCGTCCAGGTGGATGACCTGCTCGACCGGCTCGGGCTGGCGTACACGGCAGCCCGGCCGCTGCGGGCACTTTCGCGGGGCAATCTGCAGCGGGCGCTGATCGCCCAGGCTCTCATTGGGCCGCCGGATCTGCTGGTCCTCGACGAACCTGGCGGTGGCCTGGACGAGGACGGGGTGCGGAGGCTCACGGCGGAGATCCAGCACGCATCCCAGCGGTCCTCGGTCGTGCTGGTCGCCCGGCACCCCACGGCGCCCGTGCCGCTGCCGGCCGGGCCGGCGTGGCGCCTCTGTGCGGGCACGGTGCGCACTGAGGACCGTCTGGCGGCCGACCCCGGGGCCGAAGCTCACGCCCCGGAAGCCGACGGGCCGGGGGTGGAGCCCGGTGGCCTGGTGGTCGAGACGGGTGACGGCGTTATCCGGCGGGTCAGCCAGGCGGACCTGCCCGCCGTGCTCCTCGCCGCGCTCGACGCCGGCCTGCTCATCCGGCGGGTCCAGCCCGTGCAGCCCGGCCAGCTGAGACAACCGGCCCGCCTGGCCGCCGCCAGTCCCCTGGGCCGGGCCGGGTCCCTGAGCCGGGTGATGCACGGTGCTGCGCACCGGGCCCGGCTGCTCACCCGGGCGCAGTGGGCCGTCGCGCCCGCTGTTCCTGGTTGTGCTGGGGATCCTGTATTCCTCCGACGCCGGGCCCCCACTGCAGGCCGCCGCGTTCACGGCCATCGTGCTGGCCCCGCTGATGGCGTGGATTACCGTGCTCGCCCAGCGCGTCGACGGTCTCCTGATCGGCCGCGCGTTCGCCGCGCACGTCGGCGGCCGGGGCCGCGCACCTGGCCGCCTGCCTGGCTACCGTGCCGTTCGCGGTGGGGGCCACCGTCGTGGCCTGGGCCTGGCCCGCGTTCGGCCAGCCCAGCTCGCCGCATCATCCCGGTCTGCTGGTCCAGGTGGTCACCCTGCATCAGTTCAGCATGTCCGGCTGGGTGGTCGCCCTGCACCTGGCCGCGGCCCTGTTCGGGGTAGGCGCGGGCACCTTGCTGGTTCCCCCACTCATCGCGGGGGCAGGCTGGCGAATCTGCCTGGGCAGCCGGCATTCCTGGCTGTCCTCGTGGTCCCGGCCAGTCCGATGCGCCCGCTGCTCCGGCTGGCGGCGAACTCAGCCACCAGCAGCGCGGCCATCGCGGCCGGACTGCTCGCCGCGGCCGGCGTGGTCCTTATCGCCCTGACCACGTTCCTGGCCAGCCGCCTGCGCTAACGCCTGCCCACACCCAGCCGGGCGCCCTCCCGAACTAGCCAGGCGGCCCACGAACCAGCCAGGCGGCCCCGGATTCTGCCCAGACGTCCCACCATCGGCCTGCAGCTACCTGCCGTTCGTTGTTGCAAGTAAATTGCAGTAAGACCTAGTCTGGTGCGACGTCCCCGGCAGGAAGGTGGCCCCCATGGCTGATCCGCGCGCCCGGCTGGCCAGGATCCGCGATGGGCTGACCCCGCAGGAGTGGAGCCGTGCCGGGGCGATGCTGCTCGTCGTGGTCGGGCTGAACGTCGCGGGCTGGGTGATGCTCGCCGTCGCGGTGAGCGGGCACTTCCACATCAGCAAGACCGAGACGTTCGGCTTTACCACCGGGATCCTGGCCTACACGCTCGGCATGCGGCACGCGTTCGACGCTGACCACATCGCCGCCATCGACAACACGACCCGGAAGCTGGTCAGCGACGGCAAACGGCCGCTGTCGGTCGGCTTCTTCTTCTCCCTCGGCCACTCGAGCGTGGTGTTCCTGCTGGCGATACTGCTGAACTTCGGCATCCGTGCGCTGGACGAGCAGGTCAAGAACTCCAGCTCGCACCTGCAGTACACCACCAACATCATCGGGACCCTGGTCTCCGGGACCTTCCTGTTCCTGATCGCGGCGATCAACGTGGTCATCCTGGCCGGAATCGTCAAGGTGTTCCGCGGGATGCGGTCTGGCCAGTACGACGACGAGGCCCTGGAAGAACAGCTGAACAAGCGCGGCCTGATGAACCGCCTCCTCGGCCCGCTGGCCCGCCGGATCGACACGCCGTGGAAGATGTACCCGATCGGCTTCCTGTTCGGCCTGGGCTTCGACACCGCCACCGAGGTCGGGCTGCTCGTGCTGGCCAGCACCGCGGTCATCGGGGGGCTGCCGTTCTACGCGGTGCTGTCCCTGCCGATTCTGTTCGCCGCGGGGATGAGCCTGTTCGACACGGCGGACGGCTGCTTCATGAACTTCGCCTACGACTGGGCCTTCGCCCGGCCGGTCCGCAAGGTCTACTACAACCTGACCATCACCGGGCTGTCCGTGTTCGTGGCCATGTTCATCGGCGTGGTGGAGGTGCTGGGCCTGCTCGGCCAGGATGGCCACCTGTCCGGCCCCGGCTGGGCGTGGCTGGACAGCTTCGACCTCAACCAGGCCGGTTTCGTGATCGCCGGGGTCTTCGTCCTCACCTGGGTGGTGGCCCTGGCCATCTGGCGTTTCGGCAAGATCGAGCAGAAGTGGGACCTGGCCGCGGGCAACTCCGGCGCCGACGAGGAGCCCGGCCCGGGCGGGCCCGGGTCCGAGCGGTTGCTCGCCCGGGTCCCGGGCGGCTGCTAGCCAGGATCGCGGCGGTCGGCCGCTTCCGCCGCCTGCTTGAGCAGTTGCAGGCGCTCCTGCCAGCCGGCCGCCACTGAGGTCATCCACGACGCCGTGGCGACGAGCCGCTCCGGGTGGACCGTGAAGACCACCTCGCGGCCGTCCCGGCGCCGGGTTACCAGGTCCGACTGCTGCAGCACGGCCAGGTGCTTGACCACGGCCTGCCGGGACACCGGCAGTTGCCCGGCGAGAGCCCTGGCGCTGGCCGCGGCCTGCTCACCGAGCAACTCCAGCAGCCGGGTGAGTGCAGGCGCGATGGGGGGAAGCGCGCGCTGGGCGAGCGGACGCGGCGGCGGGTCGAGGAGGGCAGCATAGGGTGGCTCTACGCCGGCGGCCCTGAATCTGACGGCAGCGAGATGCGAGGGAGATCACGTTGGACGTTGAGCGCGCGCGAGCCCTGCTGGCCGCCAAGCGGGCCGAGGTGCAGAAGCTCCTGGCGGAGACCGACGCGGCCGGGCGGGAAGACCGGAGCACCGAGGACGAGAGAGGCACCGACGTTGCCGATCCCGCGCAGTCCCTGACCCAGCAGGGCATGGACGACGCGATCGCGGAGAGCCTGAGCGGCCGGCTGGCCGCACTGGAGCGGGCCGAGCAGCGGCTGGCGGACGGCACCTACGGGCTTTCCGTGCAGAGCGGGAAGCCGATCCCCGATGAGCGGCTGGAAGTCGACCCCGCCGCTGAGCTCACGGTGCAGGAGGCCGCCGCCCGGGAAGCCGCGGACCAGTAGGCCCGCCGCCCAGGCGTTGCTCCGCTACTCCGCTCTGCTGCTACTCAGCTCTGCAGTTCAGCCCGGCAACTCAGCGGCGGCCCGGCGGTCGAGGTATGGCGGCAGGCCGAACCGCTCGAACAGGCTGGTGTCCAGGAAGTGATGAACGTGCGAGATCTGCCCGCCTGAGATCTCCGGGACCTGGATGCACCAGGGCACGAGGCGCGTCCCGTCGCTGTCCGGCTTGTAGTGACCGAACGCGGGCGTGCCGTTGGCGGTGACCGGGACGAGCCAGGACCCCTCACAGCCACTGCCCCAGCCGGTGTACCAGCCGCGCAGTTCTTCCCGGCCGCGTATCCACATCCGGAACGGCGGCATGGAGATGCTGGCGTCCTCGTGCAGCAGAGCGACGAGCCGGTCGATGTCGTAGCGCTGGAACGCGTCGACGTACCGGGCGAGCAGATCCCGGTCCGCCTCAGCGAGCTGTGGTGACGGCCGGTCGTCTGCCTGGTCGCTGGCGGCCATGGTGTTGCGGGCCCGCTGCAGGGCGCTGTTCACCGAGACCACCGTGGTGTCGAGCAGTTCGGCCACCTCGGAGGCCTGCCAGCACAGCACCTCACGCAGGATGAGCACCGCCCGCTGCCGGGGCGGCAGGTTCTGCAGGGCCGAGATGAAGGCCAGCCGGATAGTGTCCTGCAGCACCACGCGCCCGGCCGGATCGGTGTCCGGCGGCACCGGGCCGTCACCAGGAAACGGCTCGACCCAGGCCGAGTCCGGCAGCGTGGCCACCGGCTCGGTGCTGGACGGCACCGGGGACGACAGGTCCATGGGCATGGCCCGTCGCTTGCGGCTGCGCAGCATGTCGAGGCAGACGTTGGTCGCGATCCGGTACAGCCACGAGCGCAGTGCGGACCGGCCCTCGAACCGGTCGAACGCCTGCCAGGCGCGGACCATGGCCTCCTGCACGGCGTCGTCGGCGTCGTGCGCCGACCCGAGCATCCGGTAGCAGTAGCCGGTCAGTTCCCCGCGGTAAAGCTCAAGGTCATGAGGGCCAGCATCGGTGGTGGCGATCTCGCTCACGCTCCTCCCCGTCCTCGTTCAACGAACTTACCCACCGCCGCCAGGTCTGGCGAATGAGCCGGGGCCAGGACGCTGGCGGTCTAGGGGCAGTGTGCCAGCGACTACCGACAAACGAGCGGCTTGAATCCGGTTCACGCCAGCCGGCGGGTGACGGCCGGGGGCGGAGGGTGACGCCGGGAGGGCGGCGGGTAACGGCGAGGGCTGGCGGGTGACGACCGGGAGGCCGGCGGGGGCCGGCCGGCCGATGGCACGGCCGGGAGAGAGATGGCTTGCCTAACCCGGGCCGCTCGTACAGGGTGAGGAGTCATCGGGGCTCGAAACGCACCAATCGCCGCGCGCTGCCCGGAGCCGCCGGGCCGGCCACCGGCGCAGCGGGGACCGCAGGAATGATCATGCCGACTGATCAGAACGGATCGCCGCGCGCCGCGGGCATCCGGGACGTGGCCCGGATGGCGGGCGTCTCGGTGGCCTCGGCCAGTTTCGCGCTCAACGGCCAGCCCGGCGTGGCCGACGACACCCGCCGCCGCATCCTGGCCATCGCGGAGCAGCTCGGCTACCGCGCCAACCCGCAGGCCCAGGCGCTGCGCCGGGGCCGCACCACGACCTACGGGTTCGTGGTGCGCAACTTCGCCAACCCGTTCTTCCTCGAGGTGCTCTCCGGCGCCGAAGAGGTCGCGGGCGAGGCGGGCGCGACCCTGCTCGTCCTGGACTCCCGCTACTCGCTGGAGCGTGAGCGCCGGCACCTGCAGGAGATGGCCGCGCAGCGGCTGGCTGGCCTGGCCATCGCCCCGGTCGGGACCGGCGAGTCCATCCGGCTCTGGCACGACCTGCGCCCCGGGGCCCCGGTGGTGGCGCTCAACGCCTCGGCGGCGCGCATCACCGGCGTCTCCCGGGTCCGCCCGGATAACGCCGCCGCGGTCGAGTTGCCCCTGCGCCGGCTGGCCGAGCTGGGGCACACCTCGGTGGCGTTCCTGAGCGCGCCGCGCCGGCTGATGGCGGACCCGGACCGGCTGCGCTACTTCCGCCGGCTGAGCCGGGTGCTGGGGCTGCGGGCCACCGTGGTGTATTCGCCGCTGACCATGGGCGATGTGCAGCAGGCCACCCGGGCCGTGCTGGCCAGCCCGGACGCGCCGACCGCGGTCATCACCAACTCCGACTACACCGCGCATGCGGTCTACAAGGCCGCGCGTGAACTCGGGCTGCGGATCGGCCCCGGGGTTTCCGTCGTCGGGCACGACGACCTGGCTACCTCCGAACTCCTGGATCCGCCGCTGGCGACCATCTGGCTGAACCGGCGGGAAATGGGCCGGGCCCTGATGCTGCGCCTGCTGGGGCGGGTCCCGCCGGGCGACTACGTGGCCCCCGTGGAACTCATCGAGCGGGCTTCGCTGCAGGCCCCGGCTCCCCGCCCGGGCCAGCTCCTCGCCGCCGCACCGGCCCAACCTCTCGGAACCCGCCGGCCTGGGAGTTTTGCCGTCCGGTGAACGTCAGTTACCCCCGCGCCTCAACTCGGTAACGGCTCTTGACACTGCCTCGGCGGGTACGTCAGCATACCGGGCAAAACTAAACGTTTAAGGTCTTTTGCCGGGTGCTGTTCGCGGGGGGGTCCGCTGACCTCCTGAGCACTACTGCTCTTTGGGCTCTTGGTTTCCGCAGGCCCGCTCAAAAGTGGGATAGCCAATAACAGGAGGCAATTTCCCGTGAGATCTCCCTACCGTTTCACCCTTATGGGGGTCGCGGCGCTGGCTTTGGCGGCCGCTGGCTGCTCCTCGGGTTCTTCGTCGACGTCCAGCGGCGGCGTCAATTGGGCCACGGTGACCTCGGCGTCCTCGGCGGGCGGGATGAGCAAGCTGGTGGCCGCGGCCAAGAAGGAGGGCACGCTCAACGTCATCGCTCTCCCGCCGACGTGGGCCAACTACGGCACCATCATCAAGACCTTCACCACCAAATACGGCATCAAGGTGGACTCGGCCCTGCCGGACGGCACCAGCCAGCAGGAAGTCGACACGATCAAGCAGAAGAATGGCACCGCAGCCGCTCCCGATGTGGTGGACGTCGGGGTCTCGGTGGCGCTGGCCAATACCAGCCTGTTCGCGCCGTACAAGGTGAGCACCTGGTCGGCCATCCCTGCGGCGCAGAAGGCCCCGGACGCCCGGTGGTACAACGACTACGGCGGTTACATGGCGGTCGGCTACTCCAGCAAGTTCGGCACGATCACCTCGCTGAACCAGTTGCTGGGGCCGAAGTTCAAGAATGCCGTCGCCCTGAACGGCAACCCCACGGCCGCGAACGCCGCGCTCAACGGCGTCATGATGGCCAACCTCGCCGTAGGCGGGACGGCGGCCAGCATCTCCAAGGGCGTCAGCTTCTTCCATGATCTCAAGGCGAAGGGTAACTTCTCCCCCGTGTCGGCTACCGGTGCGACGATCAAGTCCGGGTCTACCCCGGTGGTCTTCAACTGGGACTACCTGAACCTGCCCAGCTACGTAGGGGTGTCCAACTGGAAGGTGTTCATCCCGAGCAACGCCGTGCTCGGCGGGTACTACGCCCAGGCCGTCAACAAGAACGCGCCGCACCCGGCGGCGGCCCGGCTGTGGGAGGAGTTCCTCTACTCCCAGGCCGCCACGGGCGGGCAGAACCTGTGGCTGCAGGGCGGTGCCCGGCCGGTGGAGCAGGTCGCCATGACCGGCAACGGCACCATCGACAAGGCGGCCGCGGCCAAACTGCCCCCGGTGGCTGGCACCCCGCTGTTCCTGACCCAGGGCCAGAACACCTCGGCGGCCAACTACCTCGCGGCCAACTGGGCTAAGGCCGTCGGCTAGCAGGGAAGACCGTGACCGTCGCTGCGAGTACCGGGGCTGGCGCCCGGCCCGTGCGGGCCGGGCGCCTGCCCCGCCTCCCGGCCTGGCTGGGAACCTTGCCGTTCCTCGGCTACGTGGGGGTTTTCCTGCTCTGGCCGACCGGGATCCTGGTCGTCGACGCCTTCAAGAACCCCAGCGGGAGCTGGAATTTCGGCAGCCTGTCCACGCTGTACAGCCCGGCCGTCCGGGGCTACTTCATCGGATCGTTCAAGCTCTGCGTGCTGTCGGCCGTGGCCGGCGCGGTATTCGGGGCCCTGGTGGCCTACGCGGTGGCCTCCGGCAAGCCCGACGGCGTGGTGCGCCGCCTCTCGGTCGCCGCGTCGGGCGTGCTGGCCCAGTTCGGCGGGGTGACCCTGGCCTTCGCGTTCCAGGCGCTCATCGGACCGGCCGGGCTGCTGTTCCACGCGGGCTGGTATTACAACTTCCCGTGGGGCATCACCCTGATCTACACCTACTTCCAGATCCCGCTCATGGTGCTGGTCTTCCTGCCCGCGATCGACGGGCTGAAGGTCCAGTGGCGGGAGGCGTCGGAAAGCCTGGGCTCCTCGACCTGGCAGTTCTGGCGGCATATCGGCGGCCCGCTGCTCGCCCCGGCGTTCTTCGGGTCGCTGCTCCTGCTGTTCGCCAACGCCCTGTCCGCGTTCGCCACCATCCAGGCCTGGGAAAACCAGATTGCTTACACTGTGCCGCAGCAGATCGGCACCGCGTTGTCCAGCGAAGTCGGTCTGGCCAACGTCAACGCGGCCGACGTGCTCGCGTTCGGCATGATCGTCATGGTGGCGATCGTGATGACCGGATACGCGCTGCTGCAGCGGAGGGCGGCCCGGTGGCTGCGGTAACGTCGCTCGGCGAGACCCCGCTGGCCGGGGCGGCCGCCCGCAGGCCGCAGGGCATGCAGCGCCGCCGCCGGCGGCGGCTGAACGCCTTCCGCTACGTCGTGTTCACCCTCTTCGGCCTGTTCGTGGCGGCGCCACTGCTGGCCATGCTGCGGTTCTCCCTGGAGGGGACGAAGCTCGGCACCTGGTCGCTGACCGCGTGGAAGCAGATCGTGTCCTACCCCGGGCTGGCCGGCGCGGTCGCGCTCACCCTGGAACTGGCCGTCATCACCAGCATCGTCATGGTGGTGCTGCTCTTGCCCACCATGATCTGGATCAAGCTGCGGGTGCAGTGGATGAGCCGGGCCTTCGAGTTCCTCTGCCTGCTGCCGCTCACCATCCCGGCCATCGCGCTGGTCGTCGGCCTGGCCCCGGTCTACAACCGGATCCAGCACTACAGCCTGTCCGCGCTGCAGCTGTTCTGGGTCTACGTGGTCCTGGCCCTGCCGTACGCCTACCGCGCGCTGTCGTCCGGGCTCGACGCGATCGACGCCACCACGCTGGCCGAGGCGGCCCGCAGCCTGGGCGCGAGCTGGTTCACCGTGATGTTCCGGGTCATCGCGCCGAACATGTGGCAGGCCATCCTGAACGCGCTGCTGCTGACCGGCGCCCTGGTCCTGGGCGAGTTCACGATCGCTTACCTGCTGCTCTACAACACCCTGCAGCCGGCGCTGTACTCCATCAGCCGCAACACGCCGAACGCCGGGGTCGTCTTCTCGACCTCCATGGCGTCGCTGCTGTTCGCCTTCGCCCTGCTGACGATCCTGTCCTACGCCGGCCGCCAGCGGCGCCGGGGATGAGGTAAGACCTGTGAGCTCACCAGTGACCAGTACCACCGGCGCCGCCGGCCGGACCGCCGTCGAGGTCCGGATGGAGGGCCTGACCCGCCGGTACGGCGCGGTCACCGCCCTGGACGGGCTCGACCTGACGCTGCGTCCCGGCGAGCTGATCGCCCTGCTCGGGCCGTCCGGCTGCGGGAAGACCACCACCCTGCGGCTGCTGGCCGGGCTGGAGGACGCCGACAGCGGGCAGATCACCGTAGGCGGGCGGGACATCACCCGCCTGCCGGCCAGCAAGCGCGACATGGGCATGGTCTTCCAGGCCTACTCGCTGTTCCCGCACATGACCGTGCTCCAGAATGTGGCCTTCGGGCTCCGGCTGCGCCGGGTAGCCAAGGGTGACCGGGACCGGCGGGCCATGGAGATCCTGGAGCTGGTCGGCCTCACTGAGCAGGCGGCCCGCTACGCGCACCAGATCTCCGGCGGCCAGCAGCAGCGGGTCGCGCTGGCCCGGGCCCTGGCCATCGAACCCCAGGTGCTGCTGCTGGATGAGCCGCTGTCCGCGCTGGACGCCAAGGTCCGCGCGCAGCTGCGGGACCAGATCCGCCGGATCCAGCTCGAGGTGGGCATCACCACCCTGTTCGTCACGCACGACCAGGAGGAGGCGCTGGCCATCGCGGACCGGGTCGGGGTGATGCGGGCGGGCCAGCTGGAGCAGCTCGCCCCGCCCACCGAGGTCTACTCGCGGCCGGCCACCCCGTTCGTGGCCGAGTTCGTCGGCCTGACCAACCGCCTGCCCGGGACGGTCAGCGGCTCGACCGTGACCGTGCGCGGGCAGGATCTGCCCCTGGTCGATCTCGGCACCCCGGCGGGGCCGGTCACCGCGCTGATCCGGCCCGAGGCGGTCACCCTGGCCTCGGAGGCCGCGGCCGGGTCCGGCCCACTGGCGGGCACCGTGATCGCCATCACTTTCCTGGGCGCGACCAGCCGGATCACCGTGAACCTGGGCGAGACCACGATCATGGCGCAGCTGCCGACCTCGGACGCCACGGAACTGAGCGCGGGCAGCCACGTCGCGCTGTCGATCCGACCGGACCCCGTGCTGGTTTCCGTTGCGGAAAACAATTCCGTGGCTGCGAGCGAGGCTTGAGCGCGGGACGCCCGCCGCTGACTACCCACCGCCGGCTGGCTCCCGGCCCGGTGCTGCGCCGGGGAGCCAGCGCGCCGTACCGCGCCGTCGAGGTCATCGCCGGCGAGCGGCACGTGCTGCGCGACGACCTGGGCGCCGTGCCTCCGGCTGCCACCCCACCAGGCCCACGCCCTCTCCTCTGCCTCATCCACGTCACCGACCTGCAGCTGGCTGACGTCCAGTCGCCGACCCGGTTCGAATTCCTGAACCGCTACTTCGCCGACCCCCGGTACGCGGGACTGGTGCCGGTCCAGCGCCCGCAGGAGGCCCTCACCCCGCACGCGGTGGACGCCACGGTGCGGACGGTGAACGCGCTGCGTGGCCCGGCCACCGGCCTGCCGCCCGCGCTGGCCGTGACCACGGGGGACGCGATCGACAACGCCCAGTGGAACGAGACGGCGGCGTTCCTGGCCCTGCTCGACGGCGGCCTGGTCGTCACGGACTCCGGCCGCCCCGGGTACGCCGGCGTGCAGGCCCTCGACTGGCCGGACGACATCTTCTGGAAGCCCGACGGCATCGGCCCGGACGGGCCGGACTTCTTCCGCCGCGAGCTGGGTTTCCCGCATCACCCGGGCCTGCTCGACGCGGCGCTGCGCGAGTTCACCGCGGGCGGCCTGCAGATGCCGTGGCTGTCCTGCTTCGGCAACCACGAAGCGCTCAACCAGGGCGTGGGCACCCAGACCGCGGGCCTGGCCGCCGCGCTGACCGGCGACCGCAAGCCGACGGCGCTGCCGGACGGGTTCGACAGCGACCAGGCCCTGGAACTCTTCACGGTGCGCCCGGAGGCGTTCATGGCCGGGCCTTCCCGCCCGGTGCCCGCCGATCGCGGCCGCCGCCCGATCACCCGCCGCGAATTCGTGGCCGCGCATTTCCGGTCCGGCGCGCGCCCCCTCGGGCACGGCTTCAACGACGAAAATCTCCGCAACGGAACCGCCTACTACGTCCATGACACACCAGCCGCGCGGTTCATCGCGCTGGATACCAATTGCCTGGCCGGCGGGGCCGACGGGTGCCTGGACCGCCCGCAGGCCCGGTGGCTGGAGGACCGGCTCGCCGAGGTGCACTCGGCCTACCGGGGGCCGGCCGGGCAGCAGGTCGCGACCGGGCAGGACGACCGGCTGGTCATCCTGTTCTCCCATCACGGCGTGGACACCCTGACCAACACCCGGGGCTGGCATCCCGGGCCGGGCGGCGAGCCGCTGATCGGCGCGGGCGAGCTGGTCGCCCTGCTGCACCGCTTCCCCAACGTGGTGCTGTGGCTCAACGGCCACACGCACACCAACGCCGTCCGGCCGCGGCCCGACCCGGATCAGCCGGGCCGCGGCTTCTGGGAGGTCACCACCTGCGCGGTGGTGGACTGGCCCTGCCAGACCCGGCTCGTGGAGCTGGCCGACTCCGGCGGGCAGCTGTCCATCACCTGCACCATGGTGGATCACGACACGCCGCTGGCTCCTCGGGTGCCTGCGGCCGAGCCGCTGTTCTCCGTGGACGACCTGGCCTCGCTGCACCGCGAACTGGCCGCCAACATCCCGTTCGGCGGCGCGGGCCGGACCGGGGCCGCCACCGACCGGAACGTGGAGCTCCTGATCACCCCGCCCTTCCCGCTGGCGCGGCTTCCGGGGGGGTAACCCTGACGCTGGCCGCGCTCGCTGCCCGCCTATGATCGGGCCGGTGCGGCGTGAGTCTTCGACCGTGGTGGTCCTGGTGGGTGCGGTGACCGAGCCGCTGCTCGCCGGGCTGGCCCGGTCCTCCAACGTGTCCCTGGCCCGGCCGCCCGACGACGAGCCGGACAGCCTGACCGGAGCGGCCCTGGCCCTGGGCCAGGCGGCGCGGCGGCGGTCGCCGTACGTCCTGGTGCCCGCCGACCCGCTGGCCGGGGTGGCCGCGGAGTGGGCCGCCATGTGGGATCTGACCGCCGGCCCTGGCCACGCCGCCGCGTTCGAGCAGCAGGCCGCCGAGGCCCTGGCCGCGGGGCGGGCCGGACGGTTCGAGCTGCCCGACTACTACGTGGTCCTGACCCCGGGCGCCGGCCCGGGCGACGCGGCGGACCCGGGTGCTGGCGCCCGCCCGGGCCGCCGGGCGAGCGCGGGCGACGGCACCGGGATGTACCTGGGACCGCTCCGGGCCGCCCGCCCCCGCCGGGTCGAGGCGGTGGTGAGCGCGGCGGATGGGGAGGCCGCCGAGAACACCGAGCGGGTGCTGCAGGCGCTCCGGACGCTGCGGCACAGCCCCTGGTGGCCGCCGCTGGACGAGCTGATCGACAGCGCCCGGCACTTCTTCGCCGGAAGTCTGGG
>DASQRM010000284.1:0-3806 GCA_035642895.1 Streptosporangiaceae bacterium | reverse complement strand
GTAGTCGATGTCGGCGCGCAGGGTGTGCAGCGGCACCCGGCCCTCGCGGTAGAACTCCGACCGGGACATCTCCGCGCCACCGAGGCGGCCCGAGCACTGCACCCGGATGCCCTTTGCGCCGCCCTTCATGGACGTCTGCATGGCCTTGCGCATGGCCCGCCGGAACGACACCCGGCTGGACAGCTGCTCGGCCACGCCCTGCGCGACGAGCTGGGCGTCCGTCTCCGGGTTCTTGACCTCGAGGATGTTCAGCTGAATCTGCTTGCTGGTCAGCTTCTCCAGGTCACCACGGATACGGTCTGCCTCGGCGCCACGGCGCCCGATGACGATCCCGGGACGCGCGGTGTGGATGTCCACCCGGACCCGGTCCCTGGTGCGCTCGATCTCCACCTTGGAAATGCCCGCGCGCTCCATGCCCCGCTGCAGCATCCGGCGGATGGCCACATCCTCGGCGACGTAATCCTTATACAGCTTGTCGGCATACCACCGGCTCTTGAAGTCGGTGGTGATGCCAAGCCGGAACCCGTGCGGGTTCACCTTCTGCCCCACTAGCGGGACCTCCCCTTGGGTTCGTCAGAGACGATTACCGTGATGTGGCTGGTGCGCTTGTTGATCCGGTAGCCCCGGCCCTGCGCACGCGGCCGGAAACGCTTGAGCGTCGGCCCTTCGTCCACCCACGCCCGGCTCACCACGAGCGAGCCGGCGTCCACCTGCTGGGCATGCTCAGCATTGGCGATGGCGCTCGCGAGCACCTTGCCAACCGGGTCACTGGCTGACTGCGGCGCAAAGGCCAGCGCCGCCTGCGCCTCCTCGGCAGGCATGCCGCGGATGAAGTCCACCACGCGGCGGGCCTTCCGCGGCGTGACGCGTACATACCGCGCCTTCGCCCTTGCTTCCATGCTTCTCTCTCGCTCTCTAGTGATTACTCGTGCCCGGTGTCAGGCCGCCGGGCTAACGGCGGCTGCGCCGGTCATCCCGGACGTGGCTGCGGAACGTGCGGGTGGGTGCAAACTCGCCGAGCTTGTGGCCGACCATGGCCTCGGTGATAAACACCGGCACGTGCTTGCGGCCATCGTGCACCGCGATCGTGTGGCCCAGCATCGCAGGAACGATCATGGAGCGCCGGGACCACGTCTTGATGAGGTTCCTGGTGCCCTTCTCGTTCTGCACGTCCACCTTCTTGATCAGGTGGTCGTCGACGAACGGGCCCTTCTTGAGACTACGAGGCATCGTTGAGTGCTCCTACCGCTTCTTCTTGCTGCGCCTGCGGACGATCAGCCGGTCGCTGGGCTTGTGGGATGGCCGGGTCCGGCCCTCGGGCTTCCCCCAGGGGCTGACCGGATGCCGGCCACCGGAGCTCTTGCCCTCGCCGCCGCCCAGGGGGTGGTCGACCGGGTTCATCGCGACGCCGCGGACCGAGGGACGCTTGCCCTTCCACCGGTTGCGGCCCGCCTTGCCGAGCTTGATGTTGCCCTGCTCGGCGTTGCCGACTTCGCCGACGGTGGCCCGGCAGGCCGCGTCGACCCGCCGGATCTCGCCGGAGGGCATCCGCAGCTGCGCGTACCCGCCGTCCTTGGCCAGCAACTGGACGCCGGCGCCGGCCGAGCGGGCGATCTTCGCGCCGCCGCCGGGCCGCAACTCGATCGCGTGCACCACGGTGCCGGTCGGGATGTTGCGCAGCGGCAGGCAGTTGCCCGGCCGGATGTCAGACCCCGGGCCGTTCTCCACCCGGTCGCCCTGGGACAGGCCCTCCGGGCAGATGATGTAGCGCTTCTCGCCGTCGGCGTAATGCAGCAGCGCGATCCGGGAGGTGCGGTTGGGGTCGTACTCGATGTGCGCGACCTTGGCCGGGATACCGTCCTTGTCGGCCCGCCGGAAGTCGATCAGCCGGTAGGCACGCTTGTGGCCGCCGCCCTGATGCCGCGCGGTGATCCGGCCGTGCACGTTCCGGCCGCCGCGCGAGGACAGCGGGCGGACCAGTGACTTCTCCGGCTCACTACGGGTGAGTTCGGAGAAGTCCGCGCCGCTCGCACCCCGCCGTCCCGGGGTGGTGGGCTTGTACTTGCGGATAGCCATGTGTGCTCAAGCTCCTTGGGATGTGGCCGGTGGCCTAGTTGACCGGGCCGCCGAAGACATCGATGCGCTCACCTTCGGCGAGGCTGACGATGGCACGCTTGGTGCCCACTCGCTGGCCCCAGCCGAACCGGGTGCGGCGACGCTTACCCGGCCGGTTGAGCGTGTTGACGCCGGTTACCCTGACCCCGAAGATGGCCTCGACCGCCTGCCGGACCTGCGTCCGGTTGGCGTCGCGGGCGACCAGGAAGGTGTACTTGCCGTCGTCGGCAAGCCGGTACGTCTTTTCCGAGATCACCGGGCGCAGCAGGATGTCCCGGTGGTCCGGGATCCGGATGGCGCTCACTGCTCTTCACCCTCCTTCGGGGTGGTGCGGCGGCGGGGAGCCTTGGGCGCTTCCCCAGCTGAAGACTCAGTGCCGTCCGCGGACTCGGTCGCAGGCTCGCTGGCCTTGGCGGTGCTCGCCTTAGCGGTACTCGCCTTAGCGGTACTCGCCTTGGTGGTACTCGCCTTCGCGGGCGCCGGTGCCGCGGCCTCGGGCTGGCCGGTGAACGCGGACAGGGCCGCTTCGGTGAACACGATGTGCTCACTGGCCAGCACGTCGTACGTGTTCAGCTGGCCGGTGGCCAGCAGCCGCACGCCCGGCGCGTTGCGCAGGCTCTTCCAGGTCACTTCGTCCTCGGCCTGGGCCACGACGAGCACCCGGGCGTTGAGCTTGGCGTCCAGCAGCCCGATGGCCGTGCGCAGCACGGCCATCGCATCGTGGGTTCTGGGCTGATCGCCGTCCACGAACCCGCTGACCACGGCGATCCGGCCGCTGGCGGCCCGGTCGGACAGCGCGCCCCGGAGCGCGGCGGCCTTCATCTTCTTGGGCGTCCGCTGCACATAGGAGCGGGGCTGCGGCCCGTGTACGGTGCCGCCGCCCGCGTACTGCGGGGCCCGGATGCTGCCCTGGCGGGCCCGGCCGGTGCCCTTCTGGCGGTAGGGCTTCTTGCCACCGCCGCGGACCTCGCCGCGCGTCTTGGTGGAGTGCGTGCCCTGGCGGGCCGCTGCCTCCTGGGCCACGACGACCTGGTGGATCAGCGGCACGTTGACCGGGGCGCTGAAGATCTCGTCGGGAAGCTCCACATCCTGGCCGGCCCGGCCGGACGGGGAGACGACGCTGACGGTGACACTCACCGGGCCTCCTTCGTGGCGGTCTGCGGCGCCCGGACGGCGCTGCGGACCAGGATCAGGGCGCCCTTGGGGCCGGGAACGGCTCCCTTGATGAGCAGCAGGCCGCGGTCGGTGTCCACCCCGTGCACGGTGAGGCTGGGGGTGGTGGTGCGCTCGCCGCCCATCCGGCCGGCCATCCGCACGCCCTTGAACACCCGGCCCGGGGTGGCGCAGCCGCCGATGGAGCCGGGTGAGCGGTGCTTGCGCTGGGTGCCGTGAGAGGCGGACAGGCCCTTGAACCCGTGCCGCTTCATCACGCCCGCGAAGCCCTTGCCCTTGCTGGTGCCGGTCACGTCGACCAGGTCGCCGGGAGCGAACGTCTCCGCGTTGACCTCCTGGCCCAGGGTGTAGTCAGTGGCGTCATCGGTCCGCAGCTCGACGAGGTAGCGGCGCGGGGTCACCGAGGCCTTGGCGAAGTGGCCAGCCACGGGCTTGGTCACCCGGCGGGGGTCGATCTCGCCGTAGCCCAGCTGCACGGCTGAGTACCCGTTGGCGTCGGGCGTCCGCACAGCGGTGAC
>DASQRM010000283.1:0-19181 GCA_035642895.1 Streptosporangiaceae bacterium | reverse complement strand
GTGACCGGGGTGACGGCGAGCGTGGCGAACGCGGCGCGATCCTGCGCGCGGAGCGCGGCGGCTTCGTGGAAGCCGTCCACGAACCCGGAGTCGCCACCGTCGGCCGCATTGTGCAGGCAGTGCAGCAGCTGCACGGTCGGCACCGGGTCGCGGTACGGGTTGTGCGTGTGCGGCGGGATGGGCAGGCTGGTGAAAGCCAGGTTGGACGGCGAACTCTCGACCCGGACGTCGAACAGCCGGCCGTAATTGGCCCCCCGGACATAGCCCAGGCTCGCGGCCACCGCCAGGACCGCGCCCGGGTCAGTGGGCACATCGCTGAGCAGGAGCAGTCCTTCCCGCAGGATGGCGGACTGGCAGGCCCGCCGGTAGCCGGCCTCGGCCAGGTAGCGGGGCCAGGACCCGCGGGGCGGCTCGCCGCCCAGGTCAGCCGCGGGGATGTCGGTAATATGCAGCAGCCGCTGGCCGCTGACCGGGTCACGGCAGAGCGGGCACGGGCAGTTGTCGCGCAGCCAGACCGCGGGCATGCCGACCAGGGGCGGCCTGGTGGCCTGGCTGGGCATGGGCGCTCCGCTCATGATCGGCTACCGGGAGATTTTCTCCAGAGTGGCCTGCCGAAAGGCCGCTGCCAACGGGAAGCGCCGAGTATTCGCAGACCGGCCAGACCAGCGATGACCGCCGTTCACCCCGGCCCGAAGATCACGGCGACACGCCGCACGCTTCCGGCTGGACCGCGCCGATCGTGGGTACTTTGGGCATCATGGCTACTCGTGTCGCTAAGGGCACCCCCCGCCCAAGGGCGGACGCACCGGGGGGGCAGGCGCGCGCTTCCGGTGCTCCCGCCCGGCCATCCGGCGGGGGGACCGCCAGCGCGCGGACAGCCAGCAGCGGGAACGCGATGCCGGCTCCTGCCCGTCAGGGCCAGAGCAGAAACGCTACGTCCCGGTCCGGCCAGAGCCGGTCCGGCCAGAACCGTTCCGGCCAGAACCGGTCGGGAAAGAAGCGGAGCGGGCCGAACCGCCCCGGCCCGGGCAAGAAGCGGCCGGCCGGCAAGGGGCGCCCCCGCGGGACCGCGGCCCGGACGCCGCAGCGGACGGCCGACCCGATCCTGATCCTGGCCGGCTGGCTGGGCCGGCTGGTGGCCGGGCTGTGGATGGTGGCCGCGCACGCGGTCGGGTTCGCTGCGCGGGGGTTCGGGAGGAGCGCCCGGGACCTGGATGAGCTGCACCGCCGCGACGGGCTGGGGCTGGCCTTCGTGGCCGCGGCCTTCGTGGTCGCCGCCACCACCTGGTTCCACCTGCACAACATCGCCGGGCGGTTGCTGGCCGACGTGTTCCTCGGCGCCTTCGGCTCGGCGGCCTGGACCGTGCCCCTCCTGCTCGGCCTGCTCGCCTGGCGGTTCCTGCGTCACCCCGAGCGCAACGCGCAGACCGGCCGGATGGTGATCGGCTGGACCTGCCTGCTGCTGGGCGGGCTCGGCCTGGTGCACATCGCCGCGGGCACGCCGCAGCCGGGCGCCGGGGCCGACGCCATGCGGGCCGGCGGCGGGCTGATCGGCTTCTTCGTGTCGGCCCCGCTGGTGGCCGCCCTGACGCCGTGGATCGCCGCCCCGCTGCTCGCGCTGATCAGCGGGTTCGGGCTGCTGGTGATCACCGGAACGCCGGTGCACCGGGTGCCCGACCGGCTGGCCGAACTGCGGGGCTTCACCCGCGGGGGCGACGCCGTCCTGGATGAGGACGAAACGGGGGGATTCGAGGGCACCGCGACAGCAGGCCCGCTGCCCCGGGGCGGCCGCAAGCGGCCCGCGGCCATCGAGGCCGGCGACCATCACCGGCCGTACGACACGCCCATCCTCGGGGACGGCCCGGCGGGGAAGGCGGGCCGTCTGCGGCGCGGCGCGGCGGTGCCCCAGCCCGAGGACCCGGCCGCCGCGCCGGGCGCCGGGGACCCGGACGAGCCGTCATTGCTCGACGCGCTGGGCTTCGGACCTCCTGGAGCAGCCGCCCCGCCCGGGCCCGAGACGCCCGCGCACGAGACGGCGGGCGCCGTCCGGCCGGATGCGGCGGGCGACCCGGCCACGGCCCCCGGGCTGGCCCGGGGCGAGCAGCTCACGCTGGCCGGGTCGGCGGAGTCCAGCTACATCCTGCCGCCGATGGCGCTGCTCAAGCCGGGTAGCGCGCCTAAGGAGCGGACCAGGGCCAACGACGTGGTGGTCCGGGCGCTGTCGGAGGTGCTGGACCAGTTCGAGGTGGATGCCCGGGTCACCGGGTTCAAGCGCGGGCCCACCGTGACCAGGTACGAGATCGAACTCGGCCCCGCGGTGAAGGTGGAGCGGGTGACCGCACTGACCAGGAACATCGCCTACGCGGTGAAGAGCGCGGACGTGCGGATCATCTCCCCGATCCCGGGCAAGTCGGCCATCGGGGTGGAGATCCCGAACGCGGACAAGGAGATCGTCAGCCTGGGAGATGTGCTGCGCTCTCCGGTGGCGGTCAGCGATCACCACCCGATGGTGGTGGGCCTGGGCAAAGATGTCGAAGGCCGGACAGTGGTGGCGAACCTGGCCAAGATGCCGCACATGCTCATCGCGGGGGCCACCGGCGCCGGAAAATCTACCTGCATAAATGGACTTATTACGTCGATTTTGCTTCGAGCTACAACGGACGACGTACGAATGATCCTGGTCGACCCCAAGCGCGTTGAGCTGGCCATTTACCAGGGAATACCACATCTTTACACTCCCATTATCACCAACCCGAAGAAGGCGGCCGAGGCGCTGCAGTGGGTGGTCGGCGAAATGGACCGCCGTTATGACGATCTGGCGGCCTTCGGGTTCCGGCATATCGACGACTTCAACAAGGCCGTGCGCTCGGGGAAGCTGACCGTGCCCGCGGGCAGCGAGCGGGTCCTGATCCCCTACCCGTACCTCCTGGTCATCGTGGACGAGCTGGCCGACCTGATGATGGTCGCCCCGCGCGACGTCGAGGACTCGGTGGTGCGCATCACCCAGCTGGCCCGGGCCGCCGGGATCCACCTCGTGCTGGCCACCCAGCGGCCCAGCGTGGACGTGGTGACCGGGCTCATCAAGGCGAACGTGCCGTCGCGGCTGGCCTTCGCCACGTCCAGCCTGACCGACAGCCGGGTGATCCTCGATCAGCCGGGCGCGGAGAAGCTGGTCGGCCAGGGTGACTGCCTGTTCCTGCCGATGGGCGCCAGCAAGCCGCTGCGGCTGCAGAACCCCTTCGTCACGGAGAAGGAAATCCGTGAGGTGGTCAGCCACTGCACGAAGCAGGCGCAGCCCACCTACCGGGAGGACGTCGCGGTCCCCGAGGGCAAGCAGCGGGAGATCGACGCCGACATCGGCGACGACCTGGAACTGCTGATGCAGGCCGCGGAACTGGTCATCCGGACCCAGTTCGGCTCCACCTCCATGCTGCAGCGCAAGCTGCGGGTGGGATTCGCCAAAGCGGGCCGCCTGATGGACCTGCTCGAGAGCCGGAACATCGTCGGCCCCAGCGAAGGCTCCAAGGCCAGGGACGTCCTCGTGCGTCCAGATGACCTGGACGGCACGGTTGATTCGCTGCGGGGCGGGCAAGACTGATCTAGGCCCACGGCTTCTGCGTCGTGCGTCGGGGGGATGTCTACACTTGTTAGTGGCCCAGGTATTTGGCGGGCTGCTCGCATCCGGTTACTGCTCCCGCACCCCGGGCGGAGCGCAGTGCGATATGGCAGTGGAGGCGTGGCGTGAGCATTGGTGACGCCCTGGCAGATGCACGCCGCCAGGCGGGTCTCACCATTACGCAGGTTAGCCAGCGAACCTGCATCAGAGAGACAATCATCCGGGGGATCGAGCACGGGGACTTCTCCGCCTGCGGCGGGGACTTCTATGCGCGGGGCCACATCCGCAGCGTCGCACGGGCGGTGGGGGCCGACGACGAGGACCTGATCCGGGAGTACGACGCCACGCACGGTGCACCGCAGGCGATCAGGGCGGCGGACGTGTTCGAGCCGGCCACGCCCATCAAGATCAAGGACCGGCGGCGGCCCAACTGGAGCCTGGCCATGGTCCTGGTCCTGGCGGTCGTCGCCGGGTACGGGATCTACCGCGTGGTGGACTCGGCCACGTCGCACAACGCGCGGGCCCAGGCCAGCCTGGGACGGGTGTCGCAGCCGCCCACGCATCCTGCTACGGCGCCGTCCACGCCAGCGGCCACGCCGCCCGCGCCCACCGTGAACCCGAACGTGGTGATCAGCCTCACCGCGATCCAGGACTGCTGGGTCGAGTTCACCAAGCCGGACGGCCGGTTCCTCTCCCAGGCCTACGTGGTCGGCGGAAGCTCGAAGACCTGGACCTTCGCCCGCGCGGTGAAGATGGACATCGGTAATCCCGGGGGGATCGTGCTCACCGTCAACGGGAAGAAACTGGGCTCGCCCGGTGCTGCGGGCCAGCCCGTCATGCTGAGCCTGGGGCCCGGCAAGCCGGTCACCAGTTAACGGGCCCCGTGAGCGAGCCCGGTGAGCTGGCCCGGGTGGCAGAGCCCCGCTCCAGCTAGCCCGGTGAGCGGGCAGCGCTAACAGCAGCACCAGCGCGCTTACCGTAGTCTTCCGGTGTGTCATCGAGTAAGCCAAACACCCAGCCGCCGCCCCGCACGGTCAGCCTCGTCACCCTGGGCTGCGCGCGTAACGAGGTGGACTCCGAGGAGCTCGCGGCCCGGCTGGAAGCCGCGGGATGGACCCTGTCCGGCGGTGACGAGGCCAGTGTGGTGCTCGTGAACACCTGCGGGTTCATCGAGGCGGCCAAGCAGGAGTCGGTCAGCGAGCTGCTGGACGCCGCCGGGAGCGGCGCGAAGGTCGTGGCTGCGGGGTGCCTGGCCGAGCGGTACGGCAGCGAGCTCGCCGCCGAGCTGCCCGAGGCCCAGGTGCTCAGCTTCGACGATTACGCGCACATCGGGGCCCGGCTGGACGACGTGCTGGCCGGGGGCCGGCGCCCGGCCCACGAGCCGCGGGACCGGCGCCGGCTGCTGCCGATCTCACCCGCGGCCCGGGCCGCGGACCCGGGCCATCAGCCCCCCGGGCATGGCATCTCGGACCTGCCGGCCGGGCTGGCCCCGGCGTCCGGCCCGCGGACGCTGCGGCGCCGGCTGTCCGGCGGCCCGGTGGCCCCGCTCAAGATCGCGTCTGGCTGCGACCGACGGTGCAGCTTCTGCGCGATCCCGGCCTTCCGGGGCGCGTTCCTGTCCCGGCCGCCGGAAGACCTGGTCGCCGAGGCCGGGTGGCTGGCTGGCCACGGCGTCCGGGAGCTCGTGCTGGTCAGCGAGAACTCCACGTCGTACGGCAAGGACCTGGGTAATCCCCGGCTGCTGGACGAGCTGCTGCCCGCGCTCGCGGCGGTCCCGGGCATCGACCGGATCAGGGTCAGCTACCTCCAGCCCGCGGAGGTGCGCCCCGGGCTGATCGAGGTGATGGCCTCCACCCCGGGCGTGGCCCCGTACTTCGATCTGTCCTTCCAGCACGCCAGCGGGAAGGTGCTCCGGGCCATGCGCCGCTTCGGCGACCGCGAGCGGTTCGGTGCCCTGCTCGCCCAGGTCAGGCAGGCGTGCCCGGAGGCGGGCGTGCGGTCCAACTTCATCGTCGGCTTCCCCGGCGAGACCGCCGCCGATGTCGATGAGCTGCAGCGATTCCTGTCCGAGGCGCGGCTGGACGCGATCGGGGTCTTCGGCTACTCCGATGAGGACGGCACCGAGGCCGCCACCCTGACCGGGCAGCTCGATCCGGCCGAGATCGCCCGGCGGGTCGATGAGCTGGCGGGCCTGGCCGACGAGC
Organism: Streptosporangiaceae bacterium; assembly: GCA_035642895.1. Classification (GTDB taxonomy): domain Bacteria; phylum Actinomycetota; class Actinomycetes; order Streptosporangiales; family Streptosporangiaceae; genus RYN-230. The sequence continues at coordinate 13,361 of DASQRM010000283.1, read as the reverse complement.
TGATGGCCCAGCGGGCCGCGGACCGCGTGGGCGAGGTTGTCGAGGTGCTCCTGGAGGAGGATCTCGGCGACGGGGACTACCTGGGCCGGGCGGCTCACCAGGCGCCGGAGGTGGACGGGACCACGACCGTGCGCGGCGTGTCCGGGGCGGCCGTGGGTGAGCTGATCTCCGCCCGGGTCGCTGAGGGCGATGGTGTGGACCTGGTGGCCGACTGGCTCGGCGTGCCTACGGCGGCCGCCGGGCGCGGGTGACCGCATTGAGCCAGCCCCCCGCGGAGACGGGCGGGGGAGCGCGGCCGGCCCCGTCCGCGCGGGCGGCTAGCGTCCCCCAGCCGGGCGTGCGGAACGTGGCCAACGCGCTCACCGTGCTCCGGCTGGTGCTGGTGCCGCTGTTCGTCGTGCTCCTGCTGTCGGGCGGGACCGGCGGGCGGATCGCGGCGTTCGCCGTGTTCCTCGTCGCGTCGGTGACCGACGTGCTGGACGGGCGGATCGCCCGGCGGCGCGGGCTGATCACCGACTTCGGGAAGATCGCGGACCCCATCGCCGACAAGGCGCTGACCGGGGCGGCCCTGGTCACGCTGTCCGCCCAGGGCGAGCTGCCCTGGTGGGTGACCGCGGTGATCCTGGCCCGCGAGCTCGGGGTGACCGGGCTCCGGTTCTGGGTGATCCGGCACGGGGTGATCGCGGCCAGCCGGGGGGGCAAGATCAAGACCCTGCTCCAGGTGCTCGCCATCTGCCTCTACGTGCTGCCCGGGCCGCCGGATAGCGTGCGGGCGGTGGTGATGGGGCTGGCCGTCGTGGCGACCGTGGTGACCGGCGCCGACTACGCGATCCGGGCCGTGCGCCTGCACCGCCGATGATTGCCCCGGGAGGTCCAGGCGCCCCGGCCGCCGAGCTCATCGCCCTGCTGACGGCCCGCCAGCAGAGCATCGCGGTCGCGGAGTCGCTGACCGGAGGGCTGCTCGCCGGGGCCCTCACCGACGTCCCGGGCGCCTCCGCGGTCTTCCGGGGCGGCATCGTCGCCTACGCCACCGAGCTCAAGGCCGTGCTGCTCGGGGTGGACCGCGCCCTGCTGGCCGCCCAGGGGGCGGTGTCGGCGGAGGTGGCCGAGGCCATGGCCACGGGCGTGCGGGGCCGGCTGGGCGCGACGGTGGGCGCCGCCACCACCGGGGTGGCCGGACCGGACCCCGCCGAGGGGAAACCCGCAGGAACGGTGTACATCGCGGCCAGCGCCGGGAAGGAAACCCTGGTGCGGCGGCTGGCCCTGCCGGGCAGCCGGGCCGCCATCCGCGCCGCGACCGTCCGCGAAGCGCTGGCGTTGGTCCTTGTCAGCGTGCGGGAAGAGACCCGATGATTACAGTGTTACGTTAGCAGCGAACACAGCTACAGGTGCTTTCCCTACTGTCGGTGAGGGCGAGTACGGTAGAGGTATCGAATGACACACTTCGCGAAGGGAGTGCCGCGATGGTCCTGCTTCGTCACTTGCTTGGTGACGTGCTGCGGCGGCTACGTCAGCGGCAGGGTCGCACCCTGCGCGAGGTGTCAGCCTCCGCCCGGGTGTCGCTCGGATACCTGTCCGAGGTCGAGCGCGGGCAGAAGGAAGCATCTTCTGAGCTGCTCGCCGCCATCTGCACCGCGCTGAACACCCCGCTGTCCCACGTCCTGGGAGAAGTCTCAGACAGCTTCGCCCTGGCCGAGCTGCAGAACGAAGCCGAGCTGCAGAGCGAGCCTGTGCTTGCCTCCGCTGGCGCGTCCCGCAGCGGCCAGTCCCCGGTCGGCCAGTCCGCCGCGGTGCAGTCCGCGGCCGCGCGGTCCGCGGCGGTGCCGTCCCCGATCGGCCGGCCCCCGCTGGAGCGCGCGGAGCGCGAACTGCAGCTTCCGGTCGCGCGGGCGTTCTCCGTCCAGGAGCGGCTCCGGGTCCCGGCCGGGCATGCCCGGGGGATGGACTCCGAGCCGGTCATCACCCCGGTCGGCATCAACCAGGATCACCCCGCCTTCGACGAGGTCACCCGGCGGGTACGCGATCTGGGCGACATGGTTCCGGTGTAAATCCGGAGTTTTCGCGAGCTGGACTTCCGCGAGATGGATCTGCCCCCGACGGTCAACTCCGCCGGGGGCAGTTCTCGTTTCGCCAGGTCGCCCGGGCGTCAGGTCGCCGGGGCGACAGGTTTCTGGAGCGTCGGGCCCAGGATCGTCAGGCCCAGGCCCGCGGGTCGTCGGTCAGCTCGATGATCCGCTCCGGCAGCCGCCCGGTCGCGATGTGCTCGAGCGTGACTTCCTCCAGGATGGCCCGCTCGTTGGCGCGCAGCGCGATCCAGACGCTCTGCAGCGGCTCAGCCACCCCGATGTAGCCGATGTTCTCCGGCCGCTCCCCGCGCACCCCGACCAGCTGGCCGTCGATGGCGCGGATGATGTCGGCCAGCGCGATGTCCGCGGCCGGCTTGGCCAGCCAGAAACCGCCCTCCGGGCCGCGCTGGCTGCGGACCAGGCCCGCCCGGCGCAGCTGGGTGAGGATGGCCTCCAGGAACTTGCCCGGGATGTGCTGCGCGCGGGCCAGCTGTTCAGCGGTGATGTGACCGCCATCCGCGGCGGCCAGTTCCACCGCGGCGCGTAGCGCGTAGTCAGCGCGGGCAGAGAGCCTCATGTCCAGCATTATGCAGGTTGCCGGGGACCAGACGCGCCGCCTGGCCGATGTGTGGGACCGTTTTAGTAGGAATCTGGTCCCGGACTAGTGGCCCTGGCCCAGTCATCGTGGGTGGTTTCCGCGAGGCGCCCGGCCCGCTCACCGGACCAGCCCCAGGATCTCCGCCGCGGCCTGCGCGTTGGCCCGGGCCGCGCCGTAGGTGGCCAGATGCACGCCCGCGGGTGGCATCCAGAGCGGCAGCCCCATCTCCAGCACCACGGTGTCCGGCCGCGCCGCGGTCAGTTCGCCGACCACCGCCTGCACGGCCGGATAGCGGTGGGCGTCGCGGACGGCCACGATCAGCGGCCGGCCCGCGGCCGAGGCGAGCGCCGCCCTGGCGACCTCGGCGGCCTCGCTCACCGCCAGCCCGGCCGGGACGCGCTGGATGCTCGCGGCCGGCACCCAGGGGCGCAGGCCCCACGGGACGTCCCCCACCGCGATGTTCTCCTGGGCCGCCAGTTCCACCACCACCGGGTCGGCCAGCGGGCCGGGGACCGCCCCCGTGGTGATGCTGGTGGCGCGCACCGCGCGGCGCGCGGCCACCAGGCCGACATGGGCGCCGAGCCGGTCTGGCTCGGGTTCGGCCGGGTTCGCCTCCGCCAGCCAGTCCCGCAGGCGGGCCACGTTCTGCTGGGCCTCCGCCAGCCGCTCCGCGGGCAGCCGCCCGCTGGCCACCGCCTCGCTGAGGGCCTGGCGCACCGCGAGGTAACTGTCCTCCGCGGCGTCCCGGCCGAAGCAGAGCAGGTCGGTCCCGGCCGCCACGGCCAGCACCGCGGCCTCCGGGATGCCGTACAGATCGCTCACGGCCCGCATTTCCAGTGCATCTGAGATCACCACCCCGGTAAACCCCAGTTCGCCCCGCAGCAGGCCGTTCAGGGCCGCGGCGGACAGGGTGGCGGGAGCGTCCCCGGTGAGTTCTGGCACCCGCAGGTGCCCGGGCATCACGCCGCGGACCCCGGCGGCGATCGCCGCGATGAACGGCGGCAGGTCCCGGCGGCGGATCAGGTCCAGGCTGGCCTGCAGGGTCACGATGCCGTGGTGGGAATCGGCGCTGGTGCTGCCGTGCCCGGGAAAGTGCTTTGCGCAGGCGGCCACCCCGGCCGCCTGCAGGCCGCGGACGGCCGCGGCGGCGTGCCGGGCCACCAGGTCCGGGTCCGAGCCGAACGACCTGATCCCGATGACCGGATTGTCCGCGGCGGTGTTCACGTCCACCGACGGGGCGAGGTCCACGTTGATGCCCAGGTCGGCCAGATCCTGGCCCAGCGCCCGGTGCACCGCGGCGGTCAGCGCCGCGTCATCCACCGCGCCCAGCGCGGCGTTGCCCGGGTAGGGGCTGCCGGTCAGGTGGGCGATCCGGGTGACGTCGCCGCCTTCCTCGTCGATGGCCACCAGCGGCAGCCCGCCGGCCGAGCGGAGCTGGGCGGTGAGCCCGGCCAGTTGCTCCGGCCCGGCGATGTTCGGGCCGAAGATGGTCACCCCGGCCAGGCCCCGCTCCAGCGCGGCCAGCACCCAGCGGGGAGCCCGCTGACCCGCGAACGGGGGGATGAGGATCGCGTCCGCCATCTGCTCGAGTACCGGATCGGAGGACACACCGGTACTCATCCCTTCACCGCCCCGGCGACCAGGCCAGAGGTCATCCGCCGCTGGACGATGAGGAAGAACACCACCACGGGGATGGTGTACAGGGTGGAAGCGGCCATGATTGGTCCCCACTGGGCGCCGCCGCGCGTGAAGAAGTACGTCACATAGATCGGCAGCGTGTAGTCGGAGTGCGCCTGGCCCAGGAAGGTCAGGGCCACGATGAACTCGTTGTAGGCGGTGATGAACGAGAAGATGCTGGTCGCTATCAGCCCCGGGGCGACCAGCGGGAACAGGATGCGCCAGAAGATCCGCAGGCTCCCGGCCCCGTCCACCGCGGCCGCCTCCTCCAGGTCCCGGGGGACGGTGGCCACGAAGTTGCGCAGCATCCAGATCGACACCGGCAGCGCCTGCGCGGCGTACACCAGCACCAGGCCCGGCAGGCTCTGCAGCAGGTTCAGCCGGTTGAAGTCCAGGAACAGCGCGATGATCAGGGCCTGTCCCGGGATCATCTGCACGACCAGGAGCATGATCAGGTAGGCCGCCCGGAAGCGGAACCGGAACCGGGCCACCGCGATCGAGGCGAGCAGCGAGATCAGCGAGGCCAGCACCACGGTGGACAGCGTGACCAGGAGGCTGTTGCGGAAGAACAGCCAGACCGAGCCGATCCCGGACGCCTGGCCGCTCATGACGGCCGAGAAGTTGCCCAGCGTCGGGTGGGCCGGCAGCAGATGCGGGGTCAGCGAGTAGATCTCCTGGGAGGGCTTGAACGCGGTGGAGATCATCCAGAAGATCGGGAACAGGGTGACCAGGGCGACCAGCACCCCGAGAGTATTCAGGCCGAACCGCCTCGTCTTCCTGGCGGTCCTGGCCCGCGTCCGGGCGTTAGGGAAAGAAATACGGCCCAGGGTGGTGAGTGCCATCAGGTCAGGGCCCCTTGCCGGACGGAGGCCCGCACGTAGCCGACCGTGATGATGAGCAGGATGACGGTGAGGATCAGCGCCAGCGCGCCGCCCAGGCCGTAGCTGGGCGGGAACGTGAACGCCTTGTCGTACAGGTAGAGCGACAGGTTGAACTCGTCGCGGTTACCGAGCCCGCCGGTCAGCAGGTAGGTCTGGGTGAATACGTTGAAGTCCCAGATCACCGACAGCAGCAGCAGGACCAGGAAGATCGGCTTCAGCAACGGGAACGTGATCCGCCAGAAGCCGTGCCAGGCTGTGGCGCCGTCCACCCGCGCAGCCTCCAGCAGCTCGGCGGGCACGGTGTTGAGCCCGGCCAGCACGGCCACGGCGATGAACGGGAATCCCTGCCACACCACCAGGATGACGGCCACCGTGTAAGCAGGCAGCGCGCCGCTGGTGGTCCAGTTGAAGCCGGCCCAGTCGGTGCTGCCCACCAGCCAGTGCGGCAGCCGGGCCAGGCTCCAGTCCACCAGCCCCCCGTCCGGATTGAACAGCCAGTAGAACAGAACACTAGCCGAGACCGGGGGAGTAGCCCAGGCCAGCAGGGCGGCGGTGCCCACGATGACGGACATCACCCGGCCCAGCTGGTGCAGCAGTATCCCGACCAGCGTCCCCACCAGCATGGTGAGCGACACCGCGGCCACCGCGAACAGCACCGTGATCCGCAGCGCCAGCCAGAACTCCGGGTCCGCGAAGGTGGCAGTGAAGTTGGCCAGCCCGATCCACTGGACCGGGGCGGCCCCGGTCGTCTGCGGCAGCCCGTAGTTCTGGAACGAGTACAACGCGACCTGGATCACCGGCCAGAGCAGCACCAGGGCGATCGCGACGATGGACGGGAGCAGCAGCAGGTACGGCGCCAGGCGGTAACGCCGGACCAGCGACCGGAATCGTGCCCCCGGAGGCGGGCCGGCCCGGCCCGGGCGGGCAGCGGCCCGGTCGCGGGCCGCGGGCTGCGGGGTGACGGTATCCACCATGAGTATGGGCTCTCCTCACGCGAGGTCCCGGCCGGCGGCCACCCCCACCCTGGGACACGGGGTGCTGGCCGCCGGCCGGGACAACTCGGGGTGCTCAGCCGGTCTCGGAGCCGGTATTGAGCACGTTCTGCAGTTCCGTGTTGGCCTTGTTCACGGTGGCGCTGAAGTCCGCGCCCTGCATCAGCGACTTCATCATGGTCGGGATGATCGCGTCCGTGGCGTCCGCGGTGGCCCAGTTCTTGGAGTTGAGCGGCGCGATCTGGGTGTAGGCGGCGGCCTTGGCGAAGCCCGCCATCACCGGGTTGCCCGCGTACGCGCCGCCCTTGAGGCTCGCGGTGAACTGCGGGAAGAAACCCGCGGCGTTCGCGAACGTGGTGGAGTTAGCCGGACTGTCCATCAGCGAGACGAGAGCCCAGTCGGCCTGGGAGTACTTGCTCTTGACCCAGACACCGAGGTCGGAGCCGCCGGAGAAGGCCGGGGCCGGGTTCGGCCCGTTCTCGCTGGGGATCGGGAACGAGGCCCACTGCGCCTCGTACTTCTTGCTCACCGCGGTCAGCTCGGCCTGCGCCCACGGGCCGTCCATGTACATGTCCAGCTTGCCGAGCGCGAAGTCCTCGTTCGCGCCGCCCGAGGTCGCCCCCGGAGCACCCAGCTCGGTCTGGCCGATGTACTTCGACGGGGAGACATGCTGGGTCCGGTACAGGCCGGCGTAGAACTTGATGCCCGCCTCGGCCTGCGGCGTGTTCAGCGTGGCGGTCCACTTGCCGCCGCTCTGCGTGGCCACCTGGCCGCCCGCGCCCCAGATGAAGCTGACGATCCCGTTGGTGAAGTTGCTCGGCGCGCCGAGCCCGAACGTACCGGGATATTTTTTCTGCAACGACTTGGCGTCGGCGACCAACTCGGCCCAGGTGGTGGGCGCCGAGGTGATCCCGGCCTTGGCGAACTGGTCCTTGCGGTACCAGACGCCGCGGACGCCGCCGAACCACGGCACCGCGTAGGTCTGCCCGTTCACCTCGTCGTTGGCCATGTTGCCGGGGATGATCCCGGACCCGTAGGACCAGGCCTTCACGTCGCTGCTGATGTTGGCCAGCGCGCCCTGCGACGCAATTCCGGGGGTGTCGGTGTTGCCCAGCTCGGTGATGTCCGGGCCGCCCTTGCCGCTGGTCAGGGCGTTGGTCCAGTCGGTGACCCGGTTCCCCCAGGGAATCCAGTCCACGACCACCTTGGTCTTTGCGTACTGCGGGTACTTCTGGTGGAACTGGGCGACGACCCCGTTCATCCAGGTGACCTGGGACGGCACGGATGAACCCATCCGCCAGACGACCAGTTTTGCGGGCGCGGCGGATGACGACGAGTTGCTGCCGCTGCTTGAGCCACAGCCCGCCGCGGCCCCGGCCAGCAGGGCCGCCGCACCGAATGCGGCCGCCGATCTAGTGAATTTCGCGGATCTAGTCAACTTCACTGGGGATCTCCCTTCCCGGCTTGATCCTTGGCACTTTCACGCAATTCCTCATGGCCCCAGCGCGCTCCGGTGCGCTGGCCGTCTAGGCTGTCGCTGCCTGCGCAAAGCGCCTAGTTGACCCGGGCGGTCACGTCGGTGGGCTGACCGACCGGCCCTGGCTGTGACCAACGCTGTGGGGATTCTGGGGGAAAACTAACAGTAAAGTTTCCTATTAGATAGACCCTGTGGCCAGATTGAGACAGAATTCAGCCAGGTGTTCAGTCCGTCCGCCGCTGGCGGCCTGGCCTGGGCCCGGGCTGGCCAGCCCCTCGCCGTTGCGAGCAGGTGCTGGGGGGGACGTCATGCGACGGAGGGAAGGCATGGAACAACGGCCTGGGACACCCCGGCTGCTGCGGGAGCTCAACGACCGGGCCGCCCTGGAGCTGCTGCTCGCCGGCGGGCCCATGACCAGGGCCCAGGTGGGTGAGCGGACCGGGCTGTCCAAGGTGACCGCCTCGCAGCTGCTGTCCCGGCTGGAGGAACGTGGCCTGGTCAGCACCGTGGGGGAGCAGGCGGGTGGCCGCGGGCCGAACGCGGCGCTCTACGCGGTCGTGCCCTCCAGTGCGTATGTGGCCGGGCTGCACGTCGAGCATGACGAGGTCAGTGCCGGGGTGGCGGACATCACCGGCGAGGTGGTCACCCAGGTCAGCGTGGACCCGACCGGCGCGGCCAACCCGGTTGAGCTGGTCCGCAGCGCGGTGGCCACCGCCTGCCGCTCGGCGGGAGTCGAGATGTCACGGCTGAACGCCCTGGTCATCGGCACCCCCGGGGTGCTCGATCCGAGCACCGGGGATCCGCGGCTGGCCGTGAACCTGCCCGCCTGGCACGAAGGCGTGCTGGAGGCGCTGCGCAGTGTCCTGCGCCAGCCGGTGACGATCGAGAACGACGTCAACCTGGCGGCCATGGCCGAGCGCGCGGTGGGCGTCGCCCAGGGCGCCGATGACTTCGTGCTGATGTGGATCGGGGTGGGCCTCGGGCTCGCCACCATCATCGGCGGGCGGCTGCACCGCGGGGTGGCAGGCGCGGCGGGCGAGATCGGCTACCTCCCGGTCCCCGGGGTCCCGCTGCCGCAGGACGTCAGCCACCCGGCCACCGGCGCTTTCCAGTCCCTGGTGGGCGGCTCGGCGGTGCGCTCTCTCGCGGAGAACTACGGGTTCGCTGCGCCTACGGCCGCGGCGGCCGTGCAGGCCGCGGTGGCCGCGGCCGCGGGTGACGAGCGGGGCCGCAGCCTGCTCGACGAGCTGGCCGCGCGGGTGGCCACCGGCGCGGCCGCCGTCAGCGTGGTGCTCGACCCGGGCCTGGTCGTGCTCGGCGGCGAGGTGGGACTGGCCGGCGGGACCGCGCTGGCCGACCGGGTGGCCGCGGAGGTGGGCCGGATCTGCCCGGCCCACCCTCAGGTGGTGCCGACCGGGGTGAGCGGCCAGCCGGTGCTGCGCGGGGCCATCCTGGCCGCGGTGGAGCAGGCCAGGGGCGAGCTGCTCGCGTCCGTGGCTGGTCCCTGAGCGGGTCTGTCCCGTGCCGCCTGCCGTGCCGCCCCGCCTGGCGCGCCCCGTCCTCAGCCGGCTGGCCGCACCTCGGTGAACGCGAACGTCGGCCCTATTAGGAGGCTCGTGTGCCCGGATCCCTGGCCATCGCTCATGTGACTCTGACCGTTAGCGATCTGGACCGCAGTGTCGTGTGGTACGAGCGGCTCTTCGGCACCAAGGTGGTCCTGGACGAAGAGCCCGGTCCGTTCCGGCGCGCTGTCTTGCTCGTCGGAGGCCAGACTCTCGTCGGATTTGTCGAGTTTCCCGATCCGGCTGACACCCTTCCCTTCAATGAGCGCCGGGTCGGCCTGGACCACCTGGCCTTCGCCTGCAGTAGCCGAAGTGAGCTCGAGGCATGGGCGGCCCGGCTCGACGGACTCGGTATCGCCAACGGCGGTGTCGTCGATGCTGCTTACGGCTCTGCGCTGTCCTTCCGTGATCCGGACAACATCGCGCTGGAATTCTTCGCGCTCCCCTCGTAGGAGGCGACGGCACATTCAGCCAGTTGCGGGCCTGGGTCTACGGACCGGGATGCCCAGGGCACTCAACCGCGCTTAAATCGTTTGCCTTCAGGGCGGCCACGGGACACGGTAGAGGCGTAGTCAGACTGGGCCGAGCATGACGGGCTGCGCCGGGCGTGAAAGCCCGTTCGTTAATCGTCCTGGTGCCGTGTATCAGACCGGCCCGGTCGGACTCTGTCAATACAGCAGGCCATATCCGTCAGCGGAGGAGGTGTCGTCATGGCGTTCACACAGAGCCGGTGTCAGCCCGGCGTTTTGCGTGGTCCGAAGAGGCGGCAGGCACCGCTGAACGGCATCACAATGGCCGGTGCCGAGGTTAGGGGCCGCCAGCTCATCGCAGGCCCGGACCGCAGCGGCCCGGTGCCGGGGGGCGGTATCGAAGCCCCGATGGCTGGACGTCTTAGCGGCCACAGGCCAGCCCGAACGGTTTAGGGACACCAGTCAAGCTCACCGAATCGGGCGGGACTCGCCCGGCGCCAGGCGGCGCTCAGGTATCCGCTTAGCCGGGATGGGTTCAGGCACCGGTAGCCGCCTGCACCGAAGCAATCATTTTGGCTATCCGCGCCGTCGCTGCGCTCTACGCGATGGCCTGTACCTAACCGTGATCATCAGCGCGGAACGCGTCTGGCCCGCCCGGGCCAGACGCGGGTCCGCATTCCGCTGGCGTGGCGCAGGTGCGCTCGCCATCCCATCGACCAATACCACGGAAAGGAGGTGAGTCACGTGTATCAGCCCCCATATATGGCCAGCCAGCTCGTAAATGAACGACACCGCGAGCTGATGGCGCTGGGAGAACAGCAGCACCGGGCGCGAAAGCGCGCCGCGCTGGCCAGGGCATCGCGACGGGTCGAGCGGGCCGAACGGCGGATGCGCCGTGCCGCCCGTAAAGCCCTGCGGCTGCGCGCGGAACTGGGGCAGTGACGGCGCTACCGCTCAGCCGGTCACGCACGCATGACGTGCACGGCCGGGGTAGAGCCCAGCCCACCGCGGGCACCTGCGGTGCAAAGTGCCCCGCCCCCAGATCATGGAGGCGGGGCACTTTCATGGGCGGTCAACGCGTTCGCTATCTCTTGTGTGGTCTGTTCCCAGCCGCGCAGGGTCGAGCGCCGCTGTCGTGCGGCGGCCCGTAGCCGGTGTCGGTGGCGCTCGTCACCCAGCCAGTCTCCGAGCGCGGCGGCGAGGGCAGCCGGATCGCCGGGAGGGATCAGCTGGCCGGGGCGGGTGCCATCGGCGGTGGAGCCGAGCGCTTCGGGCAGCCCACCGACAGCAGCGGCTATGACAGGCAGGCCGTGGGCGAGCGCTTCGGTGACGGTCATGCCATAGGTCTCCGAGCGGGACGGCGCGACGAGCAGGTCGGCGGTGGCGTACGCGTGGCTGAGCGCCGCGCCGGTCAGGACGCCGGTGAGCCGGACGCGGTGGCCGTAGCGCAGGCGCGTGATACGGGTCTGCAATTGGCCGACGAAGTCAGGGTCGCGGTCGAGCGGTCCGGCCAGCACGCAATGCCAGTCCCGCTCAGCGAGGTCGGCGAGCGCCTCGACGAGGAGGTCCTGCCCCTTATGGCGGCCGAGGACTCCGACGCAGATCAGGTGGCCGCGGACGGGCCGGGCCGGCGCAGCGACCTGATCGACGCCGGGCCGGGCGACGTGCACCCGGTGGGCCGGGATCGCATATCGGGTCAGTACCTGCCGGCGGGTCCATTCGCTGGTAACGACCACGCCGGTAGCCGCGCGGAGCACGATCCGCTCGGAGCGCTGGGCGCTGGCATCATGGTGCGTGTCGAGGGCGGTGGCCAGCGGCATGTGCAGCAGCACCGTCATTCGTATCCGGCCGGTGTGGGGCAGCAGTTGCGCGGCGGCCGGCGAGGCGATGAGCCCGTCGATCAGGACGGTCTCACCGTCGGGGATGGCGGAAACGATGCGGGCCAGGTCGGCGCGGGCGCCCGAGCCGGGTACCGGCCACGCCGCGGCCACGGTCGTGACCAGTACGTCCCATCCGGCTTCGGCCAGTCCGGCGCAGACGCGCCGGTCATAGATGTTGCCGCCGCTAGGCTGGCCGGGATTGTCGAACCCCTCGGGGACTACTACGTGGACCCGCACGATGTTCCGGCCCTCCAGAGCGCCTGCCGCACCAAAACCAGCCTCCACCCTGCGGCCGAGCTGAACCACACCCGCCGCCGATCCGTCATACCTGACACAGGGTGGTACGTAGCAGCGGTGGACGCGGTTCGGCCCGAGACAACCGGCGTCCGCTCGACGCCAGCGCGGCGCGGCGGGTAGCTCTGCCGGCCGGGTGGCACCGGCTCTGCCAGGCCGGGCACCATACGGGATCTGACGTGAGACAGGATCAGCGAGTACCATTCGTGACGGCGCTAGAGCGGGCCCGGGCGGCCGCCTACCCGGCCGGTGAGTATGTGGGCCAGGAGAGTTTCATGCGGGCGCGCGAGGTCCGGACGCTGGCTCACCGGGCCCGGGTCGGCCCCGGCGTCCCAGTGCTCGACCTGTGCTGCGGGGTGGCCGGCCCCGGCCGGATGATCACGGCGGAGTCGGGATGCCACTACCTGGGTGTCGATTACTCCGCCAGCGCACTGGCCACTGCCCAGGAGCGGGCCGGGAATCTCCCCTGCCGCTTCGAGCAAGCTGACCTCCCGCCTCTGCCCGAGGGCCGCTTCGAGGTGGTGCTCCTGCTGGAGACGATGCTGGCCTTCCCCGACAAGGAGGCCTTGGTGGGTGAGGTGGCGCGCGTGCTGGAGCCGGGCGGGCGTTTCGCTTTCACAGTCGAGGAAGGCCGGCCGCTCACCCCGCAGGAGCGGGCGCGGATGCCCCGCGCCGGTACAGTCTGGCTCATCGAGCTGGCGGAGTTGACGAGCGTGCTGCGTGAGGCGGGGCTGGCCGTGATCTGGCGGCAGGAGTACAGCTCTTCTCATCACGCGGTAGCGACGGCGCTGCTTCGCTGTTATCGAGCTGATTCGGCTCAGATCGCCGACCAGATCGGGACGCAGGCCACCGCCGAGCTGATCACAGCCCACCAGCTGTGGAGCGACTGGCTCGGCAGCGAGCGGGCGCGCAAGTTCGCGATGGTGGCCGAGAAGCAATGACTTGCCCCGATGAAGCCTCGACCTTCGACTATGCCCGCTACCTGGCCGCGAAGACGACCGTGGATGACCGGGCGCTTAACCGGTATGTGCTGGCCGAGCTGCGCCGCCTGATGCCCGCGGGTACGCCGCAGGTGCTGGAGGTCGGCGCCGGCCTGGGGACGATGGCGGCCCGCCTGATGGACTGGGGGGCGGTCGGCGCCGGGGAGTACATACTGCTGGATGCGGATCGGCAGCTACTGGATTGTTCTCGCCGGTGGCTGGATGATTGGGCGGCCGCGCGGGGCCTGCGCACCGACCTGCTGCCGGATGGGCTGCGGGTGGGTGATCTCCGGGTGCGCCTGGTGCACGCCGAGCTCGGCAGTTACCTGGAGGCCGCTCATGGGGCGGCGGCCGATGTGCTGATCGCCAACGCCGTCCTGGACCTGGTCGACGTGCCTGCCATGCTGCCCGGATTGCTGCGGTTGCTGGTACCCGGCGGCGTCTACTGGTTCACGATCAACTACGACGGCGAGAGCATCTTCAT
>DASQRM010000282.1:0-27204 GCA_035642895.1 Streptosporangiaceae bacterium | reverse complement strand
CGTCGCCGACAGGTCCTCCCGGACCACCGCCTGGGTCGCTGGCGCCGGCCACGCCTGCTGCCCGGATCCGGACGGGCCAGCCGGGGAAAACACCCCCTCCCGCCACGCCGACACCACCCCGGCCGCCAGCACCACCATCAGCCCCAGGGCCACCCAGCCGCCCGGGCGATGCGACCCCCTGGCCTCCCCGGCCTCCGCCTGCGGCCCGGCCTCCTGGCCACGCGTCACTGTCTCACTCACGTCTAACTCCTCATTGGTACCAGCCGGACACGTCCAGGTGCACCACCGACTCGCATTGCCGGACCTTGGCTTCGGTCTGCGGCGAATTCACGATGTTCCCGGGCTGGGCCCCCTGGTGAAAGCCGATGCCGGCGGCGTGCCGGACTGGCGGGCCCTGGGTGTGGGAACCACCGGCCAGGACGTGTCTCAGCTCAACCACGACCTGGTGGACCTCGGCTACGCCGGCCGCGCCGAGATGGTCGCTCTGGGCTGGGATTACTTCTCCTGGGAAACGGCGTACGGGGTGCAGAAGCTGGAAGAGCACCTGGGGGTCTCCTCCCCGCCGGGGTCGCTGCCGCTGGGGCAGGTGGTGTTCGAGCCGGAGGCGATCCGGGTGTCCCAGGTGACGGGGAGCCTGGGCGGCCCGGCGGGTGGCCCGGTGCTGGCCGCGACCTCAGACCGCCACCAGGTGTCGATCCCGCTGGATGCCTCCCAGCAGTCGCAGGTGAAGGCGGGTGACACGGTGACCGTTACCCTGCCGGACGGCAGGACGACGCGGGGCGTGGTCTCCACGGTGGGCACGGTGGCGGTCACGTCCAGGTCGACGACGACGATCCCGGTGCAGGTGAAGCTGACCGATCCGGGGGCGGCGGGGACCCTGGACCAGGCGCCGGTGACGGTGAACATCACCACCGGCACCGCCGCTAACGCGCTGGCTGTCCCGGTGTCGGCGCTGCTGGCCCAGTCGTCCGGGGGGTACGTCGTGGAGGTCGTGGGTGCGGGGGGCAGGCGGCGCTGGGTGCCGGTGAGGCCCGGGATCTTCGATGATGCCTCCGGGCTGGTGCAGGTGAGCGGGGCGCTCACGCCCGGGCAGCGCGTCGTGGTGGCGGCGTCGTGACCACCGGCGCACAGGTGGCCCTGGCGGCCGGGACCGGGCGCGGCCCGGCGCCGGCGCTGGAGCTGGATCGGGTGGCCAAGGTGTATCCGGGGTCGCCGCCGGTGCGGGCGCTGGATCGGGTGAGCCTGTCGGTGACGGCCGGGGAGCTGACCGCCATCGTGGGCCCGTCGGGGTCGGGCAAGTCCACGCTGCTGCACCTGATCGGCACCCTGGACACGCCGACTGCCGGCACGGTGCGCATCACCGGGATGGACGTGGCCGGGATGGCCGACCGGGAGCTGGCCGGGCTGCGGGCGGCCCGGATCGGGTTCGTGTTCCAGCAGTTCTTCCTCGCCGAGCATCAGAGCGTGCTGGGCAACGTGGCCGACGGGCTGCTGTACGCCGGGATCCGGCGCGGCCCGCGGCGGCGGCTGGCGCTGCAGGCCCTGGACCGGGTCGGGCTGGCGCACAAGGCCGCCGCGCGGCCGGCCCAGCTGTCGGGGGGCGAGCGTCAGCGGGTCGCGATCGCCCGAGCGGTGGCGGGCGCGCCGCCGGTCGTGCTGGCTGATGAGCCGACGGGCAACCTGGACTCCGCCACCGGCGCCGCCATCCTGGGCCTGCTGGAAGAGCTGAACGCCGCCGGGACCACGATCATCATCATCACCCACGACCACGCGGTCGCCGCCCGGGCCCGGCGGCGGATCGAGATGCTCGACGGGCACATCACCGCCGACACCGCCACCGGCCACGCCGCCGCCGCTGGCGGAGCTGGCGGCGGGCGGCCCGGCCGCTCCCGGCCCGCACCGGAAGGACCGTCGTGACCAGCACGCCCAGGAGGCCGGCCGCCTTGTCCGCACCCCGGCTGCGGCCCGGGGACCTGGCCGGGCTGGCCAGCATCGGGTTGCGGACCCGCAAGCTGCGCGCCGGGCTGTCGGCGCTGGGCATCGCGATCGGCGTCGCGGCGATCGTCGCCGTCCTCGGCCTGGCCGCCTCCGCCAAGGCCGCACTGCTGGCCGAGATCGCCCGCCTGGGCACCAACCTGCTCACAGTCACCAACGGGCAGACCCTCACCGGCGGCACCGCCGAGCTGCCCGTGATGGCACCGGGCATGATCCGCCGGCTGCCTGGCGTCACCGCGGTGCAGGCCACCGGCACCGTCGGCGGCGTCAGCGTCTACAAGTCCCCGTACATCCCCGCGATCAACACCAACGCCGTCATCGTCGAAGCCGCCACCACCAACCTGCCTGCAGTGGCCGGCACCAGCCTCGCTCAGGGCCGGTTCCTGAACGCGGCGACCGCCCGCGAGCCGGTCGCGGTGCTCGGCGCCGCCACCGCGCAGCGGCTGGGCATCGACCGGATCCGGCCCGGGCTGCGGATCTGGGCCGGCGGTCAGTGGTTCTACGTGGCTGGTCTCCTCAAGCAGGCCACCCTGGCACCGGAGATCGACTCGGCGGTCCTGATCGGCTTCCCCGCCGCGCAGACCTACCTGCACTTCGACGGCCACCCGTCGCAGGTCTACATCCGCACCGTCGACACCCAGGCCGCCACCACCGCAGTGGATAACCTCCTGGCCGCGCAGGCCAACCCGGAAGCCACCAGCTCGGTAGACGTCTCCCAGCCCTCGGACGCGCTGACCGCCCGGGCCGACAGCGAGGGCGCGCTCGACACCCTGTTCCTCGGCCTCGGCGCGGTCGCGCTGCTCGTCGGCGCGATCGGGGTGGCCAACATCATGGTCATCTCGGTGCTGGAGCGCCGCTCCGAGATCGGGCTGCGCCGGGCCCTGGGCGCCACCAGAGGCCAGATCCGCATCCAGTTCCTGGCCGAAGCGGTCCTGCTGTCTCTGGCCGGCGGCGCCGGCGGAGTCATCATCGGCGCGATCGCCACCGCCGGTTACGCTCGCGCCCACGGCGAGGCCGTCGTCATCCCGCCCGAAGCCTGGGCCGGCGGCCTGGCGGCGGCTGTCGTCATCGGCGCCCTGGCCGGACTGCTGCCTGCCATCCGCGCCGCCCGCCTGTCACCGACACAGGCACTCTTGACGCTCTAACAGGATCAGGCAACCGGCAAGACGGGCAACGCCGTCTCGCGCCGGGGTTTCCGCCAAGCCCAGCGCCGCTTTGGTCAGCAAGGCTGGGAACGGCACCACCGGGGACGGAGCACCGCGGCATCGCGCCGACGACGACCAGGCACTGCACGAGTCAGCGCACCACGGCACGTCGCCCACTGCATCAGTGGATAGGACAGAGCGTCGCTCTGGACCCCCTCACTTTCCGGCGGTCATCGGGCAGGACCAAACGGTAACGATCCCGGGACGGTCGCGGCCTAGCCTTCCACCATGCAACGATCACGTAGCGAGCTCGAAGTAGGTAACAAGATCTTCGTGGTCTGGCCGGTAGGCATCGCCACCCTCTGCCTCGGCCTGGTGGTACCCGGCGTCGTGTCGCCGCTGTGGGGCGTGGTGATCGGCCTCGCGATGGTCATTCTTCTGTGGATGACCTGGATCTTCGCGACAGTGCTGGCCGACAGATCGGCGGCGCAGAAGGCTGCTATCGCCGCGGTGCCCAGGCCAGCGAAATGTGATCGATGCCATGAGACCGACCCGCAGACGTGTCCCCGCCCGTGGCCAGGCATCTGCCCGCTTCGCTCGATCGAGACCAGCCAGACGTACCGAGATTTCCTCGGCAAGTAACGCCCGCCCCGGCATTCTGCAGGCCAGATGGAGTGGCTGAGTGATTCGGAGTCAGTCGCCGCGGGTCATGGGGTTATTTGAGAATCTGGCGGGCCATGACGACGCGCTGGATCTGGTTGGTGCCCTCGTAGATCTGGGTGATCTTGGCGTCGCGCATCATCCGCTCGACCGGGTAGTCCCGGACGTAGCCGTAGCCGCCGAGCAACTGGACCGCGTCGGTGGTGACCTGCATCGCCGTGTCGGAGGCGAAGCACTTACAGGCCGAGGAGAAGAACGTCAGGTCGTCGCTGCGGTCGCCCTCCATGGCCCGCTCGGACTTGGCCGCGGCCGCGTAGGTGAGCTGCCGGGCCGCCTCCACCTTCATCGCCATGTCGGCCAGCATGAACTGGACACCCTGGAACTCGGCGATGGCCTTACCGAACTGCTGGCGCTCCTTCACGTAGCCCGTGGCGTAGTCCAGGGCACCCTGGGCGATGCCGATGGCCTGGGCGGCGATCGTGACCCGGGTGTGGTCCAGGGTGGCCAGCGCGGTGCGGAACCCGCTGCCCTCAGGGCCGATCATCCGGTCCGCGGGGATGGAGCAGTTGTCGAAGTACAGTTCCCGGGTCGGCGAGCCCTTGATGCCGAGCTTGTGCTCGGGGGCGCCGAAGGAGAACCCCGGGTCGTCCTTTTCCACCACGAACGCTGAGATCCCGTTCGACCCGGCCGACGGATCGGTCACGGCCATCACCGTGTAGTACTGCGACACTCCGGCGTTCGTAATCCAGCGCTTGGTTCCGTTGAGGATAAAACGGTCACCATCGCGGACGGCGCGCGTCGACATCGCGGCTGCGTCCGAGCCGGCCTCCGGCTCGGACAGTGCGTAGGAGAACATCGCCTCGCCCCGGGCGACCGGCGGCAGGTACCGCTGCTTGAGTTCCTCGGAGCCGGCCAGCAGCAGCGGCACCGTGCCCAGCTTGTTCACCGCCGGGATCAGCGACGACGTCGCGCACGCCCGGGCGACTTCCTCGATCACGATCGCCGTGGCGATCGCGTCCGCACCCGCGCCGCCGTACGCCTCGGGGATGTGCACCGCGGCGAAATCGTTCTTGGCCAGCGTCTCGAACACATCCCAGGGGAACTCCGCGGACTCGTCGATTTCCGCGGCCCGCGGCGCGATCTTGTCGTCGGCCAGGTCGCGGATGGCCTCACGGAGCGCTTCATGCTCCTCGGTGAGCGCGAAAGCAGGAAAGTCAGAGCTCATTACCCGATAGTAGGCGCTGGGCGGGATGAGGTCATGGGCTGAGGGCCCGGTCAGCGGTCCCGGCCGGCTGGGCCTGCCGTCCCGGGTCAGCGGTCCTAGGCCAGCCGTGCTGGGTCAGCCGTCCTGTTCCGCGCGCGTGGCTCGCAGCGCCGCCCCTTTGGCCTCCGCCTCGCCGCGCAGCCGCTCCTGGAAGGCCGCCATCTTCGCGCGCACCGGGCCGTCGCCGGCGCCGAGGATGCGCACGGCGAGCAGGCCCGCGTTGCGGGCCCCGCCGACCGCCACGGTGGCGACCGGGATGCCCGCGGGCATCTGCACGATGGACAGCAGCGAGTCCAGGCCGTCCAGATACTTCAGCGGTACCGGCACGCCGATCACCGGCAGCGGGGTCACCGCGGCCAGCATGCCCGGCAGGTGCGCCGCGCCGCCCGCACCGGCGATGATGACCCGAAGGCCGCGGTCTTCTGCCTCGCTGCCGTACCGGATCATGTCGTGGGGCATCCGGTGCGCGGACACCACGTCGGCCTCGTACGGCACCCCGAACTCGTCCAGCACCGCGCCCGCGGCCTGCATCACCGGCCAGTCGGAGTCGCTGCCCATGACCAGGCCGACCACCGGGCTTCTCACTCCGCCAGCTCCTTGCCGGTGCCCAGGTAGCTGGCCGCCCGGGTGGCCCGGTCGCGGAGCGCCGCGACGTCGGTGCCCGCCACGGTGACATGCCCGATCTTGCGGCCGGGCCGGGCCGCCTTGCCGTACATATGCACCTTCACCCCCGGATCGCCCGCCATCACGTGGATGTACCGGTCGTAGACGTCCGGGCCCGCACTGGCCAGGTCCGCGGCCCCGAACACGTTAGCCATGACCACGTGCGGTGCGACCGGCTGCGGCGCGCCCAGCGGCAGGTCCAGCACCGCCCGCAGATGCTGCTCGAACTGGGAAGTCACAGCTCCCTCGATGCTCCAGTGACCGCTGTTGTGCGGGCGCATGGCCAGCTCGTTCACCAGCAGGCCGCGCGGGGTCTCGAACAGCTCCACGGCCAGCAGGCCGGTCACCCCGAGCGCGTCCGCGAGTTCCAGCGCCAGCCGCTCCGCGTCCTCGGCGAGCACCGCGGCCAGCCCGGGCGCGGGCGCGAGCACCTCCCGGCAGACCCCGTCGCGCTGCACGGTCTGCACGATCGGGTAGGCCGCCCCCTGCCGGTGCGGGGACCTGGCCACCAGCGCGGCCAGCTCGCGGACGAACGGGACATGCTCCTCGGCGAGCAGGGGCACCCCGTACCCCAGTACCTCGGCCGCCTGCCCCGGCCCCTCGCACACCCAGACGCCGCGGCCGTCATAGCCGCCGCGGACCGCCTTCAGCACCACCGGCCAGCCCACCTCGGCGGCGAACCCGGCCACGTCCTCCGGGCTGGCCACCGGCACGTACCGCGGGCAGGGCGCACCCAGCCGGCTCAGCTCGTCCCGCATGGCCAGCTTGTCCTGGGCGTACCGGAGCGCGGCCCCGCCCGGCGCCACGGCCACCCCGGCCCCGGCCAGCGCGGCCAGGTGCTCGCCCGGCACGTGCTCGTGATCGAAGGTGACCAGGTCGCACCCGGCGGCGAAGTTCAGCAGGTCATCGAGGCGATGATAGTCCCCCACCGTGGTGTCCGGGCAGACCAGGGCGGCGCTGTCGTCCGGCCGGTCGGCCAGCACCCGGAACCCGATGCCCAGCGGGATCGAGGCCTGGTAGGTCATCCGGGCCAGCTGCCCGGCGCCGACCATGCCCACGACCGGAGTCATGCCCACGTCCGAAGCCGGGCCCACCGAAGCCAGGCCCATCGAAGCCAGGGGCTGGCACGCCGTTGATCGCTCACCCGCCGTAGCCTACGAGGGAGGACGCAGGCCCCGCACCCCTGGACCGCCTCTGCTGGTCTCCTCACCGGCCCGGCTAGCTCCGCCCGCTCACAGAGGTCACAGGCGTTATGACAACGTCACCGGCGATGTAACGCATACGAAACAACGCCCGGTCATAGTGCGATTTATCATCGGCGCGTTTGCCGGACCGGCAGCCGGAAACCCCGGGCGCGCCACCCCCGAAGGAGCGAGTAGATGGCGGCACCTGAGCAGGAGAAGGGCTCGGTCCTGGAGACGGAACCGCCCCCCGGTGTGGTGGTCCGGGAAGGCACCTACGGCACCAGGGTGGCCACCGTCGAGCCCGGCGGGGCGGAGTTCATCCCGCTGAACGAGCGGCACGGCAAGCCGCTGCAGCTGTTCTGGACCTGGACCTCGCCGAACTTCGAGTTCGCCACGGTGTTCGTGGGCGTCATCGGGGTGGCGATCTTCGGCCTGAACTTCTGGCAGGCGCTGCTGGCCATAGTGATCGGCACCGGGATCGGCTCGGTCACCCAGGGCCTGCTGTCCGCGCGCGGGCCGCAGTACGGCGTGCCGCAGATGGTGCTGTCCCGGCTTGGCTTCGGCTACTGGGGCAACGTGCTCCCGGCCGGGCTGAACGCGCTCACCGCCGGGATCGGCTGGTTCGCGGTGAACAGCGTCAGCGGCACGTTCGCGCTGAACACTCTGACCCACCTGCCCAAGCCGCTCTGCCTGGTGATCATCGTGGTGATCCAGATCGCGATCGCGTTCTTCGGGCACAACCTGGTGCACGCATTCGAGCGGTACGCGTTCCCGATCCTGGCCATCATCTTCCTGGTCGCCGTGTGCTGGATCTTCGCCAAGTCCAGCCCCGGCGCGCCGTCGCACGGCGGCGGGATCGGCGGCTTCCTGATCACGCTCGGAGCGGCGTTCGGCTACGCGGTGGGCTGGAACCCGTACGCCGCCGACTACACCCGCTACTTCGCCCCGGACACCAGCAAGAAGGCCATCGCCCTGTGGTCCGGCCTCGGGGTGTTCGTGTCCTGCGTCCTGCTCGAGGCGGCCGGCGCCGCCTCCGCGACCGTCAGCGGGATCGCCGCGGTCGACAACCCCACCGGCTCGTTCACCGGCCACCTGCCGACCGCCCTGGCCGACCTGACCCTGCTGGCCATCGCGCTGGGCGCGATCGCCGCGAACGTGCTGAACATCTACTCCGGCGCGCTGTCGTTCACCGCGATGGGCATCAAGCTGCCGCTGGCCCTGCGCCGGGCCATCGTCGCCCTCGTGTTCGGCGTGATCGGCTTCATCGTCGCGCTCACCGGGCTGCACGACGCGGGCACCAAGTACGAGAACTTCCTGCTGGTCATCGCCTACTGGATCGCCCCGTGGCTGGCCGTGGTGTTCTGCGACCAGTTCCTGCGCCGCCGCCAGCACCCGCGGGATCTGGAACGCCTGCTGTTCGACACCAAGTACCAGAACTGGGCCGGGCCAGTGGCCATGCTGGTCGGCGTCGTGGTGTCGATCATCCTGTTCTCGAACCAGACCGAGTACGTCGGCATCGTGCCCAAGCACGTCCCGTCGGTCGGCGACCTGACCTTCGAGGCCGGCTTCCTTATCACCGCCATCATCTACCTGTCCTGGCACGCCATCACCGGCCGCCGGAGCACCGCAGCCCCGGCGCTGGCCAGCACAACCTGACCCTGGATGGGGGGGTGGGGTGGGCCGGCCGCCACTGGTGAGGTGACGCTGACGCTGGGCGGGGTGGCGCGAGCGGGGTGGCCGGCCGGACCGCAGGCGTACCGCCGGCCACCTCAGCCAGCGGCACAACAGCGGGGTCCGCGTGGGCGGAACCATCTCAAAACGAAGGACAGCCAGCGGTCCGGTCGGCCACCCCGCCCCAGCCGGGTCACCCGACGGAGGCAAAGGGAGGCCCACCTCTCGGCCGGGGCGTCATTCGTCGATCGTGCGCCCGCCGCAGCGATCGCTGGGGATCCGCGGACGGGACGACGGAGACGATCATGACCACGCAGGCGGGATTCAAGCGTCGCGTGCGCGCCCGGATGGCCAAGACCGGCGAGTCATACGCGACCGCCCGCAGCAGGCTCCTCGCCGAGCACCCGGGCACGACGCCGGACGACTCCCCGCTCGACTGGATGACCGAGGCGCTCCACATCAGCAACGGCGACGCCACCGACGTGCCGGGGACCGGGCTCGCACGGCGCGTGGTCTACTGGCGCGACATCTTGCACGAGGGGCCGGTGCCTGAGGTCGGGCCGGCCGAGCTGCGCCGGATCAGGGCCGACTACCTCACCGGCCACGAGAGGGTGGAGCGCGCCGAGGCGATGCGCCAGTTCACCGAGCGGGACCAGGCCCTGGAGGCCAACCGAGACGGGGAGTACGTGCTGTGGTTCGAGGCGGACCTGTATGACCAGCTGCAGATCACCGAAATCCTCGCCCGCCTGGCCGATCTGGGCGTTCCCGCCGGACGCATCACCTTGATCTGCATAGGCGAACACGCTGGCATCGCCCGCTTCGGCGGCCTCGGGGAGCTGACCGCCGGGCAGTTGCGCGAACTGCCGCACACAAACGCGTGCGCGCGGCTGACCCCGGCGGCGCTCAAGCTGGCCACCCGCGGGTGGGCGGCCTTCCGCGCGCCCACCCCCGAGGCCCTGGGCGCCATCGCCGCCGCGCGGCTGGCCGAGCTGCGGTTCCTGGGTGAGGCGTTCGACCGGCTCAGCCGGGAGTATCCGGCGGCGCGGGACGGCCTGTCGCTGACCGAGCGGCGGGTGCTGGCCGCCGTCGCCGACGGCGCGCCCGACGCCGGGACGGCCTTCGTGCGGGCCGGGTCGCGGGAGACGCGGCCGTACCTGGGGGACACCACGTGCTTTGGCCGGATCTACCAGATGGCGGAGGGGCCGCACCCGCTGCTCCGCCTCGACCCGCCCGGCCGCCCCGTACAGCGGGCAACGGGCGTACGCCTGACCGGCACCGGGGCCCAGGTGCTGGCCGGCCAGGCCGACCAGATCGCCCTCAACGGCATCGACCGGTGGATCGGCGGCGTGCACCTGCAGGGCCACCACGTCCCGTGGCGCTGGGACGACGGCACCGAAACCATCGTCCACCTCCCCGGCAAGACATAGCGCCGGACGAGGCAACGCACCGCCGGGCCGGGCCACCCCGCCACCCCCGGCTAAGCCGGACCGGTCACCACCGGCGTCTCATCCGCCCCGCGCAGCCCCCGGGGCAGGAACACCGCGAACACCGCCGGCCGCGGCCGGACCAGGACCACGTTGGCGCCGTCCGCGGTGGCCACGTCGCGGGCCAGCGCCAGGCCCAGCCCGGTACCGCCCGGACGGCCGCTGACGTTGCGTTCGAAGATGCGCGGGACCAGTTCGCTCGGCACGCCCTTGCCCTCGTCCCTGACCTCGACCACCACCGACTTAGGCGTCCGCGAAGTCCGGATGGTGACCGTGCCCGCCCCGTGGACCAGTGCGTTGTCGAGCAGGGTGGCGATCACCTGGCTGAGGGCCCCCGGCGAGATGTAGGCGGACAGGCCCTTCTCCCCCGCCACCTCCAGCTTGCGGTTGGCCCGGCGGAACGCCGGGTCCCACTCGATGACCTGCTGGGCGATCACGTCGTCGATGGTCAGCAGCGAGGGGACACCGCGAGCCGCCCGCCGGGTCCGGCCCAGCAGCTGGCTGACCACCTCGGTGAGCCGCTCGGTCTGGGCCAGGGCCGCTGCCCCCTCCTCCCGGACCGCGTCGGAGTCCCCGGCGGCGGCGATCATCTCCTCCAGCCGCATCGACAGTGCGGTAAGCGGGGTGCGCAACTGGTGGGAGGCGTCCGTGGCGAAGTCGCGCTCGGCGGACAGCAGGTCGGTGATCCGCCGCGCCGAGCCGTCCAGCCCTTCCGCGAGCCGGTCCAGTTCGGCCACCCCGTACCGGCGGCCTAGCGGGCGCGAGTCACCCAGGCCGAGCCGGTCGGCCGCGCTGGCGAGTTCCTCCAGCGGCCGGGTCAGCCGCCGCGCCTGCAGGATGGCCAGCGCCACCGCTACCGCCACGGCCGCCAGGGCGAGCGCGCCGATCAGGGCGAGGGCCTCGGTCAGCCGGCCGTACTCGACCGAGTTGTCGGCCGCCACGACCACCCGGAAGTCCTTGGTCAGCGCCTGCCTGACGATGGCGCTCCCGGCCTTGGGGCGGTCCCCGACGGTGAACTCGGGCTGCCCTTCCTGCCGGACGCTGATGTAGGGGTCCGGCAGCGAGTGGGCCGCGGCGGCTACCTCATGCACCGCGGGGGGCAGCCCGCCGTTCACCCGGTTCTGCAGTGTCTTGGCCACCGTGGTCGCGTCCCGCTGCACCTGCCGGTCCGCGGCGCTGATCTGCAGCCGGCTGAGCACGAAGGCCAGCGGCAGACCCAGCAGCAGAACAGCCGTCACCGCCACCACGAGCGTGGAGACGAGCAGGCGGCGGCGCATGGGTCAGTCACCACCCGGGAGGCGGTCAGTCCCCTCGCTCGAAACGGAAGCCCACGCCGCGGACCGTGGTGATGTAGCGCGGGTTGTGCGCGTCATCGCCAAGCTTGCGGCGGAGCCACGAGATGTGCATGTCCAGCGTCTTGGTGGATCCCCACCACTTGCTGTCCCAGACCTCCCGCATGATCTGCTCACGGGTGACCACCTTCCCCGCGTCACTCACCAGCACGCTCAGCAGGTCGAACTCTTTCGTGGTGAGTTCGAGTTCGGTGTCGCCGATCCAGGCCCGCCGGGCATCCCCATCGACCCGGACACCCTGCACGACGCTGGTCTCCGGGGTACCGCGCCGGAGCAGGGCGCGGACCCGGGCCAGCAGCTCGGCGAGCCGGAACGGCTTGGTCACGTAGTCGTCGGCCCCCGCGTCGAGGCCAATCACGGTGTCCACCTCATCCGCGCGGGCGGTGAGGATCAGCACCGGCACGGTCTGACCGTCGGACCGCAGCCGGCGGCACACCTCGAGCCCGTCCAGCCGGGGCAGCCCGATGTCGAGGACGATCAGGTCAATCCCGCCGGCCAGGGCCACTTCGAGAGTCCCCGGCCCATCCGCCGACACGTCCACGTCGTACCCCTCACGACGCAGCGCCCGGGCCAGTGGCTCTGAGATGGAGGTGTCATCCTCTGCGAGCAGAACACAGGTCATGCACAGATGCTACGGCGTCATTCCCAATGCTTCTCCGTAACGCGGCGTAGATCAGGGCCGCGGTCACCTGGGATTCTCCGCGCAACCGGGCGACTTGGTCAGACTGGGGTAATCCCATGACGTCGCCGTGAGAATGAGCGGTCCTTACCCGCGGCGGCCGCGAACCGGCGGATCAGCTCGGCGCGCAGCTCACCCGGCTGCACGATGTCGTCGATAACCAGCTCGCTGGCCAGCCGGACCACGTCGATGTCCGCCTCGTACTCGGCCCGCAGCCGCTGCGTCTCCTGCTCCCGGTCCTCCGGGTCGGCCACCGCGGCCAGCTTGTTGAAGTACACGGCGTTGACGGCCGCGTCGGCCCCCATGACCGCGATCTTCGCGGTGGGCAGCGCCAGCGTGGCGTCCGGCTCGAACCCGGGCCCGGCCATCGCGTACAGGCCGGCCCCGTACGCCTTGCGCACCACCACGCTGATCTTCGGCACCGTGGCCTCAGCCACGGCGCTGATCATCTTCGCGCCGTGCCGGATGATGCCCTGCCTCTCCACCGACGTGCCGACCATGAAGCCGGGCACATCGGCCAGGAACAGCAGCGGCACGTTGAACGCATCACACAACTGGATGAACCGCGTGGCCTTGTCCGCCGAATCGACGAACAGCACGCCGCCCTTGAACATCGGGTTGTTCGCGACCACCCCGGTGACCTGGCCGGCCAGCCGCGCGAACCCGATGGTCAGCTCCCGCGCCCACAGGGCGTGGATCTCGAAGAAGGACCCCTCGTCGACCAGCCCGCGGATGTAGCGGCGCATGTCGTAGGCCTGCCGCTCGCTGGCCGGGATCAGCGCGGCCAGGTCCACCGGCTCCGGCTGGCCCGCAGCGGCGATCGGCGGCCGCTGCTGCCAGTTCGCGGGCAGGTAGGACAGGTAGCGGCGGACCGCGCCCAGCGCGTCGTCCTCGGTGGGGGCGAGGAAGTGGCCGCAGCCGGACACGGTGCAGTGCATCCGCGCCCCGCCCATCTCCTCCAGCGTGGTCTGCTCCCGGACCACCATCTCGACCATCCGCGGGCTGCCCAGGTACATCGACGCGTTGCCGTCCACCATGGCGACGAAGTCGCAGAACGCGGGGATGTAGGCCCCGCCCGCCGCGGACGGCCCGAACAGCGCGCATACCTGGGGGATGGCGCCGGACGCGCGCACCTGGGTGTGGAAGATCTTCCCCGCCCCGCGGCGGCCGGGGAACATGTCGACCTGGTCGGTGATCCGCGCGCCCGCCGAGTCGACCAGGTAGATCATGGGCAGGCCGTCCGCGTAGGCCTTCTCGATGATCCGGATGATCTTCTCGACCGTGCGGGCTCCCCAGGAACCCGCCTTGACCGTGGAGTCGTTGGCCATCAGCGCCACGGGCCGCCCGTCCACCAACGCCGTCCCGGTGATCACCCCGTCCGCGGGCAGGCCGTCCGCGAGGGCGTTGGCGTACCGGCCGTCCTCGGTGAAGCTGCCGTCATCGACCAGGCCGGCGATCCGGGCCCGGGCGAACAGCTTGCCGGCCGCCGCGGCGGACTGGTGATACCGGGGCGCGCCGCCCCGCTCAACCCGTTCCCGCAGGCCGGCCAGCCCGTGGTCCGCGCCGTCGGGGTGCCCTGCCTCCTGCTGCTCTGTCACCTGGGGAGCCTACCTCGCCACCGGGTTTCGTTAGAGAGCGATAGTGCGGGTCCGGGGGCCCGCCCGCAGAACCTGGGACGGCAGCTGGCGGCCGATGATCCGCTCGGCCTCGGCGGCCGCGTCGATCATCGCCTCCAGGTCCACCCCGGTGGCCACGCCCATGTCCTCGGCCATGTGCACGAACTCCTCGGTGGCGATGTTGCCGGTGGCCCCGGGCGCGTACGGGCAGCCGCCGAGCCCGCCGACCGAGGCGTCGAAGTCGTCCACGCCCAGCTCCAGCGCGGCCAGCACATTGGCCAGGCCGGTGCCCCGGGTGTTGTGGAAGTGCAGGTTCAGCGGGGTGTCCGGGTACGCCGAGCGGAACTCCCCGACCAGCCCGGTGACCCGGCGCGGGGTGGCCATCCCGGTGGTGTCGCCGAACGAGATGGAGTCCGCCCCGTCGGCCACCGCCCGGCCGGCCACCGCCAGCACCCGGCTCACCGGCACGTCGCCCTCATACGGGCAGCCCCACGCGGTGGCCACCACCACCTGGGTCGTGGCTCCCCGCCCGTGCGCCTCGCTGAGGATCACCGCGATGTCGTCGAGGGACTCCTCGGTGCCGCGGTTCACGTTCCGCCGGTTGTGCGTGTCCGAGGCCGACACCACCACCTCCACCTCGGTGAACCCGGCATCCAGGGCCCGCCGGGCGCCGCGCAGGTTCGGGGCCAGCGCCGAGTAGCGCACCGCGGCTGTGCGCTCGATGCCCCGCCACACCTGGTCGGCGTCGGCCATCTGCGGGATCGCGTCCGGCCGGACGAACGAGACGGCCTCGATCCGCGATACCCCGGTCTGGGAGAGGGCGTTGATGAGCTCGATCTTCGCCCCGGTGGGTACCGGATCCTCGTTCTGGAGTCCGTCCCGCGGCCCGACTTCCCGCAACGAAACGCGTCCAGGCAGATCGCTCACTCCGTGGCCTCCGTCGTTCGTGGTGACTGCGGTCCGGGGATGGCCGGGCTCACTCGCCCGGCCAGACGGGATCGCGCTTCTCGTTGAACGCCGCGATGCCCTCACGCCGGTCCGCGGACAGGGCGGCGGTCCGCCAGGCGGCGTCCTCGATGTCCAGCGCCGCGGACAGGCCGACCCCCCATCCCTGGCGCATGGCCCGCTTGCCGGCCCGCACGGCGACCGGGGAGTTGGCGGCGATGGCGCCGGCCATCTCCAGCGCCAGGGCGTCCGCGGTCCCGGCCGGGACCAGCCGGTCGGCCAGCCCGATCCGCTCCGCCTCCGCGGCCTTCACCCGGCGGCCGGTGAGCAGCAGGTCGGCGGCCCGGCCCACGCCGAGCCGCCGCATGGACAGCTGGGTGCCACCGCAGCCGGGCACCAGGCCGACCGTGACCTCGGGCAGGCCGAACTGCGCGGTCTCGTCGGCCACCACCAGGTCACAGTTCAGCGCCAGCTCGCAACCACCGCCGAGCGCGTACCCGTGCACGGCCGCGATCACCGGCTGCGGCAGGCGGAGCAGTTCGCCGAAGGCCGTGCGGAACACGGCCCGCTGCGCCAGCCATTGCGCGTCGGTCATCAGCCGCCGTTCCTTGAGGTCGGCGCCGACGCAGAAGGCGCGGTCCCCGGTGGCGGTCAGCACGACGGCCCGGACCCCGGTGTCCGGGGCCAGCTCGGCACAGGTCTGCGCGAACCGGACCAGCATCACGGTGTTCAGCGCGTTCAGCGCCTCGGGCCGGTCCAGCACGATCTCGACGACCGGGCCGCGCCCGATCAGGTGCCTGCGGACCTCGATGCCATCCATGTGCGCAGGCTAACCCCTGGGCGCAGCGGCCCCGACCGTGGCCCGGCCTAGTTCTCTTCCCGGGACAGCCGCTGATGTTCCTCCCCGACCAACTGGAACAGCGTGGCCTGGACCTCTTGCACGTCCGGGATCTCATCGAGCATCAGCTGGCCGTGCTCGCCCGCGGACTCCACCACCAGCCGGCCGGTGCCCAGCAGGCGGTCGATGGGCCCTTGCCTGAATGAGACGTCGCTGATCCTGATGAGCGGGAAGTCCCGGCCGGACCGGGTCAGGATGCCGCTTCGCAGTTGCAGCCGCCGGGTGGTGAGCCGGTAGGTGGTGGTCTGCCAGCGCAGGAACGGAATGAAGAAGAAAGCCACGGCCAGGACGACGGCGAGCACCCCAACCGCGATCCGGCCCGGTCCGGCCAGGCGGCCCGGCGGGATCACGACCAGCAACGCGGCTGCGATGACGACTACCACGAAGAGGAGCAGGGCGGGCCGCAGCAGCGTTTTCCAGTGCGGGTGCAGCGTCAGCACGCTCTGCTCTCCGTCGGAGAGCTGGCTTTCCATGCTCATAACGCACATCGTGGCATGGAAGGGGCGCCTTGGGGGGTCAGCGCCTGGGGGGCCAGTGGAGGGGTCAGTGGACGGGGTCGCCGCCCGGGGTCAGCGTCCCGGGCCGGCCCCGGAGGCCAGCGCCCGGGTCAGCGTCCCGGGTCAGCCCCGGAGGCCAGCGCCCGGGTCAGCGGACGTGCACGACGTCGCCCGCGCCGACCAGCGTGGTGCCCGGGCCGGTCCGGACGGCGAGCCGGCCCGTCTCGTCCACGTCGGTGGCCGTGCCGGCCAGCGCCGCCCCGCCGGGCAGCTCCACCCGGACCTCCCGCCCGACCGTGACGCACCAGCGGAGGTACTCCGCGCGCAGGCCAGCCGGGTCCGGATCGGCCGTCCACGCCATGTAGCGGCCGGCCAGCTCGGTAAGGATCGCGGCCAGCAGGCGTTCGCGGTCCAGGCAGGCCGCATTCTCCAGGAGCAGCGACGTCGCGGTGGGCACCGGCAGCTCGGCCCGGGTGAGCGTGACGTTGAGCCCGACACCGGCCACGACCGCGTCGCCGTGCGCCTCGGCCAGGATCCCGGCGATCTTGCGGCCGTCCACGAGCACGTCGTTGGGCCACTTCAGGGTGGCGGCGACGCCGGCCTCGGCGCGCAACGCGGCCGCTACCGCGATCCCGGTGAGCAGCGGCAGCCACGCCCGGGCGGCGGGTGCCACGGTCACCGGGCGGAGCAGCACGGAGAACACCAGCGCGGCGCGCGGCGGGCTGTCCCAGGACCGGCCCAGCCGGCCCCGGCCCGCGGTCTGCGTCTCGGCCGCCAGCACCAGGCCCTCGGCCGCGCCCGCCTGGGCCTCCACCAGCAGGTCGGCGTTGGTGGAGCCGGTTTCGCTGGCCACCCGGATGTCCCGCCACAGCCCGCCGGGGCGAACCAGCCGGGCGCCGAGGGCGGCGGCGTCGAGCGGCGGCCGCCGTAGTTCCCCGCCGCAGGGGGCCGCATCACTGGGAGCCATCACGCTCCATGATCCCAGCCCGCCGGGGTGCCCCCGCCAAACCGGTGGGCGCCCCCGCCAAACCGGCGGGGTGCGCCGGCCAGCTGGGTAAGCGGGCTCGGCTGACATATCACGGATCTGGTGCCCAAATACGCGAACAAACCGGACGCTAGGCGCACCACAGCCGTGATATGTCACCGACAGCCCCATGATCAATGCGGCAGATGATGCCCACGTGCCGGTCGTGGACGGAAACGGCTGCGCTGACTCGCCGTTTCCGTCCACGATCCGGATCCTTTAGTCGTCCCGGGCAGCGCTGGGGCCGGCCGGGACAGCTGCGGCGGGCACCGGGATGGCCGGCGTCCGGGCCGGGCGGGCGGCCAGCATCCGGGCCAGGGCCAGGACGCCGCCCGCCACCGCCGCGGCGGCCAGGACCACGAACGTCACTGATACCGCGTGCGCGGACACCAGGGTGAACGCCGCGTGCTCGGCCGGGCTGCTGGGCAGCTGCCCGGCCCGGTTCAGGTACAGCGTCCCGAAGGTGGCCACCCCGATCACGAGGGCCAGCTGGTTGACGGTGACGACCACCCCGGTGGCGTCGGCCGCGTCGGCGACCGGCACCCGCATCAGCACGGCGGTCATCAGCGGGCTGAACGCCGCAGCCATCCCGGCGCCGGTCAGGGCCAGGGCCAGGTAGAGCAGCACCCCGCCGGTCCCACCGCCGTGCAGCAGGCCGGCCGTGCACAGCAGGCCGACCGCGTAGGCGGCGAAGCCCGCGATGATCAGGGCACCGTGCCACTGCCGGGGCAGCCGCTGCCAGTTGAGGCTGACCAGCGCGAAGGTGGCCGCGGAGGGGGCGAAGATGAGCCCGGCCCGAAGTGGAGTGTCGCCCAGCCCGCCCTGCAGGTGCAGGGCCAGCGCGAAGAAGAACCCGCCGAACACCGCCATGGTCACGAACAGGGCGGCCACTCCCATCGCGACCCCGGGCAGGCTCAGCACGCGGCCCGGGATCAGCGGCGAGCCACCGCGGGCCTCCACCCGGCGCTCCACGATGGCGAACAGCCCGAACAGGACCGCGCTGGCGGCCAGGCAGATCCAGCCCCATACGGGCCAGTGCTCGGGCTGGCCCAGGACCAGCGGCAGGACCAGGGCCACCGCGGCCGGGGTCAGCAGGGCCAGTCCGGCCGGGTCCAGGCCGCGGCCCCGGTCTCGGGCGCCATGCGGCAGCAACCGCGCACCCGTGGCAAGCAGGGCCACGCCGATCGGGACGTTGATGAGGAAGACGGCGCGCCAGCCGCTGCCGAACAGGTTCGCGGTCACCAGCAGCCCGCCGACGATCTGCCCGGCGACCGCCCCGCCCGCGATGACCGCGGCGTACAGACGCATCGCGCCGGCCCGGGAAGTCCCGGTGAACGTGCGCTGGATCAGGCTGAGCACCTGCGGGATCATGGCCGCGGCGCCCGCCCCCTGGATGAACCGCAGCGCGATCAGCATGCCGGTGGAGGTGGCCAGGCCGCAGCCGAGAGAGGCCAGGGTGAACAGGGCCAGCCCGGCCAGGAACAGCCGGCGGTGCCCGACGATGTCGCCGAGCCGGGCCCCGGTAACCAGCAGGACCGCGTAGGTGATGACGTAGCCGGCGATGACCAGCTGCAGCCCGGCGCCGGACGCATGCAGATCCGCATGGATGGCGGGGGCCGCGACGTTGACTACTGAGGCATCCAGGACCGCCATGAACTGCCCGGTGAGGACGATGGCCAGCAGGGCGCGCGGCGCGGTCAGCCGGCCCGGGGCCCGGCCATCGGGCCGCCCGGCGGCCCGGCGGAAGCCGGAGCGGCGGCCAGCAGGCACATGGTCGCGGGTTACGGTGGTGAGGTCTGTCATGCCTCCGAGCATGCCGGGATCCTTATCCAGGTACCAGGAGCCTGCTTATCCTGGTACCAGGAGCACCTGGCACCCGCCTCCGCTCCCCGGCATGATGAGGTTATGACCGCCATGACGACCAACGGGAACGGTTCGCGCCGCGCTGAGCTGGCTGCGTTCCTGCGCAGCCGCCGGGAGCGGATCAGCCCGGAGCAGGTGGGGCTGCCCCCGGGGCTGCGCCGCCGCACCCCCGGGCTGCGCCGGGAGGAGGTCGCCCAGCTGGCCGGGGTGGGCGTCACCTGGTACACGTGGCTCGAGCAGGGTCGCCCGATCAAGGCCAGCGCCCAGGTGCTCGGCGCGGTGGCCCAGACCCTGCGGCTCGATCAGGCCGAGCGGCAGCACCTGTACCGGCTGGCCGATATCGCGGAAGCCGCCGGCGGGTCCGGGGTCACGGCGAGCGCGTGCGAGCAGGTGCCGCCGGACGTCCAGGGCATCATGGACAGCCTGGTGCCGCTCCCGGCCTCGGTGCTGAACGAGCGGTATGACCTGCTCGGCTGGAATGAGGCGTACGCCGCGCTGTGGCCCGGGGTGATCGGCGCCCAGCCGGGTGAGCGCAACATCTTGTGGCAGAACTTCACCCAGCCCGACTGCTGCCACCCCTACGTGAGCCGGCACGACCAGCTGGGCCGGCTGGTCGCGCAGTTCCGGGGCAACTATGGCCGGCATATCGGCGAGCCCGCGTGGACCAGCCTGATCCGCCGCCTCCAGGGGGCCAGCCCGCACTTCGCCCGGCTGTGGGAAGAGCACGACGTGGCGAACCCCGTCACCTACCTGAAGATCTTCCGGCACCCGGCGTTCCCGCGGCTGGCCATGACGAGCACCAGCCTCGGCGTGCTGGCCGTACCCTGCACCCGGATGGTCGTCTACACGCCCGCGGACGAGGAATGCCGGGCCGCGATCGGCAGGTTGCTGGCCGGGGACGGCACCGACGCCCAGTACCCGTGCGCTCCGGCCCACGAGAGGCGCCGAGCCGAGCTAGCGGCCGCCGCCCGCTGACCCGGCGTCAGCCAGCCGTTCCTGGTGTATCGGGAAGCTGAGTCACCCGCCGATGTCATGGGCCGCGCTGATCAGGAGCCGCCACACCCCCGTGTCGCCGAGGAACTTAGAACGCCGCTGCATGTCCGCGGAGGCCGCGTGCGCGTCCGGGAACGACGCGAGATAGGCGCGGATGCTGCCGTAGGAGCCGAGGATGGCGAGGACCTCCCGCGCGTTCTGGACCGTGGCCCGGATCTTCGCCTTGTTGCGGATCACGCGGGGGTCGTTTTCCGTTGCCGCGATCTCGGCCGGGCCATCGCATACGACCAGGACGTCGACATCGCTGCGACGTGCATCGAACCCGCCTAGCACGGCGGAGCCGTGCAGGTAGACACCCGCTAGCTGCGAGCCGGATGCCGCCGCCGTGGCTGATGCGACTTTCAGCGCGTAGCGCTCCGGCGCCGTGTCCATGATCTGGAACCTCCATCCACGACGGCAGTCGTCATAGACGTCGATCCTGCTCCGGGACGGCCGCAACATCGCCTGCGACACCCGGCGTAACAACCTCCCTGAGCACGCTGTGCTGAAGCATTCCCTGTCGCGAGTGGCTGACAGGTATAAGTCAACCAAGGTCATGTTCGGTTGATTCGGGAAGCATGTGCATGGGCACGATCATGCATGGTGATCATGTGTCGATTGATCATGACGGGGGGACAGCGCTCTGGCGCCAGCTGGCCGATCTCATCCGGGGGCAGATCGAGTCAGGCAAGCTGCCACGCGGCCGCCGCGTGCCGAGCGAGAACACCCTCGCCCAGGAGTATGACGTGGCCCGCGGGACGGCCAAGAAGGCACTGGACTCGCTGGTTGAAGCCGGATTGGTACGCCGGTCCAAGGGCGCGGAACGTTCGTCGCCTAAGCCCAGCCTGGCGCCTGCCAGTCGGACACCAAACCCGAACCGGTACAGACGCGGGCGCGGGCAGTCAGCCGGTGTTCTGGAGGCCGGCGGCTACGCCGCTGACCGCGAGGAGCAGCAGGCGCTGCAGTTGCTCGCGGCGGGCCACGAGCTCGGGGGCCTCGGCCGCCCCGTCAGCGCCCGCCCCGTCACCGCCCGCTGCGGGCAGGGCCCGGAGCTCGGTCAGCGCCCGCAGCTGAAGATGGGACAGTGCGTCCACGTACGGGTCGCGCAGTGCCACCGCCCGGGACAGCACGCGCCGGTTGGCCAGCAACCGGTCGTGGCCGGTCACCTCCAGCACCAGCCGCCGGGTCAGGTCGTACTCGGCCAGCACCATGTCCGCCAGGTCCTTGCGGCCGCCCAGGGCCAGGTGCCGTGCCGCGATCCGGCGATCGGTCTTAGCCAGGCTCATCTCCGCGCCATCGAACAGCACGGCCAGCAGCGGCCAGCCCTGGTACGCCTCACGGACCTCGGCCAGCCCGCCCGGACCCCGGGCCGTGGCGGCCAGGCCGCTGCCCAGGCCGTACCAGCCGGGCAGGTTCAGCCGGGTCTGGGCCCAGGAGAACACCCAGGGAATCGCGCGCAGGTCGTCCAGGCCGACCACGCCGACGCCGCGCCGGGCCGGGCGGGACCCGATCCGCAGCCCGCTGATCTCCTCCAACGGGCTGATCCGGGCCAGCCACTCGGCGAAGCCCGGGGTCTCCACCAGCTCCCGGTAGGCGCGCAGCGCCGCCGCTTCCATCCGCTCGGCCACCGGCCGGAAGCGGCGGGCCGCCTCCGCGTTGCGCTCGCCGACCACCGGCGAGGAGGCGAGCAGCACCGCCGAGGTGACCTGCTCCAGATGACGCTGGGCGATCACGGGGTTCGCGTACCGCGCGAAGATCACCTCGCCCTGCTCGGTGACCTTGAACCGGCCGTCCACCGAGCCCGGAGCCTGGGCCAGGACCGCGCGGCCCGCCGGGCCGCCGCCCCGGCCCAGCGCACCGCCCCGGCCGTGGAACAGGGTCAGCCGGACCGCGTGGTCGGCCGCCCAGCGGGCCAGCTGGCCCTGCACGTCGAACAGCCGCAGGGTCGCGCCGACCGGTCCGAGTTCCTTGGCCGAGTCGGAGTAGCCGAGCATGACCTCGAGCTGGCGGCCGTTCGCGGCCAGCCGCTCCCGGACCGGCTCCAGCTCCAGCATCTCGTCCAGCACCTGGGCGGCGTGGTTCAGGTCATCGCCGCTCTCGAACAGCGGGACCACGTCCAGCACCGGCGGCTGGCCGCTGCGGGTGGCGTGCCGGGCCAGTTCGTAGACGGCGGCGATGTCCGCCGCCGACCGGGTGAAGCTGACCACGTAGCGGCGGCACGCATCCACCCCGAAGCGGTCCTGGATCCAGCCGACCGCGCGGAGGGTGGCCAGCACCTCAGTGGTCTGCGCGGATAGCGCGCCGCCCTCGGCGACCTCGCGCAGCGCGCGGGCGTGCACCGCGCTGTGCTGGCGGACCTCCAGGCTGGCCAGGTGAAAGCCGAACGTCTCGGCCTGCCAGATCAGCTGCTGCAGCTCACCGAACGCCTGCCGGGTGGCGCCCGCGGCGGCCAGCGAGTCCTGCACCAGGCGCAGGTCGGCGAGGAAGTCCGCGGCGCCGGGGTAGGCCAGGTCCGCGTTCCGGAGCCGGGTCGCCTCGAGCCGGCGGGCCAGGTAGAGCAGGTAGGTCCGGTACGGCTCGTGCGGCGAGCGGGCGGCCAGATCCGCGAGCAGCTCCGGCTGGGCCGTCTCAGCCGCCTCCAGGGCCACGGCGAACTCAGCGGACGGCGGCGCCATGTCCGCGTTCACGGTGAGCGCGCGGCCGATCCGGGTGGTCGCGTTCTCCAGCGCGCGCAGCACATGGTCGGCCTGGATGACCGCGGTCTCCCTGGTGACCTGGGCCGTCACGAACGGGTTGCCGTCCCGGTCGGCGCCCACCCAGCTGCCATAGCGGAGGAAGGCGGGGACCGCCGGGGCGCCGGGCCCGGCCCCGGCCTCGCGGCGGGCCTCATCCAGCGCCCGGTACACGCGGGGCACGACCTGGAAGATGGTCTCGTCGAACACAGCCATCACCGTGCGGACCTCGTCGATCGGGGTCATGGCGTTGGCCCGCAACTGTGACGTGCGCCAGAGCAGGTCGATCTCCTCGCGCAGCCGGCGCCGCGTCTCCGCCTGCTCCGCGGCCCCGCGCCGGTCGTCGTCCAGCGCGGTCACCAGGTCGCTGATCCGGCGCAGCGCGGTGGCCACGGCCCGGCGCCGCGCCTCGGTGGGGTGAGCGGTGAGGACCGGGTGCACGCGCAGCCGGGCGAGCAGGTCGCCGAGCTGCCCGGGACCCTGCTCGCGGCGGAATTCGGCGACCGAGGCGGCAAATGACTCGCGGACCGGCGCCTGCCCCGTGTCCTGTTCCCGCAGCGCGCGGACCCGCTGCAGCTCCTCGGCCAGGTTGGTGAGGTGGAAATAGACGGTGAACGCCCGGGCCACCAGTTCCGCCCGGTCCAGCGGCCAGCTGGCCACCAGGGCCGCGATCTCGTCCCCAGCCGGGTCACCACGGGAGTCCGCCGAGCCATCGGAACTGCCGCCGGGAGAGCTGACATCGGCCGCGCCGTGACTGGCCCGGGCCGCGATCACCGCCTGGCGCAGCCTCTCGACGTCGTCGAGCAGATCCTGGCCGCCGGACTCGCGCAGTACCTCGCCGAGCATGTCGCCGAGCAACCGGACATCGCGGCGCATCCGGCCGGGTAGCTGCTGCCGGTCGGCGTCGCGGGTGGGCGCCGCGGCGGCTGCACCCGCCGGTGGGGCCTCGGTGCCGGCATCCTGGCTCACGCGCGCCAGCCTAATGGCCCGGGGCCAGGCGCCTACCGCCGCCTGATCCCCGGCGCTCCCGGCGGCTACCCTGTCCGCTATGACCAGCGAAGTTCAGGACCGGAGCGGGCCGGATCGGGCGGCTGCCGCGGACCACGGCGGCCCGGCGGCCCAGGACGCGACCCCGCACACCACGGCGGCCAAGATTGCCGACCTGCAGCGCCGCCGGGACGAGGCGATCCACGCTGGCTCAGAGCGGGCGGTGGAACGCCAGCACGCCAAGGGCAAGATGACTGCCCGGGAGCGGCTGGAGCGGCTGCTCGACCCCGGCTCGTTCACCGAGTTCGACGAGCTCGCCCGGCACCGGGCCATCGATTTCGGGGTCGCCGCGAACCGGCCCTACGGCGACGGCGTCGTCACCGGGTACGGCACCATCGACGGCCGCCCGGTCTGCGTGTTCAGCCAGGACTTCACCGTCTTCGGCGGCTCGCTGGGCGAGGTCTACGGCGAGAAGATCGTCAAGCTGATGGACCACGCGCTGAAGACCGGCTGCCCGCTGATCGGCATCAACGACGGCGGCGGCGCGCGCATCCAGGAAGGCGTGGTCGCCCTGGGGCTGTTCGCCGAAATTTTTTTCCGCAACGTAACCGCGTCGGGCGTGATCCCCCAGATATCCCTGATCATGGGGCCGTGCGCCGGAGGCGCCGTGTACTCCCCCGCCATCACCGATTTCACGCTGATGGTCGAGGGCACCTCGCACATGTTCATCACCGGACCGGACGTGATCAAGACGGTGACCGGGGAGGAAGTCAGCTTCGAGGAACTCGGCGGCGCGAGCGCGCACAACACCAAGTCGGGGGTCGCGCACTATCAGGCCAAGGACGAGGATGACTGCCTGGACTTCGCCCGGGAACTGCTGTCCTACCTGCCGTCCAACAACCTCGATGACCCCCCGGTGCTGGACCCGCCCGGTGACCCCATGGCCGCCCTGGAGATCACGGAATCTGACGGGGAACTCGACACGCTGATTCCGGACTCACCGAACCAGCCGTACGACATGCACGACGTGATCACCCGCGTCCTGGAGGACGGGGAGTTCCTGGAGGTCCACGCCGGCTTCGCGCAGAACATCGTGGTCGGGTTCGGCCGGGTCGAGGGCGCGAGCGTGGGCGTGGTGGCCAACCAGCCGATGCACTTCGCGGGCACCCTGGACATCGACGCCTCGGAAAAGGCGGCCCGGTTCGTCCGGACTTGCGACTGCTTCAACATTCCCGTGCTGACGTTCGTGGACGTGCCCGGCTTCCTGCCTGGCACCGGGCAGGAGTGGGGCGGGATCATCCGGCACGGCGCCAAGCTGATCTATGCCTACGCGGAGGCCACCGTGCCGAAGATCACAGTGATCACCCGCAAGGCGTACGGCGGCGCGTATGACGTGATGGGCTCCAAGCACCTCGGCGGGGACGTCAACCTGGCCTGGCCGACGGCCCAGATCGCGGTCATGGGTGCCCAGGGGGCGGTGAACATCCTCTATCGGCGGGAACTGGCCGATGCCGAGGACCCGGACGCGCTGCGCGCGCAGCGCGTCGCGGAGTACGAGGACACTCTGGCCAATCCCTACGTCGCGGCCGAGCGCGGCTATGTGGACGCGGTGATCCGGCCGGCCGAGACCCGGGCCCAGGTCACCCGGGCACTGCGGACGCTTCGGACCAAGCGGCAGACCCTCCCGCCGAAGAAACACGGCAACATCCCGCTCTGAGCGTTATCCAGACCGGCGGCCCGGCCCGGGCCGGCACTACAAATTGTAGTTATCCGGCTACACAGGGATCAACTCAGGCTGTGCTTCCGCCCCGGGAAGTGCGGGTCCGGCAGTAGAGTCGTGAATGCCATGACCGACATCGTCTCACCGCTGCCCACGCTCGCGCGTTACGCGATCATGATCGATGTCGGCTATATCTACGCCGCGGCTGGCGAAGTCCTGTTCAGCGTCGGCTCACGGCGTGAGTACCGGGTCGACACGGACAAGCTGATCCAGGCGCTCACCCGGCACGCCGACGGCCTGGTCCGGGGGGAACTGCTCCGGGTCTACTGGTACGACGCGGCGCGGGACCGGGTGCCCACCATCGACCAGCGGGTGATCGCCCAGATGGCCCGGGTGAAGCTGCGGCTCGGCAACCTGAACGCGCGCGGCCAGCAGAAGGGCGTGGACGCACAGATCCGCGCGGATATGGAAGCCCTGGCCCGGCACCGGGCGATCACCGACGCGGTCCTGGTCGCCGGCGACGAGGACATGGTGCCCGCGGTCGAGGCGGCCCAGGCGTACGGCGTCCGGGTGCACCTGTGGGGCGTGGAACCGCCGTTCGGCACGAACCAGGCCGAGCGCCTGGTCTGGGAATCTGACACTGTGGAGATCCTCGACCGGGCCTTCCTGGAGCCGTACTTCACCAGGATCCCGCCGCCCGAGCCGGTGCCGTTGGCCCCGTTGGCCCCGTCGGCCCAGCCGGTCGGCGTGCCCTCTCCCGCCCAGTTGTTCGAGCGTCGGCACGGCACCCGGCCGCCGCACCGTCCAGCGTCGCACCCGGCCCTCAGCCATCCGCCCCCCGGCCAGCCGGCCGTGAGCCAGCCGTCGCTCAGCCAGCCGGGCCTCGGCCAGCCGGTACCGGGGCAGTCGGGCCTGGGCCAGTCAGCCCTGTCCAGCAGGCTGGGACCGGACCGGCAGCGGGTCGAGGAAGCCGGCGAGCACGTGGCCCAGAAGTGGATTCTCACCCGGGGCGAGGACAACATCCGGGACCTGCTGCCTGGGCCGATCCTGCCGCCAGTGATCGACAAGGAGTTGCTGGTCGAGGCGGAGAAGGAACTCGGCGCGTCGTTGCGGCCCTACCAGGAGGCCCGGGAGTGGCTGCGCGATGCTTTCTGGGAACGGGTCCGCCGGCAGTTCGGGATCGGGAGCGGCAGGTCATGACCAGTGAGCCGGGCGAGAGCCCGCTGTTCTCAGTGGTGTCGGGTCACCCTGGCGCCGAGGATCTGGCCGCGCTGACCGCGGTCGTCACGGCCGTGCTCGCCGCCCGGCAACGGGCTGCGGCGGCCCGTGCGGCCGTGGGCCCCGCCCCGTCGGCCTGGCGGGACCGCGCCTCCCTGACCCGTGCCCCCCTGCGCCCGGGCCCCGGCGCCTGGCGCCGCTCGGGGCGGCCCGCCTAGACCAGGCCCCGTTCGATCCGGCCGACTACCCGCTGGGCGCAAGCCCTGGTTTCCGCTGGCGTCCCAGAGACTGTCCGGCTCCAGGACGCACAGCTCCCGATTTTCCGGTGAGGACTCGACAGCCGTACTGCACGACGTTGCCGTCCGGGTCGAAGAAACCGCCGGGCGCCATCTCGATGAGATCGAACTGGCTCGAAGGGCCGTAGACCAGCCACTGACCGTATGTGGCGGGCCCGACACGTCAGCGAGCTGTTGGAAGGCTTGGCCGATGTAGTTACCAGCGGCCCGCGCTTACCGGGCTAGCTGCTCGATGATGAGGTAGGCACCGAGCAAGATCAGGGCGATTCCTGCGATCTG
>DASQRM010000281.1:0-8849 GCA_035642895.1 Streptosporangiaceae bacterium | reverse complement strand
TCTGTGGTTCGTGATCATGGGCTTACTGGGGCAATTGCCCCAGTAAGCCCATGATCACGAACGAGCCCAGCCAAGGGGTGGGGTGTGCGGGGACAGCGGGGCTGAAGGTGGCGGCGGGATAAGACGCGGCCGCGGGTCGTTGGCCAGGGGGCGCGGGCGCGGCGTGGGGGGAAGGCGAGGCGGCCGGAGTGAGGCGCGGGGTGAGCGGGGACTACGGCGCCGCTCCCGGTAGGCTGCGTGCGGAATCCTGGTCACCCGAGGTCACCCCGAGGACGGACGCTAGTGGACCTGTTTGAGTATCAGGCGAAAGAACTGTTCGCCGAGTACGGGGTACCCGTACAGCGCGGCCGGGTCGCCTCCACCCCTGAAGAGGCACGCGAGATCGCGGCGGGCTTCGCCGCCGATGGCTCGCCCCTCGTCGTGGTTAAAGCCCAGGTCAAGACCGGCGGCCGGGGTAAGGCGGGCGGTGTCAAGCTCGCCAACGGCCCGGATGAGGCGGAAGCCAAGGCCCGCCAGATCCTCGGCATGGACATCAAGGGCCACACGGTGCACAAGGTCCTGATCGCCGAGGCGGTCGACATCGCGCAGGAGTACTACCTGTCCTTCCTGCTGGACCGGGCGGCCCGGACCTTCGTGGCGATCTGCTCGGTGCAGGGCGGCGTGGAGATCGAGGAGGTCGCGCACACCAACCCGGAAGCGGTCGCGCGGATCCCGGTCAACCCGCTGGACGGGGTGGACGCGGCCAAGGCCACCGAGATCATCCTGGAGGGCGGGATCCCGGCCGAAGCGGCGCAGCAGGCGGCGCTGCTCGCCGAGCGGCTCTGGGCCGTGTTCGCCGACGAGGACGCTACCCTCGTCGAGGTCAACCCCATGGCCCTCACCGACCAGGGCGAGGTGCTCGCCGTGGACGGGAAGGTCAGCCTGGACGACAACGCGTCCTTCCGCCAGGATCACGCCAAGTTCGAGGACCCCGACGCGGCCGACCCGATCGAGGCCCGGGCCAAGGCCAAGCACCTCAACTACGTCAAGCTCGACGGCCAGGTGGGCATCATCGGCAACGGGGCCGGGCTGGTCATGTCCACCCTGGACGTGGTGGCCCTGGCCGGTGAGCCATTCGGCGGGATGAAGCCCGCGAACTTCCTGGACATCGGCGGTGGCGCGTCGGCCGAGGTGATGGCGGACGGCCTGGAGATCGTGCTGTCCGACACCTCGGTCCGCAGCGTCCTGGTCAACGTGTTCGGCGGCATCACCTCGTGTGACGCGGTGGCCAACGGGATCGTGTCGGCGATCGGCATGCTGGCCCGCCAGGGCCAGGAAGTCCGGCACCCGATCGTGGTCCGCCTGGACGGCAACAACGCCGAGGAGGGCCGCCGCATCCTCGCTGACGCG
The DNA here is from genome assembly GCA_035642895.1 of Streptosporangiaceae bacterium. Taxonomy (GTDB): domain Bacteria; phylum Actinomycetota; class Actinomycetes; order Streptosporangiales; family Streptosporangiaceae; genus RYN-230. The sequence continues at coordinate 7,460 of DASQRM010000281.1, read as the reverse complement.
GGTTTGCCGGTGGTCGAGCAGGTCGCGACCATGGACGACGCAGCCCGGCGTGCCGCGGAACTGGCCGCTGCCGCCCCGACAGGAGCATGAGATGGCGATTTTCCTGACCGGCGACAGCCGGGTCATGATCCAGGGCATCACCGGCTCGGAAGGCACCAAGCACGGCCGCCGGATGCTCGCCGCGGGCACCACGGTCGTCGGGGGCACGAACCCGCGGAAGGCCGGGCAGACCGTGGACCTGGGCAGCGCCGCGGTGCCGGTGTTCGGCACGGTCGCCGAGACCATAGCCGCCACGGGCGCCGACGTGTCGGTGGTCTTCGTCCCGCCCGCGGGTACCCGGGCGGCGGTCACCGAGGCCGTGGACGCGGGCATCCCGCTGGTGATCGTGATCACCGAGGGCGTCCCGGTGCACGACACGGCGGCTTTCTGGGCCTACGCCAGCGCCAAGGGCAACGCCACCCGGATCGTCGGCCCGAACTGCCCCGGGGTCGCCTCACCCGGCAAATCCAACGCCGGGATCATCCCCGCCAACATCACGACCGAGGGCCGGATCGGGCTGGTCTCCAAGTCCGGCACGCTGACCTACCAGATGATGTACGAGCTGCGGGACATCGGGTTTTCCACCGCGGTGGGTATCGGTGGTGACCCGGTGATCGGTACCACGCACATCGACTGCCTCGCCGCGTTCCAGGATGACCCGGAGACCGACGCGATCGTGATGATCGGCGAGATCGGCGGGGACGCCGAGGAACGGGCCGCCGCCTACGTGGAGGGGAACGTCACCAAGCCAGTGGTGGCCTACGTGGCGGGCTTCACCGCGCCGGAGGGCAAGACCATGGGGCACGCGGGCGCAATCATCTCCGGCTCCGCGGGTACCGCGCAGGCCAAGAAGGAAGCGCTGGAGAAGGTCGGGGTCCGGGTCGGCCGCACGCCGAGTGAGACTGCCCGCCTCGTCCGCGAGGTGATGCGGGCCGTCTGAGACCCGGCGTCGCGAGGTGATGCGAGCGCGCTGAGACCCCGGCGCCCGCAAGGGGCGGGCCTGCGCTGAGCCTCCTCATACCGCCGGCGCGCGGCGCGCCTCCGCGATCCCGGGCGCGGCGGTGGCCAGGATTGGGTTTCATGACCGCTTCTGCCCTGCCCGCCGAGCGCACTGACGGGCGCGACGGGGCCGGGGGGCCGGCTGCCCGGCCGAGCCGCCCGCTGGTCATCACCGGCGCCATCGCAGCATGTGCGGCGGCGGGCAGCGGCCTGGTCTTTATCACCCTGCTGGTGCTCGCGGGGTGGATCGCCGCGCCGCACGCGGGCGTGGGACTGCCCGGCGTGCTGCGTACCGCCGCGGACCTGTGGCTGGTGGGCCACCACGTGGGGTTCGCGCTGCACGGTACGGGCCGGATCGGCATGCTGCCGCTGGGCCTGGTCCTGCTGCCCGGCGCGCTGCTCTGGATCGCGGGCCGCTGGGTGGTCCGGCGCGGTCAGGTCACCCGGCTCGCCGACGTCGGCTACGCGGCGCTGGCCCTGGCGGTCCCGTACGGGCTGGTGGCGGGCGCGCTGGCGCTGGCCGGCCAGTCGGCGCTGGCTACGCCTTCGCTGCTGCAGGCGGTCCTGGCCGGTTTCCTGATCGCCCTGGTCGCCGGGGGACTGGGCGGGGCCCGGGCGCTGGCTCCCTGGAGGCGGCTGATCGAGCTGCTGCCCCCGCGCGCCCGGGCGGTGTTCCTCGGCACGGTCGGAACGCTCACCGTGCTGACCGGAGCGGGCGCGATCCTGGCCGGTGCGTCCCTCGCCACCCACATGGGCGATTTCCGGTCGGTGGACGTGGCGCTCGCGCCCGGCCTGGTCGGCGGGGGCCTGCTGCTCCTGGCCCAGCTCGCTTACATTCCTAACGCCATCGTGTGGTCGATCTGCTACACGCTCGGACCGGGATTCGCGTTCGGCACCGGCACCGTGGTCGCGCCCACCGGGTCCGCCCTGGGGCCACTGCCGATGCTGCCAATGCTGGCGGCGCTGCCCTCCGGCGCGCACTCGTCCGCGACCGGCTGGGTGTCCCTGCTCATGCTCAGCGTGCCCTACCTGGCCGGGGTGTTCGGCGGGCTGCTGACGGCCCGGGCGGCGCCGATCCCGGCGGTCGAGCTGGCGCCGCTGTGGGGCTTCGCCTGCGGCGTGGTCACCGGCTGCGCTCTGGGGCTGCTCGCGGCGTTCGCGGGCGGCCCGCTGGGCAGCGGCAGGCTGACCGCGGTCGGCCCGTCCGGGTGGCAGACCGGGGTGGTGTGCGTGCTCGAGATCGGCGTGGCCGCCGCGGTGACCACCGGCCTGGTGAACTGGGTCCGGATGCGCCGTCTGGTGCCGGCCGGGGCTGATCTCCCCGTCGTTCCGCCCGCCGGGACGGACGATGACGCCGACGAACGCCACCACATCTACGTGGACCCGTGGCGTGACGCGGAGGACGCCGCGGACCGCAGGCCCGATCCCCCCGGCCCCGCGTCTCTTCCCTGAGGAGCCGCTGCTCCTTGACCCACGGGCCCTCAGGAGCCACGGGCCCTCAGGAGCCACGGGCCCTCAGGAATCACCCGGCCTTGAGTGGTCAGCGGGTGGCGTTCTCGATTGCATGGGTGAACTGGGTCCGGCACGTCTGCTGCGCAGCGACGGTGTTCGCTCCGCTCAGGCACTGGGAATACGTGCTCGCCTGCTTCCCGAACAACGCGAACCCGGCCAGCAGGATCCCGCTGATCAGTACCCCGACCCCGCCGATCACGATGGCCACCACCGAGCCCCGGGGGCCGGCGGTCCCACGGCGCCGGGCGCGCCGCATCGCGGTGGCCGCCAGCCAGACGGCCATGGTCCCCGCGACCAGGGCGAACGCCACGATGTAGACGCCCCGCTGGAAGTTGCTCAGGCCGAGCAGGCCGAACAGGCTCAGCAGCGCGAGGAACAGGGCCGCGACCGACCGCTGCTGGAGCGGCGGGTCGGCCCGCCCGGCCCGCTTGGCCTCAGGCGCGGCGGTCTGGCCAGGCGGCGTCCCGGCAGCGGGTGGCTCAGCAGGCGGCGGTTCCGCAGGCGAGGGCTCGGGCGGCGGTGGCGGCTGGACGACAGGGGGCATCAGGGGGGTGCTCCTGAGGGCGGTGGCGGCGGTACTCCGGGGACCAGATGGGACGCAACCTCCTATTTTGCCTTGTCCGGACCGCAGGGCAATCCCAATGACCCGATGCGGTTATCGCAGCTCCGAGTGACTTTGAAGGGTGGAGTGGTGTGCTGATCACCGGTCGTGCCTGCCGGTATTGACCGGTGGCTGGAGTGGGCGGTTCGCCAGCTACTAGCGGGCAGATCACCGGGCCAGTGCCAATAGGGTGGCGGCATGTCCGAGTCCCCTGGCCGCATGCGTGCCCGCCTGGTGATTCTGGTCTCGGGCGCGGGCACGAACCTGCAGGCCTTGCTGGATGCCTGCGCGGATGAGGCGTACGGCGCCGACGTGGTGGCCGTCGGTGCCGACCGGGCCGGCATCGAGGCACTGCGCCGCGCCGAGCGGGCCGGGGTGCCCACGTTCACGCACCGGGTCAAGGATTACCCGTCCCGGGCGGACTGGGATCTGGCGCTCACCGAGTCCTGCCTGGCCGCCCGGCCTGATCTGGTCATCCTGGCCGGATTCATGAAGCTGGTCGGCCCGCCCTTCCTGGCCGCGTTCGGCGGGCGCCTGATCAACACCCACCCGGCCCTGCTGCCCGCCTTCCCGGGCATGCACGGCGTGCGCGACGCGCTCGAGCACGGGGTAAAGCTGACCGGGTGCACCGTGTTCCTGGTGGACGCGGGCACGGACACCGGCCCGGTGATCGCCCAGGCGGCGGTCCCGGTGCTGGACGACGACGACGAGACTTCCCTGCACGAGCGGGTCAAGGTGACTGAGCGGGCCCTGCTCGTGGAGACTGTGGGCCGGATGGTCCGCGACGGCTGGGTCACGACGGGCAGGAAGGTAAGGATCGGGCGGTGAAGGTGAGGACGGGGCGTTGACGAGGGTACCGATCAGGCGCGCGCTCATCAGCGTGTACGACAAGGCGGGGCTCAGCGAGCTGGCCCGCTCGCTGCATGCCGCGGGCGTGGAGATCGTCAGCACCGGCAGCACCGCGGACACGATCAGCGCCGCGGGTGTCCCCGTGACCCGGGTGGAGGATCTCACCGGGTTCCCGGAGGCGCTCGACGGGCGGGTCAAGACGCTGCACCCGGCAGTGCACGCCGGGCTGCTCGCCGACCTGAGCCGGCCCGCCCACCGGGCCCGGCTGGACGAGCTGGGCATCGCACCGTTCCAGCTGCTGGTGTCCAACCTGTACCCGTTCGAGGCGGCGGTGAGCAGCGGGGCTCCCCCGGCCGAGTGTGTCGAGCAGATCGACATCGGCGGTCCGGCCATGGTCCGGGCGGCCGCCAAGAACCATGAGCATGTCGCGGTCATCACCGATCCGTCGCGGTACGGGGACGTCGCGGCGGCGGTGGCGGGCGGCGGGTTCACCCTGGAGCAGCGGCGCCGGCTGGCCGCCCGCGCCTACGCCCACACCGCCGCGTACGACTGCGCGGTGGCCTCCTGGTTCGCCTCTGCTTATGCGCCGGACGAGACCGCGCGGGAGACCGGCTGGCCGGACGTGACCGCGGCGTTGTGGACCCGGCGCGAGGCCCTCCGGTACGGGGAGAACCCGCACCAGCGGGCCGCGCTGTACGTCCGCGGCCCGGCTGCGGAGGGACCTTCGGCCGGAGCTGCGGAAGGGTCTTCGGCCCGGGCCGGGGAGGCACCCGCTGGCATCGCCGGGGCGACCCAGCTGCACGGTAAGGCCATGTCCTATAACAACTACGTCGACGCCGCCGCGGCCTGGCGGGCCGCGTTCGACTTCGTCCAGCCGTGCGTGGCCATCATCAAGCACTCCAACCCGTGCGGCATCGCGCTGGGCACCGACCTGGCCGAGGCGCACCGGAAGGCGAACGCATGCGATCCGGCGTCCGCCTTCGGCGGCGTCATCGCGGCCAACAGCGTGGTCACCGCGCAGATGGCCGGCCAGGTCAAGGACATCTTCACCGAGATCGTCATCGCCCCGGGCTTCGAGGACGCTGCGCTGGACATCCTGTCGGCAAGCAAGAACCTGCGCCTGCTGACCTGCCCGCCGCCGGTCCGGGGCAGCCAGGCGCCCGAATGGCGGCAGGTGGACGGCGGCCTGCTGCTGCAGACCCCGGACGAGATCGACGCGCCCGGGGATGACCCGGCCGGCTGGGAGCTCAAGACCGGCCAGCCCGCCTCCGCCGATGTGCTCGCTGACCTGGCCTTCGCCTGGCGGGCTATCCGCAGCGTCAAGTCCAACGCCATCCTGCTGGCCTCCGGGCTGGCCACGGTAGGCGTGGGCATGGGCCAGGTCAACCGGGTGGACGCGGCCCGGCTGGCGGTGTCCCGGGCGGGTGAGCGCGCGGCCGGCTCGGTCGCGGCGAGCGACGCGTACTTCCCGTTCCCGGACGGCCTGGAGGTGCTGACCGCCGCCGGGATCCGGGCCGTGGTACAGCCCGGCGGGTCCATCCGCGACCAGCTCAGCATCGAGGCGGCCGAGCAGGCGGGGATCACCATGTACGTCACCGGCGTCCGGCACTTCTTCCACTGAAAGAGAATCATGATCATCCTGGACGGTAAGGCGACCGCCGCGACGATCAAGGCCGAGCTCGCCACGCGGGTCGCCGGCCTGGCTGAGCGGGGCGTGCGGCCCGGCCTGGGTACCGTGCTGGTCGGGGACGATCCTGGCAGCCGGGCCTACGTCAACGGCAAGCACCGGGACTGCGCCGAGGTGGGCATCGCCAGCATCCGCCGGGACCTGCCCGCCGACGCCACCCAGGAGCAGGTCGAGGCGGTGGTGGACGAGCTGAACGCGGATCCGGCCTGCACTGGGTACCTGGTCCAGCTGCCGCTGCCGGCCGGGCTCGACGCGAACCGCGTGCTCAGCCTCATCGATCCGGACAAGGACGCGGACGGGCTGCACCCGCTGAACCTCGGCCGGCTCGTGCTCGGTGAGCCAGGGCCACTGCCCTGCACCCCGCGGGGCATCGTCGAACTGCTCCGCGGCTACGAGGTGCCGATCGCCGGGGCTGACGTCACCGTGATCGGGCGCGGGATCACCGTGGGCCGGGCCCTGGGGCTGCTGCTGACCAGGCGCTCCGAGAACGCCACGGTCACCCTCTGCCACACCGGGACCAAGGACCTGGCCGCGCACACCCGCGACGCGGACATCGTGGTGGTGGCCGCCGGCCGCCCCGGCCTGCTCACCGCCGACATGGTCAAGCCCGGGGCCGCCGTGCTGGACGTGGGGATCACCCGGACCGAGGCAGGCCTGGTCGGCGACGTCGCGCCGGAGGTCCGGGAGGTGGCCGGTTATCTCGCCCCGATGCCCGGCGGGGTCGGCCCGATGACGAGGGCGATGCTGCTGGCTAACGTGGTCGACGCCGCATCGGCCGGGTAAGCTACCAGTTGGTAACTTAAATCGGGGAGCCCTACAGGCCCCCCGGAGGGTAAAGCAGAACACGGCATTTGGCACCCTTAAGGTGCGCCGTCGCATACCGGGCCCAGCCTGGCCAGCCAGTGCTGGCCGACATGGGCCGGTCCCGGATGCGGCGCACGAGGCAGCACGAGGCAGGAGGTTGGCCGCCGGTGGTGAACATCGTCGTTTGCGTGAAGCAGGTGCCGGACACGTGGGCGGAACGGACCCTGAGGGCCGAGGACTCGCGCCTGGACCGGGCGTCGGTCGACGGGGTCATCAACGAACTCGACGAGTACGCGATCGAGGAAGGCCTGCGCCTGGCCGAGGCCCACGGGGGCGAGGTCACCATCCTGACCATGGGTCCGGAGAAGGCCAGTGAGTCGATCCGCAAGGCGTTGTCCATGGGTGCGGACAAGGCGGTGTACCTCACCGACGACGCGCTGGCCGGATCGGACGCGCTGCAGACCTCGGCCGCTCTGGCCAAGGTCCTCGGGCGGATCGGATTCGACCTGGTCATCCTGGGCGCCGAATCGACCGACGCGCGGATGGGCGTGATGGCCGCCATGCTGGCCGAGCGCCTCGGAGTGCCGCAGGTCTCGCTGGCCAGCAAGGTCGAGGTGGACGGTACGGCGCTGCGGATCCACCGGCAGCGGGATTACGGCTACGACAAGGTCGAGGCCAGCCTGCCCGCGGTGATCAGCGTGGTGGAGAAGATCAACGAGCCGCGGTACCCCTCGTTCAAGGGCATCGTGGCGGCCAAGAAGAAGCCGGTCGAGACGGTCACCCTGGCCGACACCGGGATCGACGCGGGCCAGGTCGGCCTGGCCGCCGCGGCCACCGGGGCGACCACGTAGTCCTCGACGTCACTGCCCTCGGCCACGTACACCTTGACCGCGCCGAACTCGGCCAGCCGCTCCCGGCCGCCGTCGGCGCCCGCACCGATCCAGACCGCGGCGGGCTCGCCGAACTGGC
>DASQRM010000280.1:0-19900 GCA_035642895.1 Streptosporangiaceae bacterium | reverse complement strand
CGCAGACCATCCTGGGGCACACCCGGATTAGCACCACGCTGGAGATCTACACCAACACCGACGAGGAAGCCGCCGCGATGCACTGACCCGGCTACATAGGCTGCTCGATCAGGGCCAGAACTGAGCCGTTGCTACAGACCGCAGCTACAGATGGCAAGTCTACGATCTTGGAATCTGGAGTTTTGGCTGGTGCGCCTGGCAGGATTCGAACCCGCGACCCGCTGCTTAGAAGGCAGCCGCTCTATCCAACTGAGCTACAGGCGCCGGACAACTTATTGTGTAGGGCCAAGGTCACGTGTCGGACACAGAGCAGAGCCGGGTTGGTCGCTCCGCGGAGTTGGCCTAGGAGGATACTGTCCCAGCTTACGGGCCGCGGACCGGGCCAGCGGTGCGCAGTCAGGACGGGGTTGCCTAAGGTCGTGGGGTGACCGCCGTCAGAACGACCGCTAGCCGCCGACCCGCACGAAGGATCCGCCCGTGAAGGGGATCTGCCCGTGAAGGGCGGCCTGCTCGTCGCCGGGACCACCTCGGACGCCGGGAAGAGCGTGCTCACCGCCGGGCTGTGCCGCTGGCTGGCCAGGCAGGGAGTCCGGGTCGCGCCGTTCAAGGCCCAGAACATGTCCCTCAACTCCTTCGTCACCCCGGACGGTGCCGAGATCGGCCGGGCCCAGGCCATGCAGGCGACGGCGGCAGGCATCGAGCCGGACGCGCGGATGAACCCGGTGCTGCTCAAGCCGGGCAGCGACACCCGCACCCACGTCATCGTGCTCGGCCAGCCACGCGACGAGGTCAGCGCCGCGGAGTACCGCACGCACTCGGGGGACCTGCTCAAGATCGCTCTGGACAGCCTCGAAGACCTGAGGGCCGAGTACGACGTGGTCATCTGCGAGGGTGCGGGCAGCCCGGCGGAGATCAATCTCCGGGATACCGACATCGCCAACATGGGGCTGGCCCGGGCGGCCGGGCTGCCCGTCATCGTGGTCGGGGACATCGACCGGGGTGGCGTGTTCGCCGCCCTGTACGGGACGCTCGCTTTGCTGCACCCGGCGGACCAGGCCCTGATCAGCGGGTTCGTCATCAACAAGTTCCGTGGCGACCCCGGCCTGCTCGCCCCCGGGCTGCGGATGCTGACCGGCCTGACCGGCCGTCCCGTGCTGGGGGTCTTGCCCTGGCGCGGCGGACTAGGCCTCGACATGGAGGACTCCCTGGCCCTCGACGCCGCCGCTGCGGGCACCCCCGCCGGGCCGGCGGGGAAGGACGTCCTCCGGGTCAGCGTCATCCGGACGCCACGGATCAGCAACTTCACCGACGTGGACGCGCTGGCCGCGGAGCCGGGCGTGCTGGTCCGGTTCGCGGCCAGCCCGGCCGAGCTGGCCGACGCCGACCTGGTGATCCTGCCCGGTACCCGGGCCACCGTGGCCGACCTGGCCTGGCTGCGGGAGCGGGGGCTCGCGGCCGCCGTCACCGAGCGGGTCCGGCGGGGGCAGCCGGTGCTGGGCATCTGCGGCGGCTACCAGATGCTGGCCAGGGAGATCGACGACCCGGTCGAGTCCGCTGCGGGCGTGGTGGCCGGCCTGGGCCTGCTGCCGGTGCGGGTGACGTTCGGGAAAGACAAGGTGCTCGGGCGGCCGAGCGGGACCGGCTACGGAGCCGCCGTGCGCGGGTACGAGATCCACCACGGGGTGGCCACGGTCGAGCGGCCTGGCGTGGACCCGTTCCCCGGCGGCTGCCGGTCGATAGCCGTGTGGGGCACGACCTGGCACGGGACACTGGAGTGCGACGAGTTCCGGCGGGCCTTCCTGACCGAGGTCGCCGCGCTGGCCGGGCGGGACTTCACCGTCGCGCCGGGCACCAGCTTCGCGGCGGCCCGGCAGGCGCGGCTGGACACGCTCGCTGACCTGGTGGCCGGGCACCTCGACACCGGCGCGGTGACCCGGCTCATCGAGAACGGGGCGCCTCCCGGGCTGCCCGTGGTCCCCCCGGCGGGAGTGGTCCCTCCGGCTGGAGCCGTCCCCCCGGCGGGTGCCGGGTGACCGAAAGCCGCGGCGTACGCTGAAAGGGCGGCCGGGTCTCCCGGCCGGCGAACAGGCATCCCGCGGAGGCATCACCCGTGATCCCGGTCCTGACCAGCGTCTTGCTCGGCCTGCCCCTTCCCGGGGTGGCCCTGCCGGGGTCGGCGCCGTCCGGGCTGCTGGTGCTGGCCGCCATCACCCTCACCGGCATGCTGGTCGCGCTGCTCGCGCACAGCGCGCGGGTGGCCGCCGCGGTCACCGCGATCCCGCAGGGCCGGCGCGCCTGCGCCCTGCGCGAGAAGTCCTGGCGCGCCGGGTTCCTGCCCCAGCGGGACCCCGATGCCGCGGGCCGGGCCCGGCCCCGGGCGCCCACGCCGGCCCCGGCGGCCGCCTGATCATCCGCTTGACCTGAGCCTGAGCTGAGCCCTCAGCGCCGCCCGGCGCCGGGCGGCGCTGGCCTTCCAGGCGGCCGTCTCCAGCTGTCATCCGAGTCCGGCCCGCTGGAGGGTGCTCCGTCATGTCCCTGTTCTTTAGCAACACCGTCTTTGGCATTCCCGTCGATCTCGCGTATCACCTCGTCTGCTGGATCGCCGCGATCCTGGCCCCGCTGCTGGGCGGCCTCGCCACCGCGGCGGCGATCATCGCGTTCACCGTGGTCATCCGGCTGCTCCTGCTGCCGCTGGGCTACTTCGCGGTCCGCGGCTCGGTCCGGGGCGAGGGAGCCCGGGCCCGGCTGCAGCCCAAGATCGCCGAGCTGCAGCGGCGCCACGCCCGGAACCCGCAACGCCTGCAGGAAGAACTGGGCGCCCTGTACCGGGCCGAGGGATCCGGCATGTTCGCTGGCTGCCTGCCGGTGCTGTTCCAGCTGCCGTTCTTCAGCGTGATGTACCGCTTGTTCACCGGCCACTCGGTGGGCGGCGCCGCCAACACGCTGCTCACCCACAGCCTGCTCGCGGCGCCGCTCGGCAGTCACTGGCTCGCCGGGGCGGGCCCGCTCAGCGCGCAGGGGGCCGTGTTCGCCGGGCTGTTCGCGTTGCTGGCCGTCGTCGGGGTGCTGGCGGTCCGGGTGGCGCGGCGGGCCACCCCGCTGGCGGTTACAGCAGGATCCGCAGCGCCAGGATCGACAGCGGCAGCGCCCGCCGCACCGGCCGGCCGCGCAGCCAGCCTGGTGGGCTGGGTAATCCCGTTCGCGTCCCTGGTGACCGCCGCGATCGTGCCGCTGGCCGCCGGTCTCTACCTGCTCACCACGACCGCCTGGACGCTCGGCGAGCGGACCGTGCTGCGACGCCGCTTTATTTCCCTAACGGAATCCGCCAGCCCCCCGCCCCGTGACCCGAGTCTGGCGCCATCCCGGCCGCCAGCGCCGCCGTCCGGCCGCCGGCGCCGCTAACGCATTCGCGGCGCCGCTGACGCGTTCCCGGCCCCCCGCTAGTCCCGCGGCGGGGCCGGGAGGGACCGGGCCGCGCCCGCAGCCGGCCCCAGTGCGGCGGACGGGGACCGGGGCGCGGCGGACGGCGGATGGGGCGCGGCAGGCAGCGAGCGGGGCGGGACCGGGGCCGAATGGACGATCGACGTCGTGGTCCGCCCGTGAGCCACGAAGCGGTCCAGGATCGGCTCGAGATCGTCGATGGAGCGCAGGTACAGCCGCATGAAGTAGCAGTCCTCGCCGGTGATCCGGTAGCACTCGGTGATCTCCGGCGTCTGCCGGGCGATGTCGGGGATCGCGTGCACGTGCCCGCTGATCGGGCTGACCCGGACGATGGCCGAGAGCGTGTAGCCGAGGGCCCGCGGGTTCACCTCGGCCCGGAACGTGACCGCCCCGGTGTCCTCCAGCCGCCGCAGCCGCTCGGCTACCGCGGGCGGGGAAAGCCCCACCCGGCGGCCGAGTTCGGCGACCCGGGCCCGGGCGTCCGACTGGAGCTCGGCGATGAGGCGCAGGTCGATGTCGTCAGGCGGTTGAACGGTATCCCGGGGGTTTTTCCTTAGTTCCGACGCCGTACTCATGCCGCACTCCGTTTTTTAGCCATTCACAGCTGGGCCTGACCTTCGTATGGTTACCCACGTGCCGCACCGAAAGCAAGCAGTGCTTCCGCCGCAGGCGCGGGCCGGGCCGCAGGCAGGCCCGGCCGGCCGGCTGGCCGCGCGCCTGCCGCCATCATCGTTCTTCCTGGTCAGCGCGATGTTTCACTACCTGGGGCCGTCGCTTGCGGTGCTGCTGTTCCTCCGCGTCCCGGTCTTGGGGATCGCGTGGCTGCGCATCGTCTCCGCCGCCGTGGTGTTCGCCCTCTGGCGCCGCCCGTGGCGGCTCGTGTCCCGGCTCGACCGCGCCGGACAACGCGTTCTCGTCCAGCTCGGCGTGGTGCTCGCCGCCATGAACACGCTGTTCTACCTGGCGCTGGCCCGGCTGCCCCTGTCCACCGTGGGCGCCATCGAGTTCCTCGGCACCGTGCTGCTCGCGGCGGCGGCCGCCCGCAGCCGGCGCAACGTCCTGGCCCTCGCCCTCACCACCGCGGGGGTGGCCACGATCACCGATGTCCGCCTGACCGGCCAGCCGCTCGGCTTCGCCTGCGCGTTCGGCAACGGTGTCCTGTTCATGCGGTACGTGGTCCTGGGCCACCGGATAGCCAGCGGCGGGCCGGCCCGGGAAGCCCCCATGGCCGCGATCGACCAGCTGGGTGCCTCGATGCTCATCGCCGCCGTGGTGATCACCCCCTTCGGGCTGGGCGGCGCGCTCCGGGCCTTCGGTCATCCGGTGCTGCTGCTCGCGGCCGCCGGGGTCGGGGTGTGCTCGTCGGTCATCCCCTACGTCACGGACCAGCTGGCCATGGCCCGGCTGCCCCGGGCCACGTTCGCGCTGATGCTTGCCCTGCTGCCGATGTTCGCCGTGATCATCGGCGCGATCGTGCTGCGCCAGATACCCACGCCTCAGGACCTGGCCGGCATTGCCCTGGTGATCGCCGGGGTCGCGGTGCACCAGGTTCCCCGCGCCGGCACCTGCCCCGCCGATAACAGCAACTACATCCCTGGGGCCAACCACACCCCTCAACGATAAGGAGAGTGCCTCATGCAGTACACGCGACTGGGCTCGTCGGGACTGCAGGTGTCCCGGATCTGCCTGGGCATGATGAGCTATGGCAGCACCGCGGAACGCGCGTGGCATCTGCCCGAGGACGCCGCCGAGCCGATCGTGGCCCGGGCGGTGGACGCGGGCGTGATGTTCTTCGACACCGCCGACGTGTACTCCGACGGGCTGACCGAGGAGATCACCGGGCGGCTGCTGGCCAAGCTGTTCCGCAGCCGCGACGACTACGTCCTGGCCACCAAGGTCTACTTCCCGATGGGTCCCGGCCCCAACGACCGCGGGCTGTCCCGCAAACACGTGCTGGCCAGCATCGATGCCTCGCTGCGCCGGCTCGGCACGGATTACGTGGACATCTACCAGATTCACCGCTGGGACTACGGCACGCCGATCGAGGAGACCATGGAGGCCCTGCACGACGTGGTCCGGGCCGGCAAGGCCCGCTACATCGGCGCGAGCAGCATGTTCGCCTGGCAATTCGCCAAGGCGCAGCACACCGCCCAGGCCGCCGGATGGACCCGGTTCAGCTCGATGCAGAACCACTACAACCTGGTGTACCGGGAGGAGGAGCGGGAGATGCTGCCGCTCTGCCTGGACCAGGGCGTGGGCGTCATCCCGTGGAGCCCGCTGGCCCGCGGCCTGCTCGCGGGCAGCCGGCCCCGGGACGGCGCGGGCCCGCAGCAGACCGTCCGGGCCGGCAGCGACCCACTGGCTGGCGAGATGTACACCAGCGACGATTTTGATGTCGTGGATGCGGTCCGCGCGGTGGCCGCCGGGCGGGGCGTGCCCGCTGCGCAGGTCGCCCTGAGCTGGCTGCTCCGCCAGCCCGTGGTCAGCGCGCCGATCGTGGGCGCGACCCGGCTGGCCCACCTGGAGGACGCGATCGCCGCGGTGGACCTGACCCTGGACGACGCGGAAGCGGCCCCGCTGGAGGCACCGTACCGTCCGCACCGCATCCTGGGTCACTCCTGAACGGCGGGCAGCACGCACCCAGCCAGCCTCAGTCGGCCAGGGTGCGCGGCAGGCCGAAGGGCGACAGCGTGGCGTTGTCGAAGCGCGTGATCACGCTGACCCGGTGGCCGGACAGGGTGGCCACGAGCAGCCCGAACGCCCGGCCGACCCCGTTGACCGGGTCGCGCAGGTAGACCGCGAACGCGGGCTGGCCGTTGGCCCGGGTCTGGATCAGCCGGTACCGCCGGCCCTGGCGGAACGCCACGACGGAGAAGAACTCGCCGACCAGCTCGCGGCCCTGGTACTCCAAGGGCACCGGCGGCATCCGCAGCCAGGCGTCCTCAGTCATCAGGGCCACGATGCCGTCGACGTCGGCCGTCTCGAACGCCTCCACCAGGCGGGCGACCAGCTCCCGCTCGATGGGCGAGTCGGGAGGCGGCGGCGGTTCGGTGTCGGCGGACGGCAGCTCCCGGCTCAGCGTGGACCGGGCCCGCTTGAGCGCGCTGGTCACGGACTGCTCCGTGGTGTCCAGCATGCCCGCGACCTCGCTGGCCGGGAAGTCCAGAACGTCGCGCAGGATCAGCGCGGCTCGCTGGCGCGGCGGCAGCAACTGCAGCGCGGTCACGAACGCCAGCGACATAGCCTCCCTGGCCTCATAGCGGGCCTCCGGCCCGGCTGACGCGTCGGGCAACTCCTCCACCAGCAGATCCGGATACGGCTCGAGCCAGAGCACCTCGCTGATCCGGGACGGCTCGGGCGGCTCGACGCCTGCGGGCAGGGTCATCGGGGACCGCCGGCTAGCCGATCGCAGGATGTTCAGGCAGCGGGTGGTCGCGATCCGGTACATCCAGGTCCGGACCGAGGCACGCCCCTCGAACTGCCCCAGGCTCCGCCACGCGGTGACCAGGGTCTCCTGCAGCGCGTCCTCGGCGTCCGCCACCGAGCCGAGGATCCGGTAGCAGTGCACCTGCAGCTCCCGCTGGTACGGGCCGACCAGCTTCTGGAACGCGGTCCCGTCCCCGGACCGGGCCCGGTCGATCAGCTCTGTGCTCACCATTCCACCCTCGCATCCCTGCCTCCCGCTGCGGACATGCCCCCGCTGATACCGACACCGCCGCGCCCGCGAAGTGGGCGCTCGCGGGCCGCCCACTTTGGCGCGAGGCCGGTGTCTGCCCCAGTGACCGGCCCAGCCAGCCAGAAGGTTGCGGCCACGAGCAAGGAGCAGACCGATGGCGAACTTCGTCTTCACCTACCGCACCGCGCCCGACGCCGCCCGCACGCCGGAGTCGGCTGCAGCCTGGATGTCCTGGTTCGACGGCCTGGGCCGCCACGTCGCCGACATCGGCCAGCCGGGCCTGCAGACCGGCGCGGTCGGCAACTGCGGCCCGGACACCAAGCTGGGCGGCTACTCGCTGATCACCGCCGCGGACCTGGACGAGGCGCTACGCCTGGCCAAGGACTGCCCGAGCCTGGCCCGTGACGGCGGCGTCGAGGTCGCTGAGCTCCGCGAGGTGCCGCTCCGGGCCAGCAGCTAAAGGCAAATCCCGGTCGAGCGGCGCCTATCGCGTCCAGGAAAAGTCTCTGATTGGAGCACGTGATGACCACCAGCACCCGGGCGACTACGGGAGCAAAAGCTTCGCCCGGGGCATCGCCGGGCCGGCAGGCGGCGACCCTGGCCCTGACCGCCGTGGCGTTCTTCATGGTCGTCCTCGACGCGCTGGTGGTCGTCACCGCCCTGCCGTCGATCCACCGCTCGCTCGGCGGCAGCCTCGGCACGCTGCAATGGACGGTCAACGCCTACAACATGGCGTTCGGGGCGGGCATCATCACGGCCGCGGCGCTCGGCGACCGGCTCGGCCGCAGGCGCGTCTACACCGCGGGACTGGCGCTGTTCACCGTGGCGTCGGCGGCCTGCGCGCTAGCGCCGGACGTCGGCCTGCTGATCACGGCGCGGGCGGCGCAGGGGCTGGGCGCGGCGGTGATCACGCCGCTGAGCCTGACCATTCTGAGCTCGGCGTTCCCGCCGGAGCGGCGCGGCGCCATCATCGGGATCTGGGGCGGGATCTCCGGTCTTGGCGTCGCGGCCGGCCCGCTGATCGGCGGGGCGGTCACCCAGGGCCTGTCCTGGCACTGGGTGTTCTGGGTCAACGTGCCGGTCGGGATCGCAGCGGTCATCGGCGCGCGGCTGCGGCTGGCCGAGAGCCGCGGTCCGCGGACCCGGCTCGACATTCCCGGCCTGGCGCTGGTCTCGGCCGGTGCGGCCGCTTTGATCTGGGCGGTGGTCCAGGGCTCGCAAACGGGCTGGACCGGCACCGATGTCCTGATCGGACTGCCGCTGGGCGTGGTCCTGCTCAGCGCGTTCCTGATCTGGGAGACCCGAGCGCCGCAGCCCATGATCCCGCCCGGCCTGTTCCGGGTGCGCAGCTTCTCGGCCGCGGTCGCCGCCGTGTTCCTGCTGGGCGCCTCGATCTACGCCGCCGCGTTCATGACCAGCGAGTTCTTCCAGCTGGCCTGGGGCGACTCACCGCTGACCGCGGGCCTGCGGTTCCTGCCGTGGACCGCGACCCCGCTGCTGATCGCCCCGCTCGCGGGCGCGCTCTCGGACCGGATCGGGCCACGTCAACTGATGGTTCCGGGCCTGCTGCTGCAGGCTGCCGGGTTCGCCTGGATCGTGGTGCTGGCCGGTTCGGGCGCGGGCTACACCGCGTATCTCGCGCCGTTCATCATCGCCGGCGTGGGCGTTTCGATGGCGATCCCGACCACGCCCGCCGCAGCGCTGAACGCGGTCGACCCGGCCATGCTCGGCAAGGCGTCGGCCATCCTGAACACGCTGCGCCAGTTCGGCGCGGTCTTCGGCATCGCGATCGCGACCGCGATCTTCAACTCCAGCGGTAGCCTGGCCGACCCCGCGGCGGTGACCAGCGGATACCGTCCGGCCATGGCCGCGGCGGCCGGGTTCTCCGTCATCGGCGCCCTGGCCGCACTGGGCGTGCGCCGGGCCCGCGGTCCGGCGCTCACGCAGGCCGCGCCCGTCTCGCCCAGGGATGCGAGTGAGCGGTCAGATCCCGACGCCCCGCACCCCGCATCCCGCACCCCGGGCCAAGTGAGTCAGCCGGCCGTTAAAACCGTTAGGGATAATTCTGGGATCGCAGTAAAATGAGGGCATGCAGGTCAACTGGCAGCACACCGCGGCCGCGCGAGCTATCGGCTCGCCGGTTGCCGCTGCCTGACCTTTCTCACTGTCCTGGCGACCGGAAACTGGTCGCCAGGTCCCAGTTCCTGTGTTCGTCCTGCGGCGCGTTTCCGGTGCCCAACCCGGAAAGACACCGCCATGCATTCACAGCAGGTCATCGACACGTTCGGAGAATTTTTCCGCGAACGCGGGCATCGCCCCATCCCGGGCAGCTCGCTGGTGCCCCGGCCCGGGGACCCCGTCCTGTTCACCACGTCGGGCATGCACCCGCTCACGCCGTACCTGGAAGGCCAGCCGCACCCGGACGGCGGGCGGCTCACCGGCGTGCAGCGCTGCCTGCGCACCACCGACCTCGACGAGGTTGGGGACCGCACCCACCTGACCGTTTTCGAGATGCTCGGCTCGTGGTCGCTCGGTGACTACCCCGGCGAGCAGAGCCTGCGCTGGGGCTACGAGCTGGTCACCAGCGGATTCGGCATCGACCCGGGCCGGCTGCATGCCACCGTCTTTGGCGGCAGCGATCAGGTCGGCCCGGACACCGGCCTGCTGCAGGTCTGGGGTGAGCTGGGTGTCCCGGTCGAGCTGACCGGGATGGACAACTGGTGGTCGAACGGCCCGACCGGGCTGTGCGGCACGGACTCCGAGCTGTTCGTGTGGACCGGGGACATCGGTCCGTCAGGAACCGGGCCGCAAGGAACCAGGCCGCAGGGGACCCCGGGCACGGACGGGCGCTGGGTGGAGGTATGGAACCACGTCATGCTGCGCTACCGGCGCCTGGACGATGGCACCCTGATGCCCCTGTCCCGGCCCTGCGTGGACACCGGCATGGGCCTGGAGCGGCTGGTCATGGTGCTCCAGGGCCAGGACTCGGTATTCGGCACGGACCTGCTCCGGCCCTGGACCGATACTGTCGGCCGCCTGTGGCCGGTGGGGGAGACCTCGTGGCGGCTGGTCAGCGACCACCTGCGATCCAGCGTGGTGGTCGTCGGGGACGGCGTCACACCCTCCAGCAGCGGGCGCGGCTACGTGCTGCGCCGGCTGGTCCGCCGGACGCTGACCACGCTGTGGCGTGATGATCCGTCCCGGACGCTGTCCGACCTGCCCCCGGAACTGGTCGGTGGGACGCTGGATCACTTCGGGCAGCTCACCGGGCCCCAGCAGGTCATGGGCGTGCTGCTCGACGAGGAACGCCGGTTCCGTGACCTGCTCAGCCGCGGCCGCAAGGTGCTGTCCCGGCGGCGGACCAGCGGGCCGCTCACCGAGGAGGACTTCCGCTACCTGCACGAGACGCACGGGCTGCCGAGGGAGTTTGTGCCCGCGATGCTGCCGGAGTAGAGGTCACCAGGACACGGGGCTTCCCAGGGCACGCCTACCAGGGCACGGGGCCGGCCGCGCTGAAGTACCCGCCGGTCGGGCCGTCGGGGCCGATGCTGGCCATCCGGACGATGATCTCCGCGCCTTCCTCGACAGTCTGCGTGCCGCGGTGCTGGTTGAAGTCGGTCCCCGTGTAGCCCGGGTCCACCGCGTTGATCCGCATGGCCGGGAACGCCTTCGCGTACTGCGTGGTGATCATGTTCAGCGCCGCCTTCGAGGACGTGTAGGACACGCTCACCAGGGTGGACTCGAACCGGCTGGGGTCGGTGGTGACCGCCAGCGAGCCCATGCCGCTGCTCACCATGACCATGACCGGGGCGCTGCTGGCCGCCAGCAGCGGCAGGAAGGCGTGCGTGACCCGGACCACGCCGAAGACGTTCGTCTCGTACACGGCCCGCATGTCCGCCGCGGTGACGTCGCCGGGCGACCGGCCGAGGCCACCGCTGATGCCCGCGTTGTTGACCAGCACATCGAGGTGGCCGGCCTCGTCGCGGATGAGGGCGGCGGCGGCCTGTACCGAGTCGTCACTGGTGACATCGATCTGGACCGGGCGGGCACCGATCCGCCCGGCCGCCTCCTTGCCCCGTTGCTCGTCACGGGAGCCCAGGTAGATGGTGTGCCCGGTCTCAGCCAGGCGGCGGGCGGTCTCGAATCCCAGGCTCTTGTTGGCTCCGGTAATCAGTGTTGTCGTCATGCCCCCCAGCGTCGCCGGTCGCCCGGCGGGCAGCCAGCGGACCGCTCTTCCTGGGAATGCGGGTACCAGGCTGCGGCCAGCCGGGCCGCGCATACTGGACTGATGAGCCAGCACACCGAGCTGGGCGCGGCGCTGCGGGCCTGGCGGGACCGCCTCGCCCCGGCGGACGCCGGCCTGCCCGATCACGGCGCCCGCCGGGCGCCCGGCCTGCGCCGCGAGGAACTGGCGCTGCTGGCCGGGATGTCGGCCGACTACGTCACCCGCCTGGAGCAGGGCCGGGCCAGCGCGCCGTCGGTCCAGGTCCTCACCGCGCTGGCCCGGGCGCTGCGGCTGACCGACGCGGAACGCGAGCACCTGTTCGTGCTGGCCGGCCAGCCGCTCCCGGGTCCGGGGATCATGCCGACCCATCTCACCCCCGGCTTGCAGCGGCTGCTCGACCAGCTCAGCGGGACCCCGGTCAGCGTCTACGACGCGAGCTGGATGCTGCTGGCCTGGAACCCGCTGTGGGCCGCGCTGGTCGGCGACCCCGCCAGGTCACGCGGCCGGGACCGCAACGTGCTGTGGCGTCACTTCACCGGCGGCTCCGGGCGGGTCATCCACACCCCGGAGGACGAGCCGCGGTTCGAGGCCTCGGCGGTGGCCGACCTCCGGGCGGCGGCCGCCCGGTACCCGCGGGACGCGGGGCTGCGGCGGCTGGTGGCGGACCTGCGCGCGGCCAGCCCCCGGTTCGCGCAGCTGTGGGACAGCCGTTCGGTCGGCACCCATGAGCGCGACCGCAAGACGGTGCACCATCCTGAGCTCGGGCCGATCACCGTGGACTGTGACGTGCTCACCGTGCCCGCCGTCGATCTGCGGGTGGTCGCGTTCACGGCCGCCCCGGGCAGCGCCGACGCGGACAAGCTGAAGCTCCTCGCGGTGCTCGGCACCCAGGATCTCGCCGCGTCGGGCCATGACGTGCCGGCCTCGCGTGGGTAGCCTCGGGGCGAGGAGGTTGTCATGCACCAGCCGCCCGTTCCGCATGTCGCGAGCACCGATCCGGAGATCGCCGGACTGATCGAGGGAGAGGCCCGCCGCCAGTTCGAGAAGGTCCGGCTGATCCCGTCGGAGAACTACGCCTCGGCGGCCGTGCTGGAGGCGACCGGCTCGGTCCTGACCAACAAGTACTCCGAGGGCTATCCGGGCCGCCGCTACTACGAGGGCCAGCAGTTTATCGACCCGATCGAGACGCTGGCCCGGCAGCGGGCGCAGGCGCTGTTCGGCGTGGACCACGCCAACGTGCAGCCCTACTCCGGCTCTCCGGCCAACCTCGCCGTCTACCTGGCGTTCCTGCAGCCGGGGGAGACGGTCATGGGGATGGCGCTGCCGATGGGCGGGCACCTCACGCACGGCTGGCCGGTCTCGGTGACCGGCAAATGGTTCCACGCGGTGCAGTACGGGGTCCGGGCCGACACCGGCCGCCTCGACCTGGATCAGGTCCGGGACCTGGCCCGCGCCGAACGTCCCAAGATCATTTTCTGCGGCGGCACCGCGATCCCGCGGACCATCGACTTCCCGGCGTTCGCGGAGATCGCGGGCGAGATCGGGGCGATCCTGGTCGCCGACATGGCGCACATCGCCGGGCTGATCGCGGGCGGGGCGCACCCCTCGCCGGTGGGGTACGCCCCGGTGATCACCACGACCACGCACAAGACCCTCCGCGGCCCGCGCGGCGCGATGATCATGTCCGCCGC
This sequence comes from Streptosporangiaceae bacterium, assembly GCA_035642895.1. GTDB lineage: Bacteria > Actinomycetota > Actinomycetes > Streptosporangiales > Streptosporangiaceae > RYN-230. Next base: position 6,867 of record DASQRM010000280.1, on the reverse strand, counting down.
CGAGTACGCGTCCCCGCTGGACAAGGCGGTGTTCCCGGGGCTGCAGGGCGGCCCGCACAACCACACCACGGCCGCGATCGCGGTGGCGCTGCACGAGGCGGCCCAGCCGTCGTTCCGTGACTACGCGCGCCAGGTGGTGGCCAACGCTCAGGCACTCGCCGCGGCGCTGACCGAACGCGGCTACGACCTGGTGTCCGGCGGCACCGACAACCACCTCATCCTGATGGACCTGACCCGGCAGGGGATCGGCGGCAAGCCGGCCGCCAGGGCCCTGGACCGGGCCGGCATCGAGACGAACTACAACACGGTCCCGTTCGACCCCCGCAGGCCCTTCGACCCGTCGGGCCTGCGGATCGGCACCCCGGCTATCACCACCCGCGGCCTGCGCGAGGAGCACATGAGCCAGATCGCGGCCTGGATGGACGAGGCGATCACCGCCGCGGCCAAGGAGGACGAGCCGGTCCTGGAGCGGATCGCCGCGGAAGTCCGGGACCTGATGGCCGGCTTCCCGATGCCTGGCTGGGTACCAGCCTCGCCCTAGCGGCCTGAGTCTTTGATCCAGCGCGGCGGGTAGGGCGGACTCGATGAGGTTGGAGATCATCGTGAGGACCGCAGCCGGGCGGGTACACGATTGGGTCATGACTGATCTCATGGACCTGGCCGGCAAGTCGGTGATCGTCACCGGTGCGTCCTCCGGTATCGGCACGTCTACCGCACGTCTGCTGCACGCCGCCGGGGCCTATCCGGTGCTGGCTGCGCGCCGGGCCGGCCGGCTGGCCGCGCTGAGCGAGGAACTCGACGGGGCGCTGGCCGTGCCTGCCGACGTGACCGACCCGGCGCAGGTGCGCGACCTGGTGGCCGCCGCCCTGGACCGGCATCAGCGGATCGACGGGCTGGTGAACAACGCCGGCGCCAGCCTGCACGGGCCGCTGGACCAGGTGGACCTGGCCGAGTTCACCCAGGTCCTGCAGCTGAACGTGATCGGCCTGCTGGCCGTGACGCAGGCGGTGCTGCCCGCCATGAGGAAGCAGGGTTTCGGGCGGATCGTGAACATCAGCTCCGGCACCACCCGGCGGACCGCGACCGGCGTCGGCGCCTACGCGGCGACCAAGTCGGCGGTCAACATGCTCACCGCGGTACTGCGCCAGGAACTGGCCGCAGACGGTATCGCGGTGTCGCTGCTGCTGCCCTCGATCACCGCGACCGAGTTCGGCGACGGCATGTTTACCCTCGGCACCTCGCCCCGGCCGGGCATGGTGGTGCACAGCCCGGACTACGTGGCCGGCGTGGTACTGCGGCTGCTGCGCACCGGCGAGGAGTCGTTCGACATCCCGCACGGCCCCGAGCAGCCCGACCTCGCCCAGGTGCCCGGGTCAGCCTGACCCGCGCCGATCCGGGCACCCGGGTCTGTGGTCCGGGTGGGACCTCGCCCTAGAGGGCGCGGAAGAATTCCCGGATATCGGCCGTAAGGAGGCCGGGGGCTTCGAGGGCGGCGAAGTGACCGCCGCGGTCGAACTCTGACCAGCGGACGATGTTGCTGGTCTTGCTGGCGAACGGGCGGATGGATATGTCGGTGGGGAAGACCGCCACGGCGGTCGGTACGGTGGAGCGCTCCCGGGGCATCCACATGGACGGGTCGTTGAACCGCTCGTAGTAGGTCTGGGCGGCCGAGCCGGCGGTGGCGGTGAACCAGTAGATGCTGACATCGGTCAGGATCCGGTCGCGGTCCACGGCGTCCTCGGGCAGCAGGGCGGCCGGGTCGGTCCACTCCTGGAACTTCTCCACGATCCAGGCGAGCAGCCCGGAGGGGGAGTCGGTCAGCGCCTGCCCGATGGTCTGCGGCCGGGTGCCCTGGACCTGCAGGTACGCGCTGGACTGCTGCTGCCACTTCTCCATCGCGGCCAGCCGGGTGCGCTCGGCCCCGGTCAGCGCGGCCATCTCGGCCGGGTCACCGGAGGGGAAGGTGACCAGCGCGTTGACGTGCACGCCGATGACCCGGCCGGGGGCCATCCGGCCGATGAGCGGGGCGATGAAGGCGCCCACGTCCCCGCCCTGCACGCCGTAGCGGCCGTAGCCGAGCCGGTCCATCAGTTCCGCGAGCGCCGCGGCGCTGCGGCCGTCCGTCCAGCCGGTCTCGGTCAGCGGGCCGGAGAATCCGTAGCCGGGCAGCGACGGGATGACCAGGTGGAAGGCGTCGGCGGGGTCGCCGCCGTGTGCGGCCGGATCGGTAAGCGGGCCGATCATGTCGAGGAACTCCACGATCGATCCCGGCCAGCCGTGCAGGAGCAGCAGCGGGGTGGCGTCCGGCTGGGCGGAGCGCAGGTGCAGGAACTGGACGCTGGCTCCGTCGATCGTGGTGATGAACTGGGCGTGGGCGTTGAGCGCCGCCTCGTGGGCCCGCCAGTCGTACTCCTGAGCCCAGTAGTCGGCCAGCTCACGCAGGTAGCCGGTGGGAACGCCGCGCTCCCAGCCGGCGCCGGGCAGGTCGCGGGCCCAGCGGGTCCGGGCCAGCCGCTCGCGGAGGTCCTCGAGGTCGGCCTGCGGGACGCTGATGCGGTAAGGCCGGATCCCGGTGCCGGTGCCGGCGTCGGTGCCGGTGGCGATTCGGCCGGCGGTCTGCTGTGAGGTGATGTCGTTGCTCGTCATGGACCTCACGGTAGGGAGCATTGGTGTCAGCTTCTGGCACCAATAAGCGGCATCATGGGTCGCATGCTCGAAACCTCGGCTCGCCTGCTCCGCCTGCTGTCTCTCCTGCAGTCCCGGCGTGACTGGCGGGGCGCCGAACTGGCCGGCCGGCTCGGCGTCGGGCTGCGGACCGTGCGGCGTGACATCGACCGGCTGCGCGACCTGGGGTATCCGGTGGACGCGGTACCGGGCGCCGCGGGCGGTTACCGGCTCGGCACCGGCGGCGCGGCGCTGCCGCCGCTGCTGCTGGACGATGAGGAGGCGGTGGCGGTGGCGATCAGCCTGCATTCCGCGACGACCGGCAGCGTGGCCGGGCTGGAGGAGACTGCGCTCCGGGCGCTGACCAAGCTCCAGGCGATGCTGCCGTCCCGGCTCCGGCACAAGATCACCGCCTTCCATGCCACCACGCTCCCGCTCACCGGATCCTCGCCCGGCACCGTGGACCCCGAACTGCTGACCTCGGTCGCGGCCGCCTGCCGGGACCAGCGGCAACTGCGGCTGCGCTACGAAGGCCGCAGCGGCGTCACCACCCGCAATGTCGAGCCGCACCGGCTGGTCCACACCACGTACCGCTGGTATCTGCTGGCCTGGGACACCCACCGCGACGACTGGCGAACCTTCCGCCTGGACCGGATCCAGGGACCGCTGGGCCTGCCGGGTGCCCGCTTCACGCCCCGCCCGCCGCCGTCGGATGACGTGGCTGCCTACGTGTCGCAATCCATCTCCTCCGCTCCCTACCGTTACCAGGCCCGTATCCTCATCCACGCCCCGCTCGAGGCGGTCGCTGAGCGCTCGTCCCCCGCGGCCGGCCGGCTGGAAGCCACCGGTCAGCACGCCTGCGTGCTGCATGCCGGGTCAAACTCCCTCGAAGAACTCGCCCTCTACACCGCTATCAAGGGCTTCGGCTTCCAGGTTCTCGACCCACCCGAGCTCATCCCCGTGCTGCGCGCCCTGGCCGCGCGCCTCGGCCAAGCCGCCGACGCTTCCTGATCGGGCCGGGCCTACGCCGGCTGGTCGTGCGCTGGGGGCCGGGCCTACGCCGACTGGTCGTGCGCCCGGTCCCGGCCCACGGTGGCCGCGACGACGACGGCCCCGAGCAGGAACGCACCGCCGCACACGGCCAGGGCCACGTGCAGCCCGGGCACGAACCCCACCGCCCCGCTGACCAGCGAGCCGGCCACGGCGACGCCGAGGGCCCCGCCGACCTGCCGGGCGGTGTTGATCAGCCCGGCCGCCGTCCCGCTGCGGTTATCCGGCGCCGCGTCCATCACCGCCGTGGTCGCCGCGGGCATGGTGAGCGCCATCCCGGACCCGGCAGCCACCATGGGCAATACCAGGACCCAGTACGGCGTGCCGTGGGCCGTCACGATCAGGCCGAGCAGCCCGGCGGCCCCCAGCATCAGCCCAGTGATCATGGTGACCCGCGGTCCCCGGCGGCTGGTCAGGCGGCCGGACAGGACGGAGGCGACCGGCACGGCGGCGGCCTCGGGGAGCAGCGACAGTCCCGCGATCAGCGGTGAGTCCCCCCGGACCTGCTGGAGGTACAGGCTGTACGCGAACAGCTGGCCGTAGAAGCCCAGGTTGATGAGCAGTCCCACGATGCTGCCCCCCGACAGCGCCGGACGCCGCAGCAGCGGCAGCGGCAGCATGGGGGAGCGGACCCGGCGCTGCGCGGCGACGAACGCGGCGGTGCCCGCGGCCGCGATGGCCAGGCCGGCCGCCACCGGCCAGGAAACCCACCCCTGCGGGCCGGCCTCGATCAGGCCTGCGACCAGCGCGGTCAGCGCCACGATGGCGGAGATCTGGCCGATGGGGTCGCCGCGCCGGTCACGTTGACCCGCGGGCGAGGCGACCCGGCGGCGGGTGAGCCACCAGGCGAGCAGGCCGACCGGGATATTGATCGCGAACACGAGCCGCCAGCTCGCGGCGGCGGTCAGCGCGCCGCCCAGGACGGGTCCGGAGGCGGCGGCCAGCCCGCCGATCCCGCCCCACAGGCCCACGGCGCGGGCCCGCTCGGCCCGATCTGGGTAGCTGGCCTGCAGCAACGCGAGTGAGCTGGGCACCAGCAGCGCCGCGGCCGCACCCTGGATGAGCCGGATGAGGACCAGGACGCCGATCGCCGGGGCCAGCGCGCAGCCGGCTGAGGCGGCCGTGAACAGGACCAGCCCGGTCAGGAACACCCGCCGCGGTCCGAACCGGTCGCCGGCCACCCCGGACGACAGCAGCAGCGCCGCGAAGGCCAGGGTGTAGCCGTCGACCACCCACTGCAACCCGGTGATCCCGCCGCCCAGATCCTGACGGAGCGCGGGCAGGGCCAGGTTCACCGCAGTGGCATCGAGGATGACCATGAAATAGCCGAGCGAGACGGCCAGCAATGGCACCCATGATGTCCTGCTGGCCACGTCCGGGCGGCGTCGCACTGAGGTGTCCATGCGGCGCAGTCTGCCCGCCAGATCGTTCGGTCCGCACCGAAGTGTTCCGTTGCTAGCGTGCAGATATGCGTACTGAGCAGCCGTTGGAAGGCGACGCGGATATCGCCCCGATCGGGGCGCTGATTGGCGACCCGACCCGGGCCCGGATCCTGACCGCGCTGACCGACGGGCGGGCCCTACCGGCCAGCCGTCTCGCCGCGGAGGCCGGGGTCGCGCCGTCCACGGTCAGTGAGCATCTGGCCCGGCTGCTGGCGGCGGGGCTGGTCACGATGCGGCCCGAGGGCCGATCCCGGTTCTACCGGCTCGCGTCGCCCGCGGTCGCCGAGGCTCTGGAGGCGCTTTCCAGGATCTCCCCGCCGCAGCCGATCCGCTCGCTGCGCCAGGGCACCTACGCCCGGGCCCTGCGGGAGGCCCGTACCTGCTACAACCACCTGGCCGGCCGGCTTGGGGTCGGTCTGCTCGCCGGGTTGCTCGAGGGTGGGCTGCTGTCCGGCGGGGACGGCCGGCATCACCCGGAGCAGGCCGTAGCGGACCGGCTGTCCGCCCCGGGCCGCGACCTGTCCTACCGGCTCACCCCACACGGGGAGGCCGCGCTCGGGGAGATCGGCGTGGACCTGGACGCGGTACTGGCCCGGCATCCCGCCGTCCGGTACTGCCTCGACTGGTCCGAACAGCAGCACCACCTGGCCGGCCCGCTGGGCACGGCCCTGGCTGACCGGCTGTTTGCGCTGGGCTGGGTGCGGCGCACCGACCGGCGCCGGGTGGTCCAGGTCACCGACGCAGGCCAGGAGAACCTGCCCGGGACCCTTGGGCTCGCGCCCGACTGGGACCAGCCCGCCCCGGTCAGCCGCTCGCTCACCGCCTAGCAGCGGTGCAGGCCTGGCTACTCACTCGGTGGCCGTGAGGGCCCGTTCAAAGCGCGCGAGGTCCGAGCAGAGGACCAGCCAGGGATGACCACCGTCACGTCCCTTGGCCACGAACACCCTGCGCTCAATCAGGACCTCGGCCGAGATATCCAGGTGCTCATGCTCACGCCGCAGGCGCTCGATCGTGGCCGCTAACTCCGTGTCGTCTGGTTCAGTCATCCCGCAAGCTTAACTCGAAACGTATCGACTCGTTTGAGATTAGGCCGGCTCGGTTAGCGTTGATCTTGTGAGCAAGATCGATCCGACCGGGAAGCTGCCGCCCTATCGTCAGCTGGCAGCGATCGTGGCCGGGCGGATCGAATCGGGCGAGTACCCGCGAGGCTCACGCCTGCCGAGCGAGGCTGACTTCATGGAAGAGTTCGAGCTCGGCCGGTCGACCGTGCGCCGTGCGATGGCCTGGCTTCGTGAGCAGGGCCTTGCGGAGACTGTGCCCACCCGGGGGACATACGCCGCCGAGTAGCCCGGTACAGCGCTGGACGTGTCACGATGCGCTCTAGTGGCAGGACGGCGAAGGAGAGGCGGCGGCCGAGGGTGGGGACGCCTCGGCGACGCTGATTCTCCCAGCCGGAGTGAAGCTGGCGGTGGAGTGCGGGGCGTGGTGCCGGTGCCGGTGAGACCTGCGCGCCTTCGCCGCCACGGCGGGTGTGGCGGTGGTAGCCGCAGCGGTGGGGGTGACCGCGGCCGCGCCGTACATCGACGTTCCGGTGGACTGGACGACGCCGGGGCTGATCGTGATCCCGTGCACGGTGGCCTGATGGCCCAGGGAGTCGGTCAGCCGGACCGAGAACGGGCCTGGCCCCGCGCCGGAGGAGGCGAGCCAGTAG
>DASQRM010000279.1:0-19764 GCA_035642895.1 Streptosporangiaceae bacterium | reverse complement strand
CCACTCGATGCCGACGTAGACCTCGATCCGGCCGTCGCCCAGGCCGTGCACCGCGTCGTAGGCGTCTTTGTTGTCCTGCAGGGTGTCCAGGTTGTGCTCGGGCAGCGCCACGTCGTTGGACAGCACCGCCCGGATGCCGATCTCCTCGGCAGCCCGGCCCAGCCCGCCGAGCTGGCGGTACATGTCGTTGACCGTGGTGACGCCGCACTTGATGGACTCCAGGTAGCTGGACAGCGCCGCCCAGTACGCGGTCTCCGGGTCGAGCGCCCGGATCGACGGGTACCAGAACTCCTCCAGCGACTCCAGCAGCGGCAGGTGGTCACAGAAGCCCTTGCCGATCGCGGTGTGGTAGTGCAGGTCCACCATCCCCGGCATGACGACCATCCCGGAGGCGTCGATGACCTCGGCCTGGGCGGGCACCTCGCCCGGGTAGCCACCCGGGCCGACCGCGGTGATCTGGTCCCCGTCGATGACCACGTGGCCGCCGAAGTGCACGGTGTCGGCGGGGTCCACGGTGAGCACGGTGCCGCCCTGGATGATGATCATGCGGATGCCTTCCTGGCCGCCCGTGTGCCCATCTGGAGCGCGCCCATCGAGTTCATGCCATCGCCGTCTCGGCCGCCACGGCGTCCGCGAACGCCCGTACCGTGGCCATCCGGTCCGGTCCGAGCGGGAACACGGTGACCGAATCCACCCCCAGCCCGGCCAGGGCACGAAGGTGCTGACGGGCCTCGTCCTTGCCGCCGGCCAGGGCCATCCGCTTGACGAACTCGACCGGCAGCGCCTCGGCGGCCCGCGCCGCCTCCTGGAACTCGCCCCCCGCGTAGCTGGCCCGGACCTGGTCGATGGTCTCCTGCGGCAGGCCGGCCAGCCGGCAGTGCACCGGCGCGGTCTGCGGGAACCAGGCGGCGATGGTCCGGGCCGCGGCGATGGCCGCTTCCTCGTCCTCGTCGATGGCCCCGTAGGCGAACACCGTCACGGGCGGCCGCTCACTGAGGCCGGCCGCCTCGGCGCCGCGGTCGATGTGCTCCAGCGCGAACATGATCCCCTCCGGGTGCAGCCCGGCCAGCAGGATGACCCCGTCCGCGACCCGCCCGGCGAGTTCGAGCGTGCGCGGGCCCGTGGCGGACACCCAGACCGGGATCGGGGTGTCCGTCCCCGGCGGGAAGCGGTAGTGCGCGTCGTGCAGTGCGAACCCGGGCTCGTCAGCCTCGACGGTCGCGCCGCTCCAGAGCGCCCGGATGGCCGCGATGGAGGCCTCCAAGGTGGCCAGCCGGGCCGGCCGGTAGCCCAGGGACAGCAGCGGCCGGTCGCCCGCGCCGATGCCCAGGATGGCCCGGCCGCCGGAGATCTCGGCCAGGGTGGCCGCGGCCACCGCGGTGATCGCGGGATGGCGGGTCACCGGGTTGGTGACTGCGGTGCCGATCGTCATCCGGGACGTCTGCCGGGCCGCCAGCGTGAGATAGGCCCAGCAGTTACGGGAATGCAGCGACGAGTCGGTCAGCCAGAGGCTGTCGTAGCCCAGGCTCTCGATCTCCGTGACCATCTCTTCGAAGTCGTCCGGCGGGTCGACGCCCTGCAGGGTTACTCCGGTGCGCACCGTTCTCACCACTCCTGTTCGTCCAGTCGGGCGACCGTGGCCGCCAGGGCCGCCAGGCCGGCGCCCACTGGATCGATGTCGATCCACTCCTGCTCGGTGTGGGTGCCCTCGCCCGTGGTGATGCCGAGGGTCAGGGCCGGGATCCCGCGCGGGTAGGCGGCGTTCGCGTCGGTGCTGGCCGCGGTCAGCCGGGGTGGGATCCCGGCCTCGCGGAGCACCTGTGCGGCCAGGGTAGCGAGCGGATGACCCGGGTCCAGCTGGCCGGCCGGGCGTTCGCCGATGACGTGCACCGAGACCCCGAGCGGCACCGCCGGATCTTCCAGCACCGCCCGGGCCGCCGCGCGCAGCGTGTCCAGCGCCGCCGGGTCGCCGCTGCGCAGGTCGACCAGGAACTCGGCGCGCTGGGCCCGGGAGTTGACCGACTCACCGCCCTCGATCAGCCCCACGTTCACGGTGGCCTTGGGCGGGCCGGGCTGAGCCTGTCCGGGCCGGGCCGGCCCGGGCCGGGCGGGCGCGGGCGGGGCGGGGAGAGGTTGGGCCAGTGCGGCGAGCGCGGTGATCAGCCGGGCGGCCTCGTGCACCGCGCTGGGCTGGCTGGCCTCTTCCCAGGCGTGCCCACCTGGGCCGGTGACCCTGACCCGCCATCGGGTTGACCCCACGCCGGTCACGTTCACCCGGCCGAGGTAGTTGCCTTCCAGGGCGATGACCGCGCGAACCTGGCCCGGCGGGTCATCGAGCAGGGCCCGGACGCCGGCCAGGTTGCCCAGGCCCTCCTCGCCGGTGGTCGCCACGATCCACACCGGGTGCCGGAGCCGGCCGGGCAGCAGCGCGTCCAGGGCGCTGAGCGCGCAGACCGCGACCGTATTGTCGCCCACTCCGGGCCCGGTGAGCCGCCCGCTGCGGCGCACCACCGCGTGGGTGACCTCGGGGCCGAACACGGTGTCCAGGTGGGCGCACAGCAGCACCGCGGGCTGGTCCGGCTCCCCGGCGCGCAGCTGGGCGCGAAGGTTGCCCGCCGCGCCGACGGCGACACCGGGCAGCCCGTCGGCCGCCCACCAGTCCGCGACGACCTGGGCCCGCTGCTCCTCGTGCCCGGTCGGGGCCGGGATCCCGCTCAGCGCGATGGTCCGGTCGAGGACCAGCTGGGCCAGCTCAGCGGTGCCCGGCTGAGGAGGGCGGGTGATGCTCATCCGGCCACGATCCCGCGGGCTGTCAGGTCCGCGATCTCGGCGGTGGCCAGCCCGGCACCGGCGAGGATCTCGGTGGTGTGCTGGCCGAGACCGGGCGCGCCGCGTGAGTACCCGAGCGGCTCCGTTGAGTCCCCGGGGCCGGACACGGCCAGGGGCGGGCGGACCGTCTGGTAGCCGTAGCCGTCCGGAGTGCTCGCCGGCTGGCATATCTCCAGGGACTTAGCCTGCGCCGAGGTCAGCGCCGCGGCGGGCGGGAGGACCGGGGAGGCCGGGATCCCGGCCCCGTCCAGGACCTGCTGCCAGTGCCCGGCACTGTCCCGGGCGAGGACCTGCTCGATCTCCGCGGTCAGCTCGGCGCGGTGCGCCAGCCGGTCCGCGTTGGTGGCGAAACGCGGGTCGGCGGCCCAGTCCGGACGCCCGAGTACGTCGCACAGCTTGACCCAGAGCGGCTCGCTGCCCGCGCCGGCCAGCGCCAGGGACCCGTCCCGGCAGCGGAACACGCCGTACGGGGCGAACTGGGGGGAGTCGTTACCGAGCAGGCCGGGGGAGGTGCCGGTCTCCAGCATGTCCGCGGCGTAGCTGGTGAAGCAGCCCAGCGCGAACTCCAGCAGGGACGAGCTCACCGTGCGGCCGAGCCCGTCAGCGGTCCGGGCGAACAGCGCCGCGATGATGGCGGTCGCCGCGCTCATCCCGGACCCGATGTCCAGCACCGGCGCCCCGACCTTGACCGGGCCGCCCGCCTCGGTACCGGTCACCGCCATGATGCCGCTGGCCGCCTGGAGGATCAGGTCGAAGCCGCCGCGGCCCGCGTCCGGGCCGGTCGGGCCGAACCCGGAGATCGAGGCGTAGACCAGCCGGGGGTTCAGCGCGTGCAGCCGGTCGGGGCCGAGCCCGGCCCGCTCCAGCGACCCGGGCCGGGCGTTCTCGACGAACACGTCGCTGCGCCGCGCCAGGGTGCGGACCAGTTCGGTCCCGTCCGGCGCGGTCAGGTCGACGGCGATGCTCCGCTTGCCGGTGTTCAGGGAGGCGAACAGGCCGCTCAGACTGCCGACCCGGACCGCACCCTGGGCCCGGTAGGGGTCGCCGCCGGGCAGCCCCTCCACCTTGATCACGTCGGCGCCGAGCGCGTCCAGCACCATCGTGCAGTAGGCGCCGGACACGAAGCGGGTCAGGTCCAGCACCCGGATCCCGGCCAGTGGCTTGCCCGCGGGCGGCTTCACCATGGGGGAGGTTCCCGGTGCTCGCCGAACTCGGCGCGGAGCACGTCGCTGATCTCGCCCACGGTGCAGCCCGCCCGGGCCGCGCCGAGGAAGGCCGGCATGGTGTTCGCGCCCGCCGTCACCGTCTCCTTGAGCTGGGCGAGGGCGCGGGCGGCCGCGGCGGCGTCCCGCCCGGCCAGCCGGGTGGCCAGCCGGGCCCGCTGCCGGGCGGCCGCCGTGGTGTCCACCTCGAACAGCCGGGGCGGGCGGTCCTCGCCGCCGCCGGTGAACTGGTTCACCCCGACCTTGACCCGCGCGCCGGACTGCGTGGCCAGTTCGCTGCGGTACGCGGCCTCGGCGATCCACCGCTGCGGGACACCCTGCTCGAGCAGGTGCACGTAGCCGCCGCCGGCGTCCACCTCCGCCACCAGTTCCAGCGCCCGGGTGCGCAGCTCGCTGGTCAGCGACTCCACGAAGTAGGAGCCCGCCAGCGGGTCGACGGTCCTGGTCACCCCGGATTCGTGGGCGATGATCTGCTGGGTGCGCAGGGCCAGCCGGACCGACTCCTCGGTGGGGATCTCCAGTGCCTCGTCGTAGCCCATCACGTGGATCGACTGGGCGCCGCCGAGCACCGCGGCCAGGCACTGCAGGGTCGACCGGACCACGTTGTTGAGCGGCTGCTGGGCGGTCAGCGTGGCGCCCGAGCAGCCGGAGAAGAACCGCAGCCGGCCCGAGTGCGGGTTGACCGCGCCGAACCGCTCGGTGGCGATGTCGTACCAGAGGCCGCGCGCCGCGCGCACCTTGGCCGCCTCCTCGAACAGGTCCAGCTGGCTGGAGAAGTGGAAGGACAGCCGGGGCGCGAACGAGTCGAACGGCAGGCCGCGGGCGGTGAAATGCTCCGCGTAAGCGATGGCCGAGGCCATGGTGAGCCCGATCTCCTGGATGGCGTCGCAGCCCGCCTCGCGGGCGTGGTAGCCGGTGATCGAGATCGGGTTGAAGCGCGGCAGTTCCCGGGCGCAGTACTCGACCACGTCCCCGGTGAGCTGGAGTGAGGGCTGCGGCGGGAACACGTAGAGCTTGCGGGCCAGGAATTCCTTGAGGATGTCGTTCTGCAGCGTGCCGGCCAGCCGGGCGGGGTCCACCCCGCGCCGCTCCGCGGCCACGATGTAGAAGGCCAGGATGATCGGGGCGGTCGCGTTGATGGTGAAGTTGACCGACAGGTCCTCCAGCGGCAGGCCGTCGAACACGGCGGCCATGTCGTCCGCGGTGTCGATGGCCACGCCCACCCGGCCGACTTCGTTGCTGGCCAGCTCGTGGGAGGAGTCGTAGCCGAGCTGGGTGGGCAGGTCGAACGCGACCGACAGCGCGGTCTGGCCCTGGCTGAGCAGGTACCGGAAGCGGGCGTTGGTGTCCTCAGCGGAGCCGAACCCCGCGTACTGGCGCATGGTCCACAGCCGCTCCCGGTACATGGACGCGTACGGGCCCCGGGTGTACGGGGGCTCGCCGGGCGATCCCAGGGGCGCGCCGGGTTCCTCCGGCGGCCCGTACCAGGGGTCGACCGGGATGCCGGAGTCGGTGGTGATCACCGCGGCCCACCGTCCAGGGCCCCGTGCTCCAGGGCCCCGTGCTCCTGGGCCCTGTGATCCAGGGCCATGACGCCCGCGACGACCTCCCCGATCGGCGTCCCCACGCCGTAGACGGCCCGCACGCCCAGGCCGGTGAGGGCCGGAACGTCCTGGGCCGGGATCGTGCCCCCGACCACCAGCGGGATGTCATCCACTCCCGCCGCCTGCTGGGCCTCGCGGATCTGCCGGGCCAGTGGGAGGTGCACGCCGGACAGGACCGAGATGCCGATCACGTCGGCGTCCTCGGCCTGGGCCGCGGCCACGATCTGCGCCGGGGTCTGGCGCAGCCCGAGGTAAATGACCTCAGCGCCGGCGTCACGCAGCGCCATCGCGACCACCTTCACCCCCCGGTCATGACCGTCTAGTCCTGGCTTCGCCAGCACCACTCTCATGCGCCTTCCGATCCGCCTGGCTTCTTCCCAGCCGCTGACGTCGCCAGCACCACTCTCATTCGCTCAGCCCCGGGCCAGCGCGAGCGCGGCGAAGCTGGCGTAGACCTGGGTGGCCTCGATGATGTCGGCCACGCTCAGGTGCTCGTCCGGGCAGTACACCGGCTCACCGCCGGGCCCGAAGATGACCGTCGGCACCTTCAGGCCGAAGCTGGCCGTGTCGCCCAGCCAGCCCGCCACCTGGAGCTCCGGCTCGGCCGGCCGCCGGGCCCCGCCGCCGGTTGCCGGGCGGGCGCGGACCGCGCGGACAGCGTCGCGCATATGCCGGACGACCTCGTCGTCCGGCCCGGCCAGGTACCCGTCCTTGACGTCGGCCAGCACGACCTCAGCCCGGAATCGCGGGTCGCGCTGCCCGGCCCGGTCCAGGCAGCGGTCGACCTCGGCCCGTACGTCGATCACGCCGACGCCTGGCTGCGGCCGGCAGTCCACCCGGATCACGCACTCGTCGGGGATCATCGACGGCCCGCCGGGCGGCAGGCCGCCGTAGACGCGGCCGGGCACCACGAAGGTCTCCGGGCCGAACAGGTCACGAACCCAGTCTTCGAGATCCGGGGTGAAGTGCGAGGCTTCCAGCTCGAGGATGGCGTGCGCGGCCAGTGCGTTGGCGTTGATGGCCAGCGGCTTGTGGCAGGTGTGCGCCGACTTGCCCAGGACCGTGACGTCGAAGTAGTACCGGCCGCGGTGGCCGAGGAAGATCTCGTTGTCGGACAGTTCGCCGAGCACCGCCATGTCGGCCGGGTAGCTGTCGAAGTAGGCGATGGAACCGAGCTGGTCACCCATGTGGTCGGCGACCGCGGCCATGGCCACCGTGCCGGCCAGCTCCGCGCCGCTGTCCTGCAACGCTTCCATGGCGACGATCTGGCAGGCCAGTGCGGCCTTCATGTCCATGATCCCGTGACCGTAGATGCTGCCGTCGATGAGCTCACCCGAGAAGGGCGTGGTCGCGGTCCAGCCGTGGGACACGGGCTTGGTGTCCAGGTGCCCGGTGAGCACGACCCGGGGACCGGCGCCGAAGGACAGCTCGCCCAGCGCGTTCGGCCGGCCGGGCAGGACCGGCTGCAGGCCGGCCGCCTCGAAGCCGGACTCCTCCATCACCGTGTGCAGGAACCCGGCCAGCTCGCCCTCCTCGCCGAGGACGCTCGGAATGCGGCACACCTCCTGGACCAGTTCGATGAGCCGGTGAGTGTCGACCGCGTCGGCGGCGCGGGCGCTGAGCTGTTCCGGAGTCGGCACGCACATCCCCACTCGTTGCGCAAAAATAAGATCTCAGATCTTATGCTCGGCCAAGTCTAGGCTCGGCCCGAGGTCGCTGGCAAGCGCATCCGCCGAGGTCGCCCAGGCGGAAAATCGTCACCCGGACGGGCGGACCCGGACGGACTCCATTCACCTCGCGGACTCCCGCGGACACCTGGGTCCAGCAGGCCCGGAAGGCCGGCGCCGACGGGCCTCGCGCCAGGCGTCCCGGGCCGGTGGCGGCGGAGAAAGACCAGGAGGGCGAAGATATAAGATCTCCGGCGGCCGCACCGGGTTCGCCTGCGGCGAAATACGATTTTTACCGGCCGCGTCATCCGGGTAATGCGGTCGCCTTCCCGGGCCCATGAGCGGCTGCTGGAGGGCCCCTTGACGCGCTCCGAGCCGGTGTGCTTCAGTGCAGATCTCAGATCTCATCGGGATCTGACCCTGCTGTCTCTTCGCACCGGGAGCTCGCACGTGGCCGCCCTGGAACCATTTGAGCAGTTCCTGCACCGCCCCCGCGGGCTGGTGATCGGCGGGACCGAGCGGCCGGCTGCCTCGGATCAGTGGTTCGAGGTGCAGAACCCGGCCACCGGCGAACTCCTCGCCACGGTCGCCGATTCCAGTGCGGCGGACGTGGACGCCGCGGTGGAATCGGCCCGGGCCGCGCTCGGCCCGTGGTCGGCCGAGGCCCCGGCCCGCCGTGCCGAGCTGCTCTGGGAACTCGGCCGCCGGATCGAGGACCTGGCCGCGGAGTTCGCCCGGCTGGAGGCGCTCGACAACGGCAAGCCCACCAGCGAGTCACTCGCCGTGGACGTGCCGCTGTGCGCCGGGCTGTTCCGCTACTACGCCGGCTGGGCCACCAAGATCGAGGGCGAGACCATCACCCCGGCCAGCGGGGCCGCCTTCCACGTCTACACGCGGCGCGAGCCGGTCGGCGTGGTCGCGGCGATCATCCCGTGGAACTTCCCGCTGCTGATGTGCGGATACAAACTGGGCCCGGCGCTGGCCGCCGGGAACACGGTAATCCTCAAGCCGGCCGAGCAGACCCCGCTGTCCGCGCTGCGGCTGGCCCAGGTCATCGAGGAGGTCGGGTTCCCGCCCGGCGTGGTCAACGTGATACCCGGGTTCGGGCCGACGGCCGGGGCCCCGCTGGCCGCCCACCCGGGCGTGGACAAGGTCACGTTCACCGGCGAGACCGGCACCGGCCAGAAGATCCTCGACGCGGCCAAGGGCAACATGAAGCGCCTCTCGCTCGAACTGGGTGGCAAGTCGCCCAGCCTGGTCTTCGCGGACGCGGACCTCGACGCAGCCGTGGAGGGCACATTCGGCGCGGTCTACTTCAACCAGGGCCAGTGCTGCATCGCCGGCGCCCGGGTCTACGTCCAGGACGCGGTGCACGACGAGTTCGTGGCCCGGCTGGCCGACAAGGTCCGCGCGGTCCGGCTCGGCGACGGCCTCGACCCGCAGACCACGATGGGGCCGCTGGTCAGCGCCGAGCAGCGGGACCGGGTGCTGTCCCTGGTCCGGTCCGGCCTGGACGACGGCGCCACCGCGCTGGTCGGCGGCACCCCGGTGACCGATCCGGCCCTGGACGGCGGCTTCTTCGTGACCCCGACCATCCTGACCGGGGTCACCCCGGAGATGCGGGTGATGCGCGAGGAGATCTTCGGGCCGGTGGCCATGGTGTCCTCGTTCGCCACCGAGGAGGAAGCGGTCGCGGCCGCGAACGACACCGCGTTCGGGCTCGCGTCGGGCGTGTGGACCCGGGACATCAAACGCGGTCACCGGGTGGCCGCCGCCATCCGGGCGGGCGTGGTCTGGGTCAACACGTACGGGTGGTTCGACGTCGCGGTGCCGTACGGCGGTTTCAGGATGAGCGGATTCGGCAAGGAACTCGGCCGCGAGGCGCTGGATTCCTACCTGCAGACCAAGACCGTGTGGATCGACCTGTCGTGACCGACAACCACACCGTGGTGAGGGGAGCAGCATGACTTCGGCACCGACGAGCGCGGCGCAGGCCCTAGGGGGACCGGACCGGCCGGGCTGGACCGGTCAGCTGTGGGCCGGGATCGCCAGCACCTACGCGGCGATCCTGGAGCATCCGTTCATCCAGGGGCTGACCACAGGGGACCTGCCGCCCGAGGCCTTCTTCTACTACCTCTCGCAGGACGAGCATTACGTGTATGAGTTCGTCCGGGCGGTCGGGCTGGTCGGGGTGAAGGCGCCGACGGCCGACGCGGCCCGGGTGCTGACCAGGCACGCGGCCGCCGGCCTGGCCGCCGAGTCCACCCTGCACCAGACCCTGGTCACCGACCTGGGCGGTGACCCGGCCGCGCTGGCCCAGGTCCAGCCGGGCCCGACGACCCAGGCCTACACGAGCTACGTGCTCGCCTCGGTGTTCCGGGGCGGGTTCGCGGAAGGCCTGGCTGCTGTGCTGCCGTGCCTGTGGATCTACGGCCGGGTCGGCCAGCATCTGCACGAGCAGGGCTCGCCGAACCCGGTCTACCAGCGCTGGATCGACACCTACGCCGGTCCGGAGTACGCCGGTGAGGTGGCTGAGGTCCTCGAACTCGCCGACCTGGCGGGCCGCGACCTGCCCGCCGGGCAGAAGGCCCAGGCCCGGGCCCATTTCGAGACCGGGGCCCGCTACGAGTGGATGTTCTGGGACGCGGCCTACCGCCGCGAGTCCTGGCCCGTCTAACCCCGCCCCCGCCCGGCGCCTTCCCGGCCAGGGCCAGCCTCCCGGCTCACCCCTCCCAGTAAGCGTTCACGGTCAATATCTGACTCATGACGCCCCACAGTGACCGTGATCATGAAGGAGAGGTCCCGAGCCCCGGTCCTGACTGGGGGACGATAGAGGCATGGGGCTGCTGGACTGGGACCACAACGCCTACTACCACCGGCTGCTCATGCGGCAGCTGCCTTCCCCGTGCCCGCGGGCCCTTGATGTCGGATGCGGCGCCGGGGCGTTCGCCGCCGAACTGGCCACCCGCGCCCTACATGTCGATGCGCTCGACCGGTCGCCTGAGATGATCGAAGCGGCCAGGCAGATCACGCCGGCCAATGTCACCTGCATCCTCGGTGACGTCATGCGCGCCCCGCTCCCGGCTGAGCACTACGACGCGATCGTCTCGGTCACCGCGTTGCACCACATGCCACTAGACGACGCGCTGCGGGTTCTTGATCCGCCGCTGACGACCCGCGAGGTCCGCCAGCACGCGACCAGGACACTTCCTGGCGCCCAGGTAAGACGGCTCATCTTCTGGCGCTACCTCCTGCTCTGGAAGCGCCCCGTCGAGACTCATGCCAACGAGTCCTACCGCTTGACGTAGAACCCCTTGCCGACCACGGCTACGAGAAGTCCTTCATCGACCAAGGCGTGGAGGGCGCGCTCGGATGTCTTGTGGCTGACCTCGAATTCCTGGGCGAGGGACCTCGCTGAGGGGACCCTCCCGGTATACATCCCGGACCTGATCCCCTCGCGCAGCACATCAGCTAGCTGCTCCCAGAGCGGGATGGGACTGTCCAGGTCAAGAGCCACGTCCTCACCTGGCTGGCGCGCCGGAATTCCACGTCCATGAACGTCCTGGTGACGTCGAGGCTGGCGGACATGCCGGGGGAGATGACGAACTGGATCAACGAGAACTCCTGCTCATGACCGGTGCTGCCGTGACGCGGTTCTCCTTCACCTGCCCCGATCCGGGTGACCTGGCCTGGCTGCAATCCCGGTGGCGGCACAGGTGGGACCTCGGGTGGGACGATGAATACGTCGCCGTGAGCAAGGATGGCGGCACCACGGTCTTCGCGCCGACCGCTGACGCCATGAACCAGGCCCTGAAGCTCGACGGCGCGATCAGGCTGCTGAGGGAGATGACCGCGCCGGGCGGCCGGGCCGGGCAGAGCGTTTGCGTTAGAGCGTGCTCTAACGTCTAGGGTCAACTATGTGACCGGCTGGACCACTCGGGAGACGGCGGAGAAGTGCGGGCTGTCCCAGCACACGCTGCGCTGGTATGAGCGCATCGGCCTGCTGGACCGGGTCGCCCGGACCGCCGATGGTCGCCGCCGCTACAGCGATGCCGACCTGGACTGGATTCTGCTGCTGAGCAGGCTCCGGGCCACCGGGATGCCGGTGCGCGACATGCTCCGCTACGCGGAGCTGGTCCGGTCGGGGGCGCAGCAGCAGGAGCGGCTGGCCTTGCTGGAGGGGCACCGCGAGCACGTACGTCAGGCCTTGCGCCAGCAGCAGGAGTGCCTGGAACTGCTCGATCACAAGATCGCGACCTACGAGAGCTGCGTCCTCGCAGCGAATCCAGGAACAGGACAGGAGTAACGTGCGCAACGTTTCACTGGGCGGCCTCACCGTCTCGGCGCAGGGCCTCGGCTGCATGGGGATGAGCGAGTGGTACGGCGCGACCGACTGGGACGAGTCGATCGCGACCATCCACCGTGCGCTCGACCTGGGTGTCACCTTCATCGACACCGCCGACATCTACGGCGCCGGGCACAACGAGGTCCTCGTGGGCCGGGCCCTGGCGGGCCGACGCGAGGGGGTCCAGCTCGCCACCAAGTTCGGCATCGACCGCTCGGGCGGTGACAACAACCGCGTCGTCCGCGGCGAGCGCGGTTACGTCAGGCATGCCTGCGAGTCGTCCCTGACCCGGCTGGGCGTGGACGTGATCGACCTGTACTACCTGCATCGCCCGCCGCAGACGGCGGAGATCGAGGAGACCGTCGGCGCCATGGCCGAGCTGGTCGCCGAGGGCAAGGTGCGCTACCTGGGCCTGTCCGAGGTGGACGACGCCCTGCTGCGCCGGGCCTACGCCGTGCACCCGATCGCGGCGGTGCAGAGCGAGTACTCGCTGTGGGCCCGGGAGCCGGAGACCACCGTCGCCGGCGCCCTGCGGGAGCTGGGTGTCGGCCTGGTCCCGTACTCGCCCCTGGGCCGGGGCTTCCTGACCGGCACCGTGAACGTGGCGACCCTGGACGCGAAGGACTTCCGCAGCCGGAACCCGCGCTTCACCGGCGAGGCCGGGCAGGCCAACCAGGCCATCGCGGACGCGGTCCGCGGCGTGGCCGAGGCTAAGGGTGTGCCCCCGGCGCAGGTGGCCCTGGCCTGGGTGTACGCGCAGCAGGACCGGCTCGGGGTCCCGGTGGCGCCGATCCCCGGCACCAAGCGGATCAAGTGGCTGGAGCAGAACGTGGGCGCGCTCGACGTCACGCTCAGCGGCAGTGAGCTGGCCGTGCTGGACCCGCTGGGCGCGCAGGTCGCCGGCGCGCGGTACTGAGCGGCCCGGGACCAGAGCCGGCGGGCTCGTAGCCCGGGACCAGAGCCGCCGGGCTTACGAGCCCGGCGGCTCGCCCACCCGGAGGACCAGCATGGTCACGTCGTCGAGCAGCACCCCGGCGCAGAAGTCCAGCACCAGGCGGCGCAGGCCGGAGACGATGTCGGCAGGCGGCTTGCCGGCCAGCGTGGTCAGCCCGTCCGCGAGGCTCCCCTCGAAATAAGCCTGGTCCGGGCTGCGGGCGTCAGTCAGCCCGTCGGTGCAGAAGAACAGGACATCGCCGGTGGCCAGCTCGAGCTCGTGGGTCACCGGCTCGGCGTCGGGGAAGATCCCGAGCGGCAGCCCGCCACCCGCGAGGACCTGCGCGCGCCCGTCCGGCCGGACCAGGACCGGACCGGGATGCCCGGCGCTGCCGAGCACGGCGTGCAGGCTGCGGCCGCTCCAGCTGAAGCTGGTGGTGCTGGCCGTCACGAAGCGGCTGCCGAATTCCTCGGCCAGCATGATCTCGTTGGCGCCGCGTAGCACCTGGGCCGGGTCGGCGCTCCAGTGGGCGAGGACCCGGATCGCGTGCCGGGCCACGGCGGTGACCGAGGCGGCGTCCGCACCCTTCCCGCACACGTCGCCGATGGCCAGGCCCCACCCGTCCGGGGTCGGGTGCACATCGTAGAAGTCGCCGCCGACCGCCCGGCCCTGGGTGGGGGCCATGTGCGCGGAGGCGATCTCGACCCCGGGCACGGCCCGCAGGACCGGCGGAAGCAGGCTGGCCTGGAGGGCCTCGGCGGTCTCGGTGCGGGTGCGGAGCATGTGCCGCAACGACATGGCCAGCGCCAGCTGCTCGGCGATCTCCTCGACCAGCCCCACGTCGGCCAGGCTGAAGTACCCGCGGGACGGGTCACGGGCCAGGGTCAGCACGCCGTGCGTCTGCTCACCGTCCGACAGCGGCACGCAGAGCACCGAGCTGGTGCCCAGGAGGGCGAGCAGCGGCACGCCGCCCGGGCCCGTGCCCAGGATGTCGTTGTCCTCGGCGTGCGTCACCAGCAGCGTGCTGGCCGAGTCGCGGACCGCCACGGGCAGCGAGCCCGGCTCCGGGTTGATCGTGGCCACCGTCTGCGCCAGCTGGCCGGACTCGTGCTTGTCGGGCCCGGTGACGAAGTGGCGCCGGAGCAGCCCGCCCCGGTCCAAGTCCACGATGACCCAGGCGCCCAGCGCCTCGGAGAGCAGCCGGGCGCAGCGCTGCAGGGTGACGGACTCGCTGAAGGTGACGTTCTCCAACAGCAGCCGGCTGGCCGTCGTGGCCAGGTCGAGCCGCCGGGTCATCACCGTCACCATGGGATCGGGCGCCGCCTCCGCCGGCGGGCTTTCCCCGGCCGGGGCAGGCGGCCTGGCGTCCCGGGCCGCGACGAGCAGCCAGTCGTCGCCGCCGCGCACGCTGACCGGCCGCACGTCCAGCGTGCTGCTGACCCGGCCCTTGGCCGTCAGCAGCTGGCAGTCCAGCTGCCGGCCCTGCTCGCTGCGGGCTGCCGCAGCCAGCAGCGAGCGGACCGCCGGGCGGCCGGACGGCTCGACCAGTGCGCTGAACGGCTTCCCGGTCGGGTAGCCGCGGGCCGCCCCGAGCAGCGCACTGGCCGCCGGGTTGGCGCGGCGCACGGTGCCGTCCTGGCCGAGCACGAACAGCGGCACCGGCACCTGCTGGAACACCGCGTGCAGCAGGCGGCGCTCGGCGTGCACGGAGCCTGCGGCCCGCTCCTGCATGCCGGTCCCGGCGGGCTGGGCCTGCGCCGCGCCCAGCGCGTCGATCGCGCCGTCCAGCTCGGCCAGGGCCGCATCGAGCAGCGGCCGCAGGTCCGCGCCGGGCATCGTGGCGGTCTGCTGCAGGGCCTCATGGCGGACCCGCAGCTCGGCCGCGCCGTCGCCCGGTGGCTGGCGGTCAGGGACGTCTGGCACGGGGCAATCCCAATCTGGGCGGGCCTGATCTGCGCGGGCCTGATCTGCGCGGGGGAGCAACCACGTTAACGCCTGGCCCGGGACGCCTGGTCCGCCCGGCCTGCCCGCGGCGCCTGGCCGGCCCGGGGGGACTGGCCGGCCCGGGACTGGCCGGCCCGGGACTGGCCGGACCGGGGCACCTGCCCGGGCTGGCCGGCCCGGGCGCCGATGATCGTCGCGGCCACCTCGGTCGTCCGCATGTTGTTCCGCTGCGAGACCTGGCGCATCCGGTCCAGGGCCTCATCGGCGCTGCAGCCGAGCGCGTGCATCAGGATCCCCTTGGCCTGGTCGACCAGGGACCGGGAGTCAGCGGCGTCGCGCAGCTGCACCGCCGTGCGCTGCGCCTCGTCGTAGTCAGACACCGCGGCCAGGGCCGCCCCGCCGAACGCCACCAGCAGCTCGGCCAGCGGGATCTGCGCCGGGTCCATCACACCCGGCCGCGCGGCGAACAGAGACAGGGTGAAGGAGTCCGGAGCGCCGCGGTAGGGCAGCGTGAGCGAAGACCGCACCCCCAGGGCCAGGGCCGCGGCGGAGTACTCCGGCCACCGCTCATCGGCCAGCGTGTCATCACAGCTGACCGGGTCCCCGCCGGCCAGCGCGTCCAGGATCGGCCCGCGCCCGGCGCGGAGCTGGATCCAGATCAGCGCGGGCGGCTCGGGGTGGCTCGACGTCACCACCGCCGGCTCCCCGTCACGCCAGAGCACCGCCGTGGCCGCCGCGCACCCGTTCACCTGCTGGACCGCGAGGCCGGCCAGCCGGCGCAGCGAGCTGGGCTCGGACGACGCCGCCGTAGCCAGCAGGCCGGCCGCGCCGACCGCCAGATCCGAGCTGACCATCTTCCGCCTTCCGCCAGCTGCATGCTAGTCGGCGGCGGCGGCCTCCTCGGCCGCGGCGCCACTGGCCGGGGGGTCGCCCGCCTGTTGCTCTTCGGCCTGCTGCTCCCCGGCCGCCGGATCCTCGGCGGCGATGGCCAGCTCCACCGAGTCGTAGAGCGGCAGCCGATCGGCCAGCCCGGTGATCCACAGGCTCTTCGTGTACCGGTAGCGCGCCCCGGCCAGCACCAGCGCCCCGCCCTCGGCCTTGAGCTTCTTCCAGTGCCCGACGATGACCGCGAGCGCGCTGGTGTCCATGAAGTCGACCCCGGCCAGGTCGAGCAGGATCCGCTTGCTCACCGCGCGGGCCTGCTTCAGGCAGTCGTCAAAACGGCCGCTGCTGACGATATCGAGGTCACCGCGGATGGTGACGACCATCAAGCTGCCGCGCTGCTCGGCTGACAGCCAGAGCCCTTCGCGTCCTTCCACGCTGCTCCCCTGCTCCCCCTGCGAACTCAGGCTAGGACTGGGAAGGTACCCTGCGATCGTAACCCGGCGCCATGCTTCTGCACATGAGCCGCATAGCTGTGATTTGCCAGGGCAGATAGCAGCGCGTGCAAGGTAGTGTTCGCTGCAGCAACGCGGCCCCGGCTGACCGGTGCGCCGGGAGTGCGCCAGGAAATACTCCGGCCGGCCGCCCTGGCCATCCACGGTCGCCCACGGTAGCTGGCTAGGCGGTTGGCATGGGGGTGGACGTGGCGGAGGCGGTGGCCGTCGGCGACGGCTTCCTGCACCGTGCCCTCCTCTACCGGGGCGCCGCCGAATTCCGTGCCCCCATCGAGAGATACCTGCGGGGCGGCCAGGCCCGGGCTGAGCCGGTGCTCATCGCCACCGCACCCGCCAAGGTGAGCTGGCTCCGCCGCGAACTGGGCCGGGACACCGCCGGGGTGGCCTTCACCGACATGACCGAACTGGGCCGCAACCCGGCCCGGATCATCCCGGCCATCCGCGGCTTCATGGACCGTTACCCCGGGCGGCGGATCCGGTGCGTGGGGGAGCCGGTCTGGCCGGACCGCTCGCCCGCCGAACTGCGCGAGGCCACCCGCTACGAGGCCCTGGTCAACACGGCGTTCTCCGGGACCCCAGCCACCACGGTGTGCCTGTACGACAGCGCGGAACTCACCTCATCGGTCCTGGACGACGCCGGCTGTACCCATCCGGCCTTGCTCCGCCACGGGTCGGCGGAGGAGTCGAGTTCGGGCTACCTCGGCCCGGACGAGCTGCCGCCCGGCTGTGACGACCCGCTGTCCTGCCCGCCCGCAACCGCGGAACGCCTCTTCTACCAGCGTGACCTGCGGCCGGTGCGCAGCCTGGTGACCCGGTGCGCACGCCGCGCCCGGCTGCCCACCCGGCGCATCACCGACCTGGTCCTGGCGGCCAGCGAGGTCGCGGCCAACACGCTGCGGCACACCAGGGCGGGCGGGACGATGCACCTGTGGCACGACGAGCAGGAGATCCTCTGCCAGATCACCGACAGTGGCGTCATCGCCGACCGGCTGGCCGGCTACCGGGTGCCCGCCGATGACTTGCCCGGCGGCCAGGGCCTCTGGCTGGTAAACCAGGTATGTGACCTGGTCGAGGTGCGCAGCAGCCCGGACGGCACCACGATCTGCCTGCACATGAGCCTGCGGTAAGTTGCGGAGATGCCGGTGATTGGCCTGATGCGGTGATTGCCCTGATTGCGGTGACCGGGGGAGGTCGCACCGCCGCGGAACGGCTGGCCGCCGCGTGGCCCGGGCAGACCCGTACCTACGACGGGCCGGCCCGGCAGGCCCTGGCCCGGGCCTGGGCCCAGTGCGATGGGCTGGTGTGCTTTCTCGCCGTCGGCGCTACGGTCCGGCTGATCGCCCCGCTGCTGAACAGCAAGTGGACCGACCCCGCCGTGGTATGCGTGGACGAATCAGCGCGCCGGGCGGTCGCGGTGGTCGGCGGTCATGCAGCCGGCGCGAACGCGCTGGCTACTCGCGTCGCCGAGGTGTTCGGGGCGGATGCGGTGATCACGACGGCTACCGACGCCGTGAGCCTGCCCGGGCTGGACACCCTGGGCTGGCCGACCGAGGGCGCGATCGGCACGGTGAGCAGGGCCCTGCTGGACGGTGAGCGGGTCCGGCTCGAATCGGCGGAAACCTGGCCGCTGCCGCCCCTCCCGGCCACCGTGGGAGATACGGGGGAGTACCGGATTCTGATCACCGACCGGCTGGCGGCGGGTGATACGCGCACCGCGGTGCTGCGCCCGCCGTCCCTCGTGGTCGGGGTGTACCTGGCCACGCTGGAGGCTGGCTACTACGAGGCCGGTGTGGACGAGGTGTTGCGGCTGGCGGACGGGGCGCTGGGGGAGGCCGGGCTGTCCGCCGCCAGCGTGGCCACCCTGGCCGCGGTGAGCGAGAACGGGGTCCCCCTGCCTGGGATCGCCGCGGCCGCCCGGGAACGCGGCTGGCCACTGGCGAGCTATCCGGCCGCGCAACTGGCCGGGACGCTCAGCCGGGGCGGGACCGTGGCCGCCCCAGCCCGGCCGAGCGCAGCCGGAGCCGCCGCCCTGGCCGGCGCGGCGGAACTGGTAGTGGCCGAGCGCCGGTCCCGGGACGCGAGCGTGGCGGTGGCCCGGATCCGGCCCCGCGGCAGGCTCGCCCTGGTCGGCACCGGGCCGGGGGAACGCGATCTGCTCACCCCCCGCGCGATGAGCGAGCTGCGCCGGGCCTCGGTGGTGGCTGGCCCTGCGGCCGTCCTGGAAGAGGTGGCCGACCTGCTCCGGTCGGGGACCCGGGTGATCCGCGCCGAGCCGGGGGAGGAAGAGGCGCGCGGCCGGGAGGCCGTCTGGCAGGCCCAGCAGGGTCACGCGGTCGCGGTCGTCTTTCCGGCCGATCCGGGCCTGCACCCGCTGGCTGGCCTGCTGCAGGAACTCGCCGGGGCGGAAATCGACGTGATGCGGGTCCCCGGCATCGTCTCCAGCTGACCAGGCCTCCCGGGCCGGTCCGGCCCATCGCGCGGGCCTGGTTAGTCGCCCTCGGCACTCTGGGCGGGCGCGTCGTCGCCGACGATGATCCCGCCACCGCGCCGCCAGCTCAGGTAGCGGGAGGACAGGTTGATCAGGGTAGTGCTCCGGTTCCGGCCGCCGAGCAGCGTGATCAGGTGCAGGCCCAGCCAGGCCAGCCAGGCGATGGTGCCGCGGAGTCGTATCCCGTGGTTCAGCTGGACCACGGCCGAGCGGCTGCCGATGGTGGCCATGGTGCCCTTGTCGTGGTAGCTGAACGGGACGAGGTCCTGCCCGGCTTCTAGCCGCCGGATCTGCACGGCCGCGTGCCGGCCCATCTGCAGGGCCGGCTGGGCGAGCTGCGGGACTGGGTGACCGTCGACGAGGGCGATGTCGCCGATCGCGAAGATCCGATCCTGGCCCTCAACCCGCAGATCCCGCCCGACCAGCAGCCGGCCCCCTTTGCCCTGCGGCAGGCCCCACTTGCCGGCCACGGGCGGCCCGGCCACGCCGGCCGCCCAGGCGGTCAGGTTGCTGGGCAGCTCCTGCCCGTCGGCCAGGATGAGCCGGTCGGCGGTGATCTCTTTGATGGTCGCGTTCAGGTACAGGTCCACGCCGCGTTTGACCAGCTGGTGCCGCGCGTACTCCTGCAGCGTCGGGACGTACGGCGTCAGCAATGCCGGAGCCTGCTCGACCAGCCGGATGTGGACGCACTGAGGGTCGATGTCGGGGTAGGAGGCGGGCAGGCCGATGTTGCGCAGCTCAGCCAGCGTCCCCGCCAGTTCCACCCCGGTCGCCCCGCCGCCCACGATGGTGACGGTGACGTCCTGCCTGGCGCTCTCGAGGCTGAGCTTTTCCAGGCCGGCCAGGATGCGCTCGCGCAAGGTCGACGCATCATTCAGCGTGTAGAGCGCGTGGCTGTGGTCGGCCGCGCCGGTGATGCCGTAAAAGCCCGCCGTCACCCCGACAGCCAGGATGAGGTAGTCGTATTCGAAGCGGCCGCCGTCGCCGAACTCGGCGACCCGGGCCGCCGCGTCCACGCTGGCCAGCTCCCCGTGCCGGAAGCGCGCCCCGTATTTGTGCGCGAAGCTGCGGAGCGGGTAGGCCACGTCGCTGGGGGCCAGCCCCGCGGTGGCCACCTGGTAGAGCAACGGCTGGAACGTGCTGTAGATGTGCCGGTCCGCAAGGGTTACCTGCATCCCGCCCCGGGCCAGCCTGCTCATCGTGGCCAGGCCGGCGAACCCAGCCCCGACCACGAGGACCCGCGCCCCGGTATTGGCTGACTTCACGGCCTTCGCCCTACCCGCCACGCGAACGCCCAATCGGGGCCGGTCATCCCCTGATCACGCCGGCCGCA
>DASQRM010000278.1:0-12024 GCA_035642895.1 Streptosporangiaceae bacterium | reverse complement strand
CGGCTGGCCCGGGCCTGGCCCGGGGAGACTCGCGGATATGACGGGCCCGCGGCGACCGCGCTGCCCCGGGCCTGGGCCGAGTGCGACGCCCTGGTCTGTTTCCTCGCCACCGGGGCGACCGTCCGGCTGCTCGCCCCGCTGCTGGCCAGCAAGCACAGCGACCCGGCCGTGGTGTGCGTGGACGAGGCTTCCCGGCACGCGATCGCCCTGCTCGGCGGGCACGGCTCCCGCACGGGCGCGCCGCCTGGCGGGAACGGAGGCGCGAATGCGCTCGCCGCGCGGGTCGCCGAGGTGCTGGGCGCGGAACCCGTGCTCAGCACCGCAACCGACCTGGCCGGGGTGCCCGGCCTGGACACGCTGGGCTGGCCGGTGGAGGGTGCGATCGCCGCGGTCAGCCGGGCCATGCTGGATGGCGAGCCGGTGCGGCTGGACAGCAATGCCACCTGGCCGCTGCCTGCCTTCCCGCCCAACGTCCACCTCAGCCCGGGTCCCGGTGGCGACCCCGACGTGAGTGATACGGGCCACGGGGGTGGTATGGGCCACGGGAACCGGATCCTCGTCACCGACGAGATGGCTCCGGTAGACGGGCGGACCGTGCTGCTCCGCCCACCCTCGCTGGCCGTGGGGGTGGGCGCGAGCCGCGGGGTCAGCGCGGCCGAGGTGCTCAGCCTGATCGACAGGGTGCTGGACGAGGCGGGCGTGTCGCCGCTCTCGGTCGCCGCGCTGGCCACGGTGGACGCCAAGGCCGACGAGCCAGGGATCGTCGAGGCCGCAGCCCGGCGCGGCTGGCCGCTGGTCAGCTACCCGGCTGCGGACCTGGCGGCCGTGGTCGTGCCGAACCCCAGCGCCGCAGCCCTGGCCGCCGTGGGCACCCCCAGCGTGGCCGAGGCGGCCGCGCTGACCCGCGGCGACGTGCTGGTGGCGGGTAAGCACAAGTCGGCCATGGCCACCGCGGCGGTGGCCCGGATCCGGCCCCGCGGACGGCTGGCTATGGTCGGGCTGGGACCGGGCGCGCGGGACCTGCTCGCGCCGCGGGCCGTGGCCGAGTTGCGCCGGGCGGCCGTGGTGGCCGGCCTGGACCAGTACCTGGACCAGGTCCGGGACCTGCTGCGGCCGGGCACCCGGCTGCTGTCTTCCGGCCTCGGCGCCGAAGAGGAGCGGGCCCGGGCCGCCGTGACCGAGGCCCGGCGGGGCCAGGCCGTAGCCCTGGTCGGCTCGGGCGACGCCGGCGTGTACTCGATGGCCAGCCCGGCGCTCAGCCTGGCCGGCGAGGATATTGACGTGGTCACGGTGCCGGGCATCACCGCGAACCTGGCCGCGGCGGCCCTGCTGGGCGCGCCGCTCGGGCACGATCACGCGGTGATCTCCCTGTCCGACCTGAATACTCCCTGGGAGATGATCGAGCGCCGGGTGCGCGCGGCCGCCGACGGCGATTTCGTGGTCACCTTCTACAACCCACGCAGCCGCGCCCGCGACTGGCAGCTCCGCGCCGCGCTGGATCTGCTCGGCGCGCACCGGCCGGCCAGCACGCCCGCCGCGATTATCCGCAACGCCAACCGGCCGGGCCAGCTCATCACCGTGACCACACTCGGGAAGCTCGATACGGCCGCCGTCGACATGCTCAGCCTGGTTCTCGTCGGCTGCTCGACGACCCAGATGGTGGCCGGACGCATGGTGACACCGCGGGGGTACCCGTGGCAGCCGTGACCATCGGCGCCTGCCAAGGCTGCGGCGCCTGCCTGCTCACCTGCCCAGAGCACGCGATCCGGCCGGCCGGGGGGATACTGCACGTGCTGCCCGGCCGCTGCACGGGCTGCCTGGAATGCGTCGAGATCTGCCCGGTGGGCGCGATCAGCATCAGCGAAAGCAGTGCCAGTCGAGGCAGTGCGAGTCAAAGCAGTGCCAGTCAGAGCAGTGCCAGTCAGAACAGTGCCAGCGAAGGCAAAGGAGCCTCCCGACCCATGAGCTCAGCCCAGTGAGCCGCGGCATCCACCCGATCGAGGAAGAGTCGTACGCGATCTTGCGGGCCCGGGCCGACACCGCGGCGCTGGCCCCGCTGACCCGCGCGGTCACCGAGCGGGTGGTGCACGCCAGCGCCGACTTCGACTACCTCACGGACCTGGTATGCGTGGAGGAGGCGCTGGCCGCCGGGGAGGCCGCGCTGCGCCGGGGTGCCCCCGTGGTCGCCGACAGCGCGATGGTCGCGGCCGGCATCACCAGCCGCGAGGTCGTCTGCCGGGTCCGCGACCCGCGGGCCCGGTCGCTGGCCGCGCGGGCTGGGATCACCCGCTCAGCCGCGGGGATGCGCGTCGCCTGCCGGGACGCGGGCCCCGGCGCGGTGTGGGTCATTGGCACCGCCCCCACGGCCCTGTTCGAGCTGCTGACCCTGAACGCCTCGCCCGCGCTGGTCATCGGCCTGCCGGTCGGGTTCGTGGGGGCCGCGGAGGCCAAGGCCGCGCTGCGGGCCAGCGGCTGGCCGGCCCTGACCAACCAGAGCGACAAGGGCGGCGCTGCGGTGGCCGCCGCCGCGCTTAACGCCCTGCTGTACCTCGAGGAGGTTCGGTGATGATGGCGGGACCGGCCGCGGGCGGGCTTCCGTTGCTGATCATCGGGCACGGTACCCGTGACGCCACCGGCGTGGCGCAATTCCGCCAGCTGATCAGGCGGGTCCGTGATCAGTCGGCGGGACGGCTGCCGGCCGTGGACGGCGGCTTCATCGAGCTGTCCGCGCCCTCGGTCAGCGAGGTGGTGCCCGGGCTGGCGGGCGCGCGTCTGGCTGACGGCGGGCCGGCGGAACTGGTCGCCGTCCCGCTGGTGCTCAGCGCGGCCGGGCACGGCAAGGGAGACATCCCCGCCGCGCTGGCCCGGGAGCAGGTGCGCCACCCCGGGCTGCGGTACCGCTACGGCCGGCCGCTCGGCCCGCACCCGGTGCTGCTGGACGTGCTCGAGGCCCGCATCGATGCGGCCCTGGCTCCGGAAGCACGCGGTGTAGACGGGCGGGGTGCGGAAGCACCGGGCGCAGAGGGACGAGGTGCAGAGACACGGGACTCGGCGGCCTGGGCTGCGGACGCGCGGGCCGGTACCCACGTCGTGCTGGTCGGCCGGGGATCCACCGACCCGGACGGGAACGCCGAAGTAGCCAAGGTGGCCCGGCTGCTGTGGGAGGGGCGCGGCTACGCCGACGTGACGCTGAGCTTCATCTCGCTGACCGGGCCATCCGTGCCGGCCGCCCTGGACCAGGCCCGGCGGCTGGGCGCGGAGCGGATCGTCGTGGCGCCGTACTTCCTGTTCGCCGGCGTGCTCCCGGACCGGGTCGCGGCCCAGGCGGGCGCGTTCGCGGAGCGGCACCGGGAGATCGACGTGCGGGTAGCCGGGCTGATCGGCGCCTGCGACGAGCTGGCCGGGCTGGTGCTCGAGCGGTACGCGGAGGCGCTGCACGGCGACATCAGGATGAACTGCGACACGTGCGCGTACCGGATCGCGATGCCCGGGTTCGCAGACAAGGTCGGGCAGGCGCAGACCCCCCACCATCACCCGCACGACGTGGCCGCGGGGCACGGGCACCTCTAGGACGGGCATCCGTCAGGGCTGGCACCCCTGAGGCAGGCACTCGGGGACCGGAGAAAGACCCGTCCCCCCGGTGGGGGGGTTACCGGGGGGACGGGGATCTTCGCGTGGCCCCGGGTCAGCGGGGGCCGGTCACGGCACCGACCATTGCTGGTTGCTGCCGCCGTTGCAGGTCCACAGGTCGAGCTGGGTGCCCTGCGTCGTGGTGAAATTCGGGTCATCCAGGCACTTGCCGGAGACCGGGTTCACCAGTTCGCCGTTCACCGCGAGCCATTGCTGGTTGGCACCGCCGTTGCAGGTCCACTCCTCGATGCGGGCGCCGTTGGCCGTACTGGCGCCGGTGATGTCCAGGCACTTCCCGTTGATCCCGACGGTGCCGTTGGACGCCATGGTCCAGCTCTGCGCCGTTGCATCGCTGTCACAGCCCCACATCTGCACCTTCGAGCCGTCGGTGGCCGACCCGTTGTTCACGTCGGCGCACTCGGCGGTGTCGTCTCCCGCGATGATATGCCCGGTTGGGGTGGCCGAACCGGCCAGGGTGACCGACATGTTGTCGAACTGGTCCGTCTGATACCCAGACGTGCCAAATCCGACCATTCCAGAGGCGTAGGTAGCGTCGGTGACGGTGGCGACGGTTGTGCCGTTGATGGCCGCCGAGATGCTGCTGCCGTTGAAGGTCAGGGCCAGGTGCTGCCAGGTGCCGGTGCCGGGAGCGCTCACCGCGCCGCTGGCCAGCGTGGTGAGGCTGTCGCTGGTGTTGTTGCGGATGATCGACCACGCGCCGCTATTGCTCAGCTGGAGGTAGTACTCGTCGATGCCAGCCGGCCCGAACGCGTGCTGGGGACCCGCCCGGCCGATCAACTGCACCGCCCCGGCCTGCGCCATCAGCGCGTCAGCCGACACGGAGTAGTTGGCCCAGCTGAGGTTGCCGCCGATCGTGTACGGGTTGGAGTTTCCGTCCCACTCGATCGGCTGGACCGCAGCCTGCTGCTGGACGCACTGCCCGGAGCGGCCGCCCGCGCACGGCTCGACCTCGAATGCGCCCTGCATCTGGGACAGGTAGCGGGGCTGCTGGCCGGCGGTGCCGCTGTCGAAGTTGTCGGAGTACGGCAGGGGCAGGGTGGCCTGGCCCGGGCTGGCGGCCGTGCCCTTGCCCTGGCCGCTGGTGGTCGTCAGCGTGTAGATGTAGCCCGGCTGCACGGTCAGCGAGTAGGCGCCGTTCACCGGGGTGATGCTGGACTGCTGGGCGAACTGCGGTCCCGATCCCGGCGTATTGACATCGGTCGCCCACACGTGCACGGCGCCGGTGGACAGCCCGCCGGACACGGTCACGTTGACCGTCTGGGCCGCGGTGGCCGTCGTGGTCTCGATGATCGTGGAGTAGTCGGTGCCGTTGGTGGATTTCAGCGAGACATAGCTGCCGTTCGACTCGCTGCCGCCGAGGTAGCCCGACCCGGAGTTGAGGAACTGCCAGCCCGGCGCGGTGAACTGGGTGACCTGGGCTGTGGCCCACAGGCTCTCGCCCACGCCGTACGCTCCGGACCAGGGCTGGTTGGCCAGGATCAGCCCGTCGGTGTTGTAGGGCAGGTTGGGGTAGATCGCGGCGACCAGCGGCCAGTTGATGTAGGCGCTCAGGTCGGCGTCGATGTAACCGCGGGTGATAGAGCGGATCAGCGCCGGGGCGCCCGAGTTCAGGTCCTGGGAGCCGTTCTCGCTGGCCCACAGCGGCTTGCCGGTGCCGATGGCGGTGGAGTTGGCCGCGCAGGTGGCCGCGCTGCCGCCGTCCCCGCCCGCGCAGGGATAGTGCACCCCGATGATGTTCACCGCATTGGCGAAGGTGGAGTTGGCCGCGATGGCGCTGGCGATGCTCCAGTCGCTGTCCGCGCCGACGATCTGCACCGCCGAGTAGCCGTCCGCGTTCAGCGTCGACCGGAGCTGCTCGTACCAGGAGATGTTGTAGCCACGCTCGTTCCAGCCGCCGAGGTAGTTGATGGTCAGGCCGTGTGACTTGGCGCAGTTGAGCCAGCTGACCAGGTAGTTGATCATGTCGGTGGACCAGAAGTTGCCGCCGCCGATCCAGCCGGGCGCGCCCCAGGCCAGCCCGTACAGCTTGATGGCCGGGTTCAGCGCCTTAGCCTGCTCCATCAGCCACCAGTTGTATCCGGCGCTGCAGTTGATGGCGCCGGACGCGTGCTCGATGCTCGATTCGGAGCCGTCGGTGGAGTTGGTGTCCCCGCCGATCTCCACCTTGAGGATCTGCAGGTCCGCCCCGTAACCGGGCTTGAACAGGTAGTTGAGGATCTGCGTCTGCTGGGCCGCGGGATAGTCGGTCAGCAGGCGCGAGTTACCGCCCCCGCCGCTGATCGCGCCGATGCCGCCGAAGGTCCGCCCGGCGCTGGTGCCATTGACCGTGATGGCGGTCGCCGCGGCGGCCTGGGTCAGGGGAACTGCCGCGAGGCAGAACGCCCAGCCAAGCAGGGCCGCGGTGGCCAGGACCACGGCGCGTCGTAAGCCTCTGAGACGGATGGTACGCACGGCAGTACCCCTTCCTGACCGCATCCTCACGGGTCGTCCCGGCGCTTCGACCAGCGGGCATGGTGATTGGAACTGATGGAAAGTGGTCGAAAGCGTTGAAAGCTGCCTTCATTCAGGCATCGCCTGCCGGCCGCGTCAAGATGCCACCGCCACCCGGTTTCCCGCCTTGAACCGACAGGCTGCGGCAGCCGTTCCCGGGGGCGCAGCGGCGGCCACCAAGGCCGTCCCAGCCGGCCCCACGTGAGCAGGCCACGAGCCTGTTCACACGAAAGTAGCCACCCCGCTACTAAGAGTTATAGGAGGGCCTGTACGATCTGATACCGCATGATCGAATACGGGTCGTCACTACTGATAGCATTTCCGTTGCCTTGCCGCACCAAGCCTGCCCGAGGGCCCGAATCACGGGGCCAGAATCAGGGCCACACGCAGAGGGCCGGCTCAGCGGTGGGTACCGGGGTGCCCGAAGTTGCGGGAGACTGATTTGTCGGGGGCGTACGGAGTTATTCAGGGAGCAGGGGGGGTGCCCGGCCGGGGACTGGCGGCCGGTCATGATCTGCGGGTCACGGGGGTGGAGCCGGTTACCCGGTCCAGCATGCAACGCCTGCTCGATGTGCTGCCGTTCCTGATCATGGGGGCGGTGGCCGGGGCCGCCCTGGCCTTTGGCCCGCGCTCTGGGCTGCTCGAGCTGCTCGCGCTCGGCCCCGCCTTCGCCGCGGTTTCCGGCGGCCTGCGCAAAACCATCGCGGCCGGCGTGGTGGCCCTGGTCCTGAACGCACTGCTGGCCGCCGACCAGGTCATCAGTACCTGGGGTGACTACGCCCGTGACTCGGCCGTCGTGGTGGGGGTGACCATAGCCGCGGTGATCGCGTGCACGGTGCGCCAGCGGCGTGAGCAGGAGCTGGTCGAGGTCCGGGCCATCGCCGAGGTGGCGCAGCAGGTCCTGCTGGGCCCGGTGCCGGACGCGGCCCGGAGCGTCCGGCTGGCGGTGCGCTACATGTCCGCGACCTCGCACGCCCGCATCGGCGGGGACCTGTACGAGGTCGTCACCGGGCCCACCGGGATGCGACTGATCATCGGCGACGTCCAGGGCAAGGGCCTGGTCGCGGTCAAGACGGCCGCGACCGTTCTGGGCTCGTTCCGTGAGGTGGCGCCCGAGGCGGCCAGCCTCGCCATGATCGCGGACCGGATCGAGATCGCCCTGGCCCGCCAGCTCGACGACGAGCAGTTCGTCACCGCGGTGCTGGCCGAGGTCAGCCTGGATGGATCCTGGATCAAGCTGCTCAGCTGCGGCCATCCCCCGCCCCTGCTTATCACCGGCCACGTCGGGCGGTTCGTGGAGCCGACCACGCCGAGCCTGCCCTTGGGCCTGGCCGGCCTGGGGGTCGTGCCGCGTGAAGTGATCACCGTCCCGTTCGCCCCGGACGACCAGATGCTGTTCTATACGGACGGGGTCAGCGAGGCGCGCAACCGGGCCGGTGAGTTCTACCCGCTGCCGGACCGCGCGGTCTACGCCGAGGCCACGGACCCGGACAGCGCCCTGAACCGGCTGCAGGAGGATGTGCTGATGCACGTCGGGCACGCCCTGGACGACGACGCGGCCATGCTGCTGGTACGCCGGCGGGCCGCCTGAGCGCCGCCGTTGCTCACCGCCGGTCCCGGGTGCGGGGAGGGACGCCGGCTGACGAGGCGACGAGGCGAGATACCACCGAGTGGTAGCAAGCGGGCCGCCGCAGGGATCATCCCGCGGCGGCCCGCTCCGATTACCGAGTGCTCCTAGCTAACGACCTCGCCGGTGGTTGGCGGTGAATAGCCGGGATACGTGACGTCCTGTCAGCTCCGGTAGGGCTGTCCCGTCGTGGGGTTGAGGAACAGCTTGCGACTGTGATGGTCGCCCCCGACACCGCGGAAGTCGAACATGTTGTCCAGCGATCCGGCGATAGCGTCGAACGAGCCGCTGATCCTCGGCAGCCGCCAGTTGTCCTCGACGAACTTGATGATGGAACTCTGATCGGTCAGGGTGTGCGCGACGTAGTTGCGCTTGGCCCAGGGCGAGATGACCAGCAGCGGCAGGCGGGGTCCGTAGCCGCACCGGCCGTTCTGGCCGGCCAGCGGCGGGTGCGCGGTAGTGTCCCCGCAGAGCCCGGTGCCGGTCAGGAAGTCCTGCGGTCCGGGTGGCGTCGGGACTGCTGAGGTGTTCGACGTGTTGTGGATGCCGCTGTAGACGTGGTCATACCAGCCGTCGGAGTCGTCGTAGGCCACGACGACCGCGGTGCTGGACCAGTCCGGGGTGTTCTCCAGCGCGTTGACTTCATCCACGATGAACTTCTGCTCGTCGATCGGGTCGGAGTAGCCGGCGTGGCCGTCCTGGTACCCAGGGGCCTTGACGAAGCTCACGGCGGGCAGGCGATCGGGTGAAACGAAGCCGTGCGAGATCGCGCCAACGAGTGAGTCGAAGTCGCTCGTGTCGTACTGGTGGTTGGCGGTGTCGAACTGCGGGACGCCGTTGCTGAAGGTCTGCGTGTCGGTGCCGATCGAGGACAGGGACGCAGGCGGCAGGTGGTGCGGGTTGGCCGTCGAAGCGTAGTACTGGAACGGCTCGTGGTGGGGGATGTAGTCGTCCTTGTTGCCGTAGTTGGTGGGACCAGGGGTGATGCCCCCGGTGCCGCCGATGGCCGCGCCGACCGGATGGACGGCGTTGCACAGCCCCTGGTCAGAGGCCGGGGCGACAGCGAACTTGCCCTTGAATTGGTCCGGGGTGAACGTGCTGGTGGGCTGGGTGCCGCCGGTCGCGGTGGCGAAGCTGGTGGTCGGCCGGAAGCCGCCTTGGAACCAGCCCCAGCTGAGCCCGGCGGCGTTCAGCTCATCGCCGATGTTCTTGCCCGTCATCGAGACCGCGTCACGGGTCGAGCAGTCGTCGTAGTACGGCTGGGCGTCACTAACGAGCGAGTTGCCGCCCTGGCCGTCGGGCACGGTGTCGCCGTTGGTGTCAGCGCCGTTGATCATCTTGCCGACGGTCCCGGTGTCGCCCGAGGCGAGGTTGATCGCGCCTGGCGAGGACGGGCCGAAGGTGGTCCCGAAGGAGTTGTCGCTCATCGCGAAGTTCTGGGCGTAGTTCCACAGCCCGGTCACGGTGTTGCCGTCGTAGTAGTTCATCACGTCACTGGCCTTGCACGGCTGGCCGGTGCCGCTGGTGCCTGACCCGGTGCCGACGCTGGTGACGAACTTGTCCATCTTCCCGCCGTCGAACGCCTTCTGCTCATCGTTGTAGTCGTGGTCCTGGTCGCAGGTCAGCACGTCGTTGATGTTGGCCGGGTCATAGCGGCGCGGGTTGACCTGGTTACCGCTGGCATCGGTATTGGGATTGTTGGTCAGCAGGTTCCCTGTGCCACCCGCGCCCTTCGTGTCGGCGAGGTTGTTCACCGACGGGGTGTCCCGGGCCGCGTAGAACCGCTGGCCAGACGTGTTGGCTGCCTTCGGGTACGTGGCAAAGTAGTGATCGAAGGAAACGTTCTCCTGAAAGATGACCACGAGGTGCTTGATCGGTGTAGTGGTGTTCGACGTCACAGTCCGGTACGCCGTCGCTGACGCCGGCCTAGCCGCCGAGCCGCCCGCGCCCGCGCTGGACGTGCTGGCGCTGGCTACCGTGGCGCCGGCGGCGCCGCCGACGGCCAGGGCACCGGCAGCGAGCGCGGCCGTGTACGACCGATGCCACCTGCGCCTGCTCCGGCCGGTCCGCATGCCATTGACTGGGCCTTCGCCCATATCACCCTCCTGGGTCTGGGGCTGATCATGGCGCCTTTACCACTCACATCAGGGCACACGGCGCCATCGCGCACAACAGAGCCACACGTTCCCGGAACGGCGTAACCAAACCACGTCCAATAGGTGACCGGCAGGCAAACTGGTGAACAAGAATGCGCCAGCATCGCAGCTTGGCGCGCCGCTACTGACGCCACACGACGAGTTGATGACCGGGTGGCTGCCATTAATGATCGGGTAAACAACGCGCGGCCGAAGTAGCCGATCGAGCCGCAGCAGAACCGAGGACGGCAGGCTGGGGGTGGCGGTCCCAGGAAGATAGCGGGCGGAGGTACCCCGCGGCGGTATCCGGGGCAGCCGGGCCGGGACTATGCTCGGCAGCTAGCTGCTATGGCGCCACCACACGGCAGCACCAGGCCGTGACCAGGCAGGAGGCGTTCCCCGGTGAGTTCGAGCACCCCAGAGCAGGTGCAGGCGACCCCGCCCGGCGGCGACCCCCCGCCACCGCCCCGGCGCGGCGGCCTGTACCGGGCCCTCCTGCTGGCCACCGTGCTCACCGTGGCGCTGGCCGCGGCCGTGGCCATCCCGGCGTACCTGGTGCTCCGGAAGGGCCACACTTCGGCCCTCGCCCACACCCGGGTGTCCGGCATCCCGGCCAGCGTGTCCACCAGTCTGGCCAACCTCATGATGCTCAGCCCGGTGCCCGCGGGCCGGGCGCCCGGCTTCACCCTGACCGACCAGAACGGCCACACGATGAGCCTGGCCAGCCTGCACGGCAAGGTCGTGGTGCTGCAGTTCATGGACCCGCACTGCACCGACATTTGCCCGATCGTGTCGGCGGAGTTCGTGAAGGCGTACCACGACCTGGGCCCGCTGGCCAGCAAGGTCGTGTTCGCCGCGATCAACGTCAACGCCTACCACGCGCGGGTGCAGGATATGGCCCAGTACACCCGGGCCCAGGCGCTGAACACCATTCCCAGCTGGCATTTCTTCACCGGGCCGGTGCCCGCGATGAAGGCCGTGTGGCGTGGCTACAACATCCAGGTCTACGCGCCCAACCCGAACGCCGACGTCCAGCACACCTCGGCCGTGTACTTCATCGACCCGCAGGGCCGGGAACGGTACCTGGCCTCACCGGAGGTTGACCACACCAAGTCGGGCACGGCCTACCTGCCCGCCAGCCAGCAGATCGCCTGGGGCCACGGCATCGCCCTGATCGCCCGCCAGCTCGCCGGCTAGGGGGCACCGCTCCCCCAGGACCGCCGCGTAGTGCCCGATCAGCTGGTCCCCGAGCGCGGTCCAGCTGCGGGCCAGCACCCGCTGCCGGGCCGCCTGGCCCATGGCCGCCCGGGCCAGCGGGTCGGCGGCCAGCCGCTGGGTGGCGGCGGTCAGCGCGTCCGCGTCGCCGGGCGGCACCAGGCAGCCGGTGACCCCGTTGTCGACCAGGTCGACCGGGCCACCGACGGCCGGGGCCACCACCGGCAGGCCGCTGGCCGCCGCTTCCTGGATG
This sequence comes from Streptosporangiaceae bacterium, assembly GCA_035642895.1. Classification (GTDB taxonomy): domain Bacteria; phylum Actinomycetota; class Actinomycetes; order Streptosporangiales; family Streptosporangiaceae; genus RYN-230. Next base: position 653 of record DASQRM010000278.1, on the reverse strand, counting down.
GTCTGCCCGAAGGTCTCGTGGCAGCCGCTGTGCACGAATACGTCCAGGCTGGCGAAGATGCGGGCCAGCTGGTCGCCGCGATGCTGGCCGAGGAACACCGCGGACGGCATCAGCCGGCGCAGCCGGGGCTCGGCGGGGCCGCCGCCCACGATGACCAGGCGCACCCCCGGCAGCCCGGCCACCCCCGCCAGCAGCTCGACCTGCTTCTCCGGGGCCAGCCGGCCGACGTACCCGGCCAGCACTTCGCCGTCTGGCGCCAGCGCACGGCGCAGCGAGGCGCTGCGGGCCGCCGGGCTGAACAGCTGGGTGTCCACGCCGCGGCCCCACAGCCAGATGCGCTGCACGCCGTGCGCGGCGAGCCGCTCGATACTGCCGGAGGACGGGGCGAGGGTCCGGTCGGCGGCGTTGTGAATGTCGCGCAGCCAGCGCCACGCGGCGGCCTCGGCCAGGCGGCCCCAGTGATAGGCCCGGGCGTACCCGGGCACGTCGGTCTGGTACACGGCCACCACCGGCAGCTGCAGCCGCCGGGCCGACCGGCTGCCCAGTGCGCCCAGGAAGAACGGGCTGGCCAGGTGGACCAGCTCGGCCCGGTGCCCGAGCAGCGCGCGCTGAATGGCCGGGGAGGCCAGGCCGAGCCGCACGCTCCGGTATCC
>DASQRM010000277.1:0-20809 GCA_035642895.1 Streptosporangiaceae bacterium | reverse complement strand
GCCGGCATGGCACCCGATGGTAGGGCTAGACAGCCGGCTCCCGCAGGGCCAGGCAAGGTCACGCCATCTGCCGCCACCGTGCTCTGGATACGGCGCATCGCCGCACAAGCCCAAGCCATCCCGGGGTTCCCGAAGCCCTCGCCAAGGGCCACACTCTCCGCCATCCGGTGTACGGCCTGGCGGTGCGGCGCTGCCTGGCTGGTTATTTAACAGGCGGAATGCCGCTGCCGGATGAGTTCCGCCGTCTCGGGAAGTCCTTGAAGAAGCCGACGAGATCTGTGACTCCTGCCACCTCGATGCCGATGTGCACGACATCGCGAAACGACTCGCCGGGGTGCGAGCGGCCATCCCGAGGCGGAGTACGTGGCCAGTTCGGTAGAGGCATTTACCGCAGCTCAGGCCGGTAACCTGGCGACGCACAGGCGCCAAGATCCCTCCAACGCTCCCGGAGCCGGGCGTCCGCGCGCCGGCCGGCGGGCAGCCGCGCAGGATGCGGTGCAGCCTGCCCAGGAGCTCGCCCGCCCAGGACCGCGGGCGCGACCGCGTGCATCGACAGGTGGTTGCCGTCGACCCGGTGCACGACGGCCAGCACCCACGACTCGGGTCAGGGTGGCCTCCAGGGCAGCTGCTGAAGAGGCCGCGGAGCGCGTCGGGCGCCAGGTCAGGGGCGGGGGTTCTTGCGGGCGGGTGGCAGGCGGGGCCGCCATCCGGGCACGGCCCGCCGGTAGGCCTGGTACTGGGCGCCGTACCGCCGGGCCAGGGTGGGCTGTTCGTACCCGTAGACGAACGCGACGAAGGCGGCGCCCACCATGGTGGCGTAGCCGAGCAGGACCGGGCGGCTCAGCAGCAGGGCCTGCCCGGTGATGACCGCCAGGACCGCCAGGTACATGGGATTGCGGACGTACCGATATAGCCCGCGCACCACCAGCTGCTCGGTGGGCAGCGGCGGCGCGGGGGTGCCCCGGCCCTGGATCGCGAACTGCGCGAACGCGGCCAAGAGCGCCACAGCACCCGCGGCGGTCAGCACCGCGCCGGTGATCCGGGCCGGCACCGGGAACGCGGCGCCCATCTGCCATCGGGTCAGCCACCAGGGCACCAGCCCGGCCACTACCCCGGGCGCGATCACAAGGAAGAGCGCGCTGCCGGCGGTGGCTGTTATCTTCCGCACCGGTCTTCACCCAGCAACCGGGGGGGCACCTTTGATGCCCCGGCACCGCCCTGGCGGGCGCGATCACGTCGTCGCGGACCGGAGAACAGATAGCTCGCCGTAGCTGTGGTGAGCTGGCGGACGGCCCGCGAGCCGAGGACGCGCAGCGCCGTGCCCGGGGTGAAGTACTGCTCTGGCGGCACGATGCCGGCGAAGGCGCCGAGGAAGCGGCCGGTCTCGTGCTGGTCGGCGGCGACGGCGGTGAGAAAGCGGCGCTGGACGGGCGTGGCCGGGGGGAAGGCGGCCAGGCCAACGGTGAAGTCGTACATGCCGCGGATGGCCCGGTCGCGGCGGCGCTGATGGTCGCGCAGCGCGCCGGCCAGTGGCCGGCTGCCGCCCAGCCCGGCCGCGACGGCGGCGGACAGGTAGCTGGCGTCGCGCAGCGCGTTGGTCATGCCCTGCGCCGAGACCGAGTCCATGACCACGCCGGCGTCCCCGGCCAGTGCCCAGCCCAGCCCGTGCGGGCACCGGAACGTGCTGGGCTGGTCGGGCGTGGTGCGCAGCCGCTCCGCCCTGCTGCCGCTGCGGACGCGCTCGCCCAGGTCGCCGCACAAGTCGAGGGTGCGCAGGAAGTGGCCTCCCAGGTCGGCGCGCGCCGACGCGAACTCGGTCATCGGCGCTGCCGCATAGACCATGGTGAGCTCGTCGTTGGTGGGGAAGACCGCCACCGCGCGGCCCGGCCGCTGGTAAAGCTCCCCACCCGGGACCGGGACCCCGGCCCAGTAGGAATAGCTGGCAAACGACTGCACGGGCCGCTCGCGGTACCGGCGCGCGCCGACCGCCGCGGCCACTAGTGACCGCTTCCCGTCGGCCCCGATCACCAGGCTCGCGGTCTCGGTCACCTCCGGGCGGCCGCGGGCACTGCCCCGGATTCCGGTGACCCGGCCGTCCGAGGCCGTCACCTGCGTCACCCGGAAGTTCTCACGGACCTCCGCCCCTGCCCGGCGCGCCGCCTCGACCAGGATGGAATCGAGCAGGGTCCGCCGCGGGCTGTACAGGGCGTCCACGCCCTCACAGGCGGGGAACTGCCCGTCCATGACCAGGCCGCCGCCGACGTCGAACCGCACACGGCGCGTCGGCGGCGTGCCCGCCGCCTCCAGCATGCCCAGCAGGCCCCACCGGTGCAGCAGCACCGCACCCGGGACCTGAAGCTGATGGGAGGAGATGGTGTCACTGGGAAACGCGACCCTGTCCACCGCCAGCACCCGCAGCCCCCGCCGGGCGAGCAGCATCGCCGTGGCCGCGCCGGCCACCCGGGCCCCCACTACGATCACGTCGTACCGGCCAGCACCCATCGCCGCCTCCTTCGGCCCAGCTTCCGTACGCTACCGTACGGTCATTCCATACGGTAGCGTACGGTCATGGCGGGGCAGAAGGCAAGCGGCCAGCGGCGGCTCACCCGCGACGACTGGATCACCGCCGCCCTGGGCGCGATCGCGGACGGCGGCCTGGCGGCCGTAGGCGTCGAACCGCTGGCCGCCCGCCTGGGCGCCACCAAGGGCAGCTTCTACTGGCATTTCGAGAACCGGGAGGCGCTGCTGGAGGCCGCGATCAGGCGCTGGGAGAAGGAGACGACGACCGATGTGGGCACGGAGATCACCGCTGCCCACGACGCGCCAGCCAGCCAGTTCCGGCGCCTCGTGGTCGGCGTGATCGAGCGCGCCGAACAGGACCGGGTAGGCCCGGCGTTGCTCGCCAGCGCCACTCATCCCGTGGTCGCACCGACCCTGGAGCGTGTCACCGCCGCCCGGCTCAGCCTGATCGCCACGGTTCTCCGGCGCATGGGCTTCCCCCCGGCCGAAGCCCGCCGCCGCGCGCTCCTGGCTTACAGCGCCTACCTCGGGCACGGCCAGCTTGCCCACTCGACCCCCGCCGTCCTGCCCGCGACCAGGGCCGGGCGGCGCGCCTACCTCGACGACGCCATCCGTGCCCTGACCACGCCATGACGCGCCCGTCCAAGGTATTTGCGCAGGCTTGCCGGGACGTTCCACGCCCCATAGACCGCGTGATAGATCCGCGCCGAACGGCGGTTCCGCGCCCCGCTGTCTGTGGTCTTCTTGCCGTGGCCAGGCAGCCCCGAGGGCGGACGCGAGCGCCGCCGGTGCCGTCCGCGCAGCCGCTGCGGCCGCGGCTGGAAGACGGCTACCTGACCCTGATCCGCCGCCGCGGGGCCGGGCCGCAGTGAAAGAGCCTCGGAGCCGGGCCGCAGTGAAAGACTAGCGATCATGCAGACTCTGGTCGTCGATCACCCACTCATCGCGCACAAGCTGACCACGCTGCGCGATGAGCGCACCGACTCCCCCACGTTCCGGCGGCTCACCGACGAGCTTGTCACCCTGCTCGCCTACGAGGCCACCCGTGAGGTCCGGGTCCAGCCCGAGGTAGTGCAGACCCCGGTCGGCGAGGCCCGCGGGGTGAAGCTGGCCCTGCCGCCGCCGCTCGTCGTCCCGGTGCTGCGGGCCGGGATCGGGATGCTGGACGGCATGATCCGGCTGCTGCCCACGGCCGACGTGGGCTTCGTCGGGCTGGCCCGCGACGAGGAATCCCTGGTCGCCGCCACCTACGCCAACCGGCTCCCGGCCAACCTGGCCGGCCGTGACGTATTCGTGCTGGACCCCATGCTGGCCACCGGGGGGACTCTGGAGACCGTGATCACCATGCTGAGCCAGCGCGACGCGGCCTCGGTCACCGCGGTGTGCCTGCTCGCCGCGCCGGAGGGGATCGACCGGATCAAGGCCACCTTCCCCGGCGACGAGCCACTGCCGGTCCGGGTGGTCACGGCGGCCATGGACGAGCGGCTGAACGAGCGCGGCTACATCGTCCCCGGCCTCGGCGACGCGGGGGACCGCCTGTTCGGGGAGATCTGATCCTAAGGCGCGGACGCGCGATGAATTGCCCCGGTACGGTGGTCTTTCCCAGGACGGCCAGAGCGCTGGAGGCGTCGTGCGCGATCAGCAGGCCGGCTCCGGGTTCCTGGCTGAGGTCGGATCGGGCCTGGCGACAGACTCGCGGATCGCCGGGTACTGGCTGGAGGAGCAGATCGGCCAGGGCGGGATGGCCGTCGTGTTCCGGGCCCGTGATGAGCGGCTGCACCGGCTGGTGGCGCTGAAGGTCCTGGCCCCGGCGCTGGCCGGGGACGGGGAGTCCCGGCAGCGGTTCATCCGCGAATCCCGGGCCGCGGCGGCGGTCGACGATCCGCACATCATCCCGGTGTTCGAGGCCGGCGAGACCGCCGCCGGGGCGCTGTTCATCGCGATGCGTTTCGTGCCCGGCGGGGACGTGTACAGCCTGGTCCGCCGGACGGGGCCGCTCTCGGCACCCCGGGTGGCCGCGATCGTCTCCGCGGTGGCCTCGGCGCTGGACGCCGCGCACGCGGCCAGGCTGGTGCACCGCGACGTCAAGCCCGCGAACATGCTGCTGGATACCCGGCCCGGGCGGCCTGACCACGTGTACCTCTCGGATTTCGGGCTGAGCAAGGGGACCGTGTCCACCTCGACCCGGCTGACTGGCGCCGGGCATTTCATGGGCACCCTGGACTACATCTCCCCGGAGCGGATCGAGGGCCACCAGGCCGACGGCCGGGCGGACCAGTACGCGCTGGCCTGCTCGGCGTTCGAGATGCTGACCGGCGCACCGCCGTTCCGGTCCCCGGAGGCCGCGGCGCTGATGTACGCGCAGCTCTCGCAACCCCCGCCGCCGCTCACCTCGCGGCGGCCCGATCTGCCGGCCGCCGTGGACCAGGTCTTCGCCCGGGCACTGGCCAAGGCCCCGGCGGATCGCTACGCCAGCTGCCGGGAGTTCGCTGACGCCATGCGCGCGGCGTTCGGCCTGGCGGCCTACGATTCCGAGCCCGAGCCCATCCCGGCCGGAGAGCCCTCGCCGGCCGTGGAGCACCCGCCGGCTGGGCCTGCCCGGCCCACCGCCGAGGACGCGGTGCCTGAACCCGCCCCGTCTGCTCGCCCCGCCTCGTCAGTTCATCCCGCCCCGTCTGTTCCTGCCGCCCTGTCTGCTCCTGCCGCCTTGCCTGCTCCTGCCGCCCTGTCTGCTCGCCCCGTGCCGGCCGCTCGTCACGCCGCGGCCACTCCCCCCGCGCCGCCCGCTCCCCCCGCGACGTCGGCTCGCCCCGCCGCGTTCGGACGTCCCGCCCCCGCCCGCCGCAGGCCATCTCGCCGCGCCATCCTGGCCGCGCTCGCGGCCGTCCTCGTCCTGGCCGCGGCGGCTCTCGGGGCCTATATCCTGCGCGGCAAGCTGTCCAGCCGGCCGCTGGCCACGATCCCGATCGCCGCGGCGTCCAGGATCGCGCCGGTGACCGGCGACCAGTACGTCATCTACCGCGCGGGAACGAACGCGAGCGCCCGGGTGCACGGCGAGGTCAGCCACGTGACCCGGGGCGAGACCGCCGAACTGTACGCGCAGCCGTTCCCGGACCGGCACGCACCGGTCCCGGTCGGGTCCGTCGTCCTCAGGGCGTCCCACAGCGGGGCCACCTACGCGTTCACCGTGACCCCGAGCCTGGCCACGCGCTACTACGTCGAGCTGTTCCCGAGCAGCAGCGCGACCACTCCGCTGGCCCGCTCGCGGACCGTGACCATCTACGTCACCAGGGACGTGGCGGGCGGGCGCGCCCCGAAGTGCGGTAACCCGCTCTGCCCTCCGGTGGTCCATATGCACGTCTTCGTGCCGGCCTCAGCGATAGGCACGGAGCTCTCGAAGCGCTGGTACACCTACGTCGCGCCGGCCCCGGGCGCGGCGGTGAAGCTGCAGCTCCTGGGACCGGGCAACCCCAAGGTCAGGCAGCTGCTGAAAGCAGTCAGCCCCCAGGTCAGCAAACCACGCCGGGTCTCCGCCACCCAGTTCGATCTGACGCTCAGATTCCCGTCCGGCTACGGCCAGGTGCTCTCGTTGTGGCACTTCGCGGCCTGCACAGCGGATACCGAGACGCGGGACGGGCTCGGGCTGCCCGGCCGTCATCAGTGCGGGGCCAGCAACGTTCCCCCGGCCAGCTACCTCGGCTAGCCGCTGAGCTAGCCGGGTCGATGAGCTGGCCGGGTCAATGAGCTGGCTAGATGCCGACCGGGTGCCAGACCGTCTTGGTCTCCAGGAAAGCCAGCAAACGCCGCAGGCCCGGGTCCGCCGCCCAGTCCTCGGGGACCCAGCCTGGCCCGGCCGCAAACACCCGCTTCACGTTCCCGGCCGCGAGCCGTTCCAGGTCCGCCCGGTCCGCCGGGGCCGCGCCGGTGAGGTCGATCGCGTTGACGTCCTGGTGCGCGGCGAGCACCGGGGCCAGCTCCCCCAGCCGCCCGGTCAGCACGTTGACCACGCCGCCCGGCACATCCGAGGTGGCCAGCACCTCGGCCAGGCTGACCGCGGCCAGCACTGCGGGCCCGCTGACGGCCAGCACGGCCGTGCTGCCGGTGGCGATGACCGGCGCGAGCACGCTGACCAGCCCGAGCAGTCCGGCCTCCGGTGGCGCGAGCACCGCCACGACCCCGGTCGGCTCGGGCACGCTGAGGTTGAAGTACGGGCCCGCCACCGCGTTGGCGCCCCCGGTGATCTGCGCGACCTTGTCCGGCCAGCCCGCGTACCAGACCCACCGGTCGATAGCCGCCGCCACGTTCCGGGCCGCGCCAGCCCGGTCACTCTTTTTCTCTCCAACGACAACCTCGCCGGTGAACTGCTCTGCCCGGCCTTCGAGCATTTCGGCGACCCGGTACAGGACCTGTCCGCGGTTGTAGGCCGTCGCCCCGGACCAGCCGGGGAAGGCCTTGCGGGCTGCGACCACGGCGTCCCGGGCGTCTTTGCGTGACGCCAGCGCGGCGTGCGCGAGCAAGGTGCCGTCCGGCGCCGTGACCGGGTAGGACCGGCCCGACTCCGACCGGGGGAACGCGCCCCCGATGAACAGCTTGTAGGTCTTCCGGACCGCCAGCCGACCAGCACCGTCCGGGTCCGGGCCGCGCCGGGACACGTCCGCGGCGGCCCGCTTCCCCCCGGAGCGGGGTGAGGGAGCCGGGCGGGCGGCTTCTGGCGCGCCCCGTTCCCTCCTGGAGTGAGGCGGAGCGCCGGTCTGGGCGGCGCTGGCCTGTCCCGCCCCGGCCCGGCCAGCCCCATCCGCGCCGGCCCGGCGCCGGGTCGCACTCCCTTCGGCGCTCTGGCTGCCGGGCTGAGGCGAGGGCGCCTTACGAGGGGTTTTCGTTGCGGAAGATTTTTGCGCTTTTTCCCGGGCGGGGCGGCGGTCAGGCATCGAGGTACCCGGCCAGCCCGTGACGGCCGCCTTCCCGGCCGAACCCCGACTCCTGGTAGCCGCCGAACGGGCTGGCCGGGTCGAACCGGTTGTAGGTGTTGGCCCAGATCACCCCGGCACGCAGGCGCTGCGCCATCCAGAAGATCCGGCTGCCCTTCTCGGTCCAGATTCCGGCGGACAGCCCGTACGGGGTGTTGTTCGCCTTGGCCACGGCCTCCTCCGGGGTGCGGAACGTGAGCACCGACAGCACCGGCCCGAAGATCTCCTCCTGGGCGATCCGGTGCGCCTGGCTGACCCCGCTGAACACGGTGGGCGGGAACCAGTAACCCCGCTCGGGCAGCGTGCAGGCCGGTGACCAGCGCTGCGCGCCCTCCTGCTCGCCCGCCGCGGACAACTCGGTGATCTTGTCGAGCTGCTGCCGGGAGTTGATCGCGCCGATGTCGGTGTTCTTGTCCAGCGGGTCACCTAGGCGCAGCGTGCCGAGCCGGCGTTTGAGCCGGTCGGTGACGGTGTCCGCGACCGACTCCTGGACCAGCAGCCGGGAGCCCGCGCAGCACACGTGGCCCTGGTTGAAGAAGATGCCGTTGACGATGCCCTCGACCGCCTGGTCCAGCGGGGCGTCGTCGAAGACCACGTTGGCGGCCTTGCCCCCGAGTTCCAGGGTGAGCTTGGTGCCGGTACCCGCGACCGCGCGCTGGATCTCCTTGCCCACCTCGGTCGACCCGGTGAACGCGATCTTGTCCACGCCGGGGTGCGCGACCAGGGCCTGCCCGGTGGCGCCGTCGCCGGTCAGGATGTTCACCGTGCCGGGGGGCAGGTCGGCCTGCTGGATGACCTCGGCCAGCAGCAGCGCGGTCAAGGGCGTGGTCTCGGCCGGCTTGAGCACGCATGTGTTGCCGGCCGCCAGCGCCGGGGCCAGCTTCCAGGCCGCCATCAGCAGCGGGAAGTTCCACGGGATGATCTGGCCGGCCACCCCCAGCGGCCGCGGGTCCGGTCCGAACCCGGCGTGCTCCAGCTTGTCCGCCCAGCCCGCATAGTAGAAGAAGTGCGCGGCGGCCAGCGGGATGTCCACGTCCCGCGATTCCCGGATCGGCTTGCCGTTGTCCAGGCTCTCCAGCACCGCGAACTCGCGGGCCCGCTCCTGGAGGACCCGGGCGATCCGGTACAGGTATTTGGCCCGGTCCCGGCCCGGGGTGGCGCCCCAGGGACCCTCGTAGGCCGCCTGGGCCGCGGCGACCGCCCGGTCCACGTCCTGCTCCCCGGCCTGGGCCACCTCGGCCAGGGGCTCCTCGGTGGCCGGATTCAGGGTGGCGAAGTACTGGTCCGCGGCCGGGGGGACGAATTCGCCGCCAATGAACAGGCCGTAGCGGGGCGCGATCGACACGATGTTCGTGGACTCGGGCGCCGGTGCGTAGTCCCAGTCCGGCGTGGCCAGGGGTGAGGTGGCGACCATGGCGTTAACCTACCTCGCCTGGGCCCGGCCGCAGGCCGGCCGGGCTGAGGCGCGCCCAGCCGTAAGCGCCCCCGGGCGGGGCGTGCCCGGCGCGGGCCTCAGGTGATGACGTCATCCACCGTGACGTTGACGGTGACGTCCCGGAGGCCGACCTTGCTGCGCAACTCGGCGACGGCCCGCCGCTGGACCTCGCGGGCGACCGCGTCCACCTGGTCTCCGTACTGGACCGCGATAGCGAGATCGACCACAGCGGTGCGGCCGAGCACACCGACGGCCGCGTTGGGGTGCCTATGCCGCAGGGTGGCCTGCTCGACCAGGCCGGCCATCCGGCTGTGGGTGCTGCGGCCGAAGGCGACGCGGACACCAGCGACGTCGCGGGCGGCCTCGCGGGCGATCCTGGCCACTACGCGGGCGGCGATGCGGATGGCTCCGCCGTCGCTGAGCTGGAGGGTGTACCAGATATCCGCGACGAGCTTGCGGATCTGGCTGGCGACGGCGCTCTTCAGCGCGGCGGGCACGGCGACCTGCTCCACGGCAAGGCTGCGCACTGGTGCCCAGACCCGGCCGAACTCAATGAGCGCGGCCTGACAGTACAGGCAGTCCTGCTGGTGGCTGGTGAACTGGCCCGCGTACCCGTCGGCGGCCTGCTCGAGCAGCTCATCGATGTCGGCACCGCAGGCGAGGCGGGTGTTCGCGCCGCTCAGCAGCAGGCTGACGTCGTGGATTGGCGAGCCGGGGTCAGACATCCCGTTCACCTCCACTCCGCTAGCGTCGTACTCAGTGTGCGCCTGCCCCGGAACAGATGGCTACGGACGGCCGGGACTGTGCTGCCGGTGATGTCCGCGATCTCGGCGAGTGGCAGGCCCTCGAAATGGCGAAGGACGATCGCAATCCGCTGCGGTGGTGGCAGGGCGGTCACGGCGTCCGTGACCGCGTCGACGGTCAGATCCCGCTCCGTCTGCTGGTCCGGCCCGTCGCCCGCGTCGCCGACGTCGCCCAGCAGGTCGAGGGATTCGGTGACCCGCCTGCGGGTGATCCGGTTCAGGGCGCGCCGGGTGACTATCCGGTACAGCCAGGTGGAAAAGCTGGAGTCGGCCTTGAATCCGGGCAACTGCTGCCACGCGGCGACGAGCGCTTCCTGGGCGACGTCCTCCGCGTCCTGATGGTCGCCGAGCAGCCGCAACGCCACCCGGTAGGCCAGCAGCCCGTGACGCTCGACGAGATCGGCGTACGCGTCCACGAAACCTTCCTGGGCCCGCTGGACCAGGTAAGCATCGTCGGGCTCTGATCCCACCGCCCCTCCCCCGTGCCTGGTCTGTCCGCCCGTCCCTGGCCACCGGGCGTGCAGGCCCCCCTCTGCCCCGGCCTGGGCAAAAATGTGCGACGTTCGCGGCCGACCCGTGTCTAACAGTGCAGAGCGGACCGAAGAACCGGTACCGACTCGACGCGGCCGGCAGACGCCGCTTCAACGCTTCGGCCTTCCATGCTTCAACCTTCAGTGCTTCGACCTTGCCAAGCCTCGACAGAGAGAGTGCACCCTGATGACGCAGACCAGCAGTACGGCATCACCGGCCAAGCCGGCCGCCCGGACCAGCGAGCTCAGCCCGGGTACCGCCGAGCGCCTGTCCACGGACGACGGCAAGATCAGCGTCGCGCAGAGCGTGGTGCAGAAGATCGCCGGGATCGCCTGCCGTGAGATCAGCGGCGTGCACGCCATGGGTGTGTCCACCAGCCGCGCCTACGGCGCGGTCCGGGAGCGGATCCCCGGCAGCAGCGGCCCCAACGTGGCCCAGGGCGTGGGCGTGGAGGTGGGCGAGAGTCAGGCCGCGATCGACCTGGACATCGTCGTGGAATACGGCGTTAGCGTCGCTGACCTGGGCCGCAGCATCCAGCGTAACGTCAAGCAGGCCGTCGAGCGGATGACCGGGCTGGACGTCGTGGAGGTCAACATCAACGTCGACGACCTCTGGATGCCCGGCACCGACGACCAGGATGACGCGCCGTCGCGGGTGTCATGATCCAGGAGGCCCAGGCGGTCATCGACGGCGTCGACCTGGACGCCGTGGTCGCGGCGGTCCGCAGCTGCCCGGCCATCGATGACCTTTCCCCGGGCCCCTGGGGCGGCGTGGTGTCCTACCTGCCCGGACGCCAGCTAGCGGGGATACGTGTAGCCTCCGACCACGTGCTGATCTCCGTTCGCGGCCGGTGGGGGGTCCCGGTCGCGGAGATGGCCCGCCAGGTCAGGACCGCTGTCGCCGGGCTGGTGGGGCCGCGCCGGGTCGACCTGGAGGTAGCCGACCTGGCTGACGTTCCTGGTGAAGCCCCGGTTGGCGCGCCGCGCGAAGAGGTGAGGTCATGGCCGACGAGCAGTCCTGGCGGCAGGCCCGGCGTGAGTTCATCCGCACCCACCACCCCGACCGGGGCGGCAACCCCGCCGCCTTCGCCGCTGGCCTCGCCGCCTACGACCGGGGCCCCTCCGGGGAGCCTGCTCCCCGGGTGGTGATCGTCCCGGACACGCCGTGGCTGGTCATCCTGCTGAGGCCGGTACTGCGCCGGATTGGCTGGCGGCGGCCGCCACCTCGGACCAAGTAACGACCTTGTGAAATTGTGAATGTGAGATGACATGACACGTACCACTGCGATGGGCATCCTGATCGGGCTCGCCCTCGGCCTGGCCGTGGCGTTCGGCAACTTCGGGGACATGCTCATCGTCGCCTTGTTCGGCGCGATCGGCTTCGTCGTGGCCAAGGTGCTCGAGGGTGACCTGGACCTGGGTCCCTACCTGCCCCGCCGGCGCGACAGCCGATGACGGCCGCTACGGCCATCGAGCCCGTGGCACCCGCCTCCGCGCCGGGCCGTAACGAGCTGGGCCTGATCAGCATCAACGACCGGGTGGTGGAGAAGATGGCCGCCCGGGCCGCGATCGAGATCCCTGACGCGGGTGCGGCCGCGTCCCGCTTCCTGGGCCGTTCCATGGCGGGCGCCTCGGCCCTCGGAGCCCGGCAGACGAGCCTCACCGCACTGCCGAAAGCCTCCGCCGACGTCGACGGCTCGCTGGTGAACCTGGACTTGTCGATCAGCGTGCGCTGGCCCGCGTCAGTCCCCGAGGTAAGCAGCGCGGTCCGGGAGAACGTGCGCCGTCGCGTTGGTGAACTGGCCGGCCTCACCGTGAGTGAAGTATCCATCTCGGTCACTGCCCTGGTCACCCGGCTGCCAGCGCCGCCCCGCGTGCACTGACAGGAGCAGGGACAGACAGATGAGACTTGTGAATCGCGTCCTGGCCGCCGTGCTGAGCCTGGCCCTGCTGGCCGCGGCGGTGCTGCTCATCGCCACCGTCGTGGCCGACCGGACCAGCCACCACCAGGGGATCGTGCACTGGCGCGCCGCCTATCACTGGGCCCGGACCACCACCTGGGACGCAGGCAGCATCCGGGTGATCTGCGGGATACTGATCCTGGCCGGACTGGTGCTGCTGATCGTGGAGCTGAAGCCGGCCCGGGTATCGCGGCTGGCCGCCGATCCTACCGAGGCGGGTGCTGACGCGATTGACACCGCCTACACCCGCCGGGGTCTGGCCGCCGCCATCCGGTCCGCGGTCACCGCGGTTGACGGGGTGCGGAGCACTTCGGTCAAGGTCAAGCGCCGCACAGTGAAGATCGCCGCTACCGCGTCCGCCCAGGACCGGACCGCCGCCCGCAGCCTGCGGGACCCGATCACTGACGCTGTCCGGCAGCGGCTCTCCGCGCTGAAGCTGCGCCGGACCCTGTCGGTGTCGGTCCGGGTCGCACCCAGGAGTCGCTGATGCACGCCGACCGCACCAACCGCACCCTGCTGATCGTCCTCGCGTTGCTGCTGCTCGCCGTCAGCCTCGACGCGGGGGCCGCGTCCATCGGCGTGTACGGCACCGGTACTGAGCACAGCACGCTCATGGACAACCCGACCGGACGCTACTTCGGCGCTGAGGGCGTCTGGCTGTGGCCCGTCATCGCGGTGGCCGCGCTGATCATCGGGCTGCTCGCGCTGCGCTGGCTGATTGCGCTGCTCTTCTCCACCGACCGCGCGGGTGACCTGCTGATCCAGCCGAGCACCGGGGCCGGCCGCACCATCCTGGCCAACCGGGCGCTGACCGACGCCGTCGTCGGGGAAATCGAGGGCTACCGGGGCGTGGACTCGGCGCGGGCCCGGCTGATCGGCGACCCGGACGATCCGGAGCTCGTGGTCCGGGCCGTGCTCGAGGAAACTGCGGACTTCACCGCATTGCGTCAGCGGATAGAGACCGAAGCGCTGACCCACGCCCGCCAGGCGCTGGGCAACATGTCGCTGCCCGCCCAGCTGGACCTGACCATCACCGACAGACGGGCGACCCGGGTCAGCTAGCCCCGGCCCGGCCGCCCGGGCCGCCGGGTCAGCTAGGCCGGCCCGGCCGACCGGCCGCGGCGGCGAGCGTGTGCTGCATCAGCACCGCGGTGGTGACCGGGCCGACGCCTCCCGGCACCGGGGTGAGCACCGAGGCAATCCCGGCCACCGCCGCCGCGTCCACGTCCCCGGCCAGCCCGCCGCCGTCCGCGCCTTCCGCGGTCTCCGTAGGGGTGGTGCCCACGTCGATCACCACGGCCCCTGGGCGCACGTGATCCGCCCCGATCAGCTTCGGGCGTCCCGCCGCGACGACGAGGATATCCGCCTCCCGGCAGACGGCCGGGAGATCCACCGTCCGGGAGTGGGCGACGGTGACCGTGGCGTGCTCGGCCAGCAGGAGCAGCGCGGCGGGCTTGCCCACCACCGTGGACCGGCCGACCACCACCGCGCGGCGGCCGCTGAGCGGGATGCGCTCATGCCGCAGGATCTGCAGCACGGCCGCGGCGGTGGCCGGGGCGAACACGCCCGGGAGCCCGGCCGCCAGCCCGCCCAGCGAGGCCGGGTTCGCGCCGTCGACATCCTGGCCGACCGGGATGGCCGCGCCCACCCGGGCCAGCTCGGCGCCGGCCGGCAACGGGGTCTGGCAGACGACGCCGTGCACCGCCGGGTCCCGGGACAGTTCCGCGAGGCGGTCACTGATCTGCGCGGCGCCGGGCAGCGCGCATCGGGGGCCGCCCATCCGGTAGACCTGGCAGGCGATACCAGACCGGCCGGCGGCCCGCTGGATGGACCGCACGTACCAGGCCGCGCCCGCGTCGTCTGTGGGGACCAGCACCGCGAGGGTGGGGACGATCCCGCCGCTGCGCAGCACGTCGGCCGCTGCGGCGGTCGCCGTGGCCATGGTCACGGCGATCGTCCTGCCGTTCACGAGGTGGGTCACCCTGCGTCTCCCGATCGGATGAACAGAAGTGAACCACGAGCGGGGCCGCGGGCTGCGGTAAGGGCCGGGCGCTGCGATAGCGGCCCCGGACGGTCAGCTGGCCGGGCGGTAGCGGTCCAGGATCGCGGCCCGCAACGCCGGGGCGGACTGGCCGACCGCGTCCAGGATGGGAGGCACCAGTCCTCGGTTCGTGACCAGCAGGCCGAGCGCGATGTGCTCGACACCGATGCCGCTCTGGTGCTGGGCCACCGCCTCCCTCAGCGTGTTCTCCAGGCATTTCTTGGCGCCGGGGGTGAACGGGATGTGCCCGGCGGGCTGATCCGCGGCCCGGTAGCGACCCTCGGGCGGGGGAGCCCCGGCCCGGACCGGCGGGAGGCGCCGGCCCCGGTCCCGATGGGTCCAGCGATGGATGAGCCTGCGGCGGGCGGGACCGGGGCGGCGGATCGTCCGGTGGACGGCCTGGTCAGCCCGGGTCAGCGCGTCCGGCCCGAACGACGCGTCGATCCTGGCCCGCACGGCGTCGAGATCGATCCCGATCGAGGCCAGCGCGGCCCGGTCGAGGTCGGCGAACAGGCCCGCCCCGGCCCCGATCCCGGCCCGGCGGACGATTTCCTCCTCGACCCGGCCGGGCGTGAGGCCCCGCTCACGCAGGACCGCGCTGGCTGGCTGGTCGACGCCGACCAGGGCCAGGAGCAGATGCTCACAGCCGATGTAGCGGTGGCCGAGGCGGCGGGCGTGTCGCTGGGCATGGACCACGACGGTACGGGCGTCATCGGTGAAGCGCTCGAGCATCATCGCCTCCCGGTCCGCCGGCCGTGCTTGCGGTGCACGGTCTGCTTGGTGACCCCGAGACGCTCGGCGATCTGCTGCCAGGACCAGCCCAGCGCCCGGGCGTTATCGACCTGGAGGATCTCCAGCCGTTCAGTGAGCTGCCGAAGGGCCGCCACGGCGCGGAGGCCAGCCTCCGGGTCGGTGCTGGCCGCACCCTCGGCGATCTCGAGTACTGGTTCCATGCACGTCAGCATATGCTGACGGCCAACGGAACGTCAACATATGCTGACGGATCTCCCCGGCCCGGGGCCGGCCGCGGGCCAGCATCACGCCGCGGTCCCGGCTCGTTTGTGGACGCTCTGGGTTGCGGGGGCAGCACTGCCGATATGTGCCCTCAAAGGCGCGGCGATGAGTTCGTGATCAACCGATTGCTGACGTTGGAACGTCAGCAATCGGTTGATCACGTTCGCGGGATGCCCGGCGTGACGGCACACAGCTAACACCAGCCACACGGGCCGCAGGGGAATCATGCCGGCGGATGACGGCATGGCGGAGCGAGGCAAAGGTGTGCGCAAACCCGCTGCGGGAACGGCCCGTTGTGCCCACACATGACCAGCCCGCGCCGTTACCGCCTCCGAAGGCCGTCCGCCCAGCGATCCGGGCGGGTCAGTCCACCGCTGAACCGCAGGAGCCGACCCCGTCGAGCAGACCCCGTCGAGCAGACCCCGGATGGCACACTCAGGGGATGACTTCGGAGGTGATGCCGGCGGCGGCCGCAGGGACCTGGAAGCTCGGCGACATGATCATCAACCGCCTCGGCCTCGGCGCCATGCGGCTGACCGGCAGCGCCGCCTTCGACCTGGACACGCCGAGCGACCGGGGCCAATCCATCCGGGTGCTGCGCCGCGCCGTCGAGCTCGGCGTCAATCACATCGACACCGCCGCGTTCTACTTCTCGCCGCTGCGCTCCGCCAACGAGCTGATCAACACCGCGCTCGCGCCGTACCCGGACGACCTGGTCATCGCGACCAAGGTCGGACCGGGCCGTGATCCTTCTGGTGAGTGGCTGGGCTGGGCCCGGCCGGACCAGCTCCGCGGCCAGGTCGAGGAGAACCTGCGCCAGCTAGGTCGTGATCACCTGGACCTGGTGAACCTGCGCGCCTACCCGGTCGACTCGATCGCCGAGCACTTCGGCGTGCTGGCCGAACTGCGGGACGCGGGGCTCATCCGCCACCTGGGCGTGTCCAGCGTCCGGCCCGCGCATCTGGCTCAGGCCCAGGCCATCGCGCCCGTGGTGTGCGTGCAGAACCGCTACGGGATTGGCGCGCCGCCGGAGGCCCGCGAGTTCCTCCGGGCCTGCGGGCAGCAGGGGGTCGCGTTCGTGCCCTTCTTCGCGATCGCGGGCCAGGGCCGCGAGAGGGGCACGCCGGACACCGAGCACGACGCGGTGCGCACGATCGCCGCGGCCCACGGCCTCACGCCCGCGCAGGTCCGGCTGGCCTGGACGCTCCAGCAGGG
This sequence comes from Streptosporangiaceae bacterium, assembly GCA_035642895.1. Lineage (GTDB taxonomy): Bacteria > Actinomycetota > Actinomycetes > Streptosporangiales > Streptosporangiaceae > RYN-230. The sequence goes on along the minus strand of DASQRM010000277.1, from coordinate 4,323 downwards.
TCCGCACGTGCTGGCCATCCCCGGCACGGGCAACCCGGACCACCTGGCCGCCAACGTGGCGGCCGCCGCGCTGCGACTGTCACCCGGCGAGATGGCCCGCCTGGAGGCCATCTCCTGACCCGAGCGGGGGCTCACGATCGTGCTGGTCACCCGCGACAGCGGCATCGCCCGGCGGTCCCCCCGGGTGGCGGTGATGGGCCAGGGCTGGCTGGACCGGTCGTGGCGGGGTCACCGGCGGCTTCGTCACCCTTAACTCATGGTCAGGTGGTTTGGGCTAGCATCCTCCGGAAGACCGTTGAGCAAGGGGCGCAGAATGAAGTTCTACGGCGAGATGAGGGTCCAGGGTGGCGGCCCCCTCGACGGCTCCCGCTTCGACGCGCTCGCCTACGCGCTGGCCGAGATCGAGGCCACCGACCCGGCGATCGAGGACGTGGACCTGACCTCCTCACTTGCCCAGGGCTGGGTCACCGCATCGATGACCATCAGCCACGAGAACCTGGAACTCGCGGTGGCCAAGCTCATCTCCACGGTACGGACCGCCATTTACCCGAATGGCGACCACGCGGGCGGGTGGCAGTTCCTGACCGAGACGGCCGGGCTTTCCGTGCACCCTGCGACGGATCGCGCCGGGGTGAGCGGGCCCGGCGAGCTACCGTCACCCATCTCTGCGGCCCAGCCCATCCCTGCGGCTCCGCCCAGCCCTCCGGCCCCGCTTGGCTCGCCCGCGCCGCCCGGCGCCCGGGCACGGCCGGCTCCGCCCGCCCGCCTCGACGCGCGGTCACGACGGGGTGCATCCGCGAACATCTGGACGGACCGGGCCTTCCCGGAGGCTGAACCAGCTTCCCGAGGGCTGAGCCGGCTTCCCGAGGGCTGAGCCGGCTTCCCGGCGGCTGACCGGCTCCCTAGGGCCTGACTGGGCTCCCGGCCGCCCTTAATGGGCGGACCGTGCCGTTACCGGCTGCGGCGATGCGCAACCGTGACCAATGGTTTCAGCCAATCTTCAGATACCGGCGTCTTAGCAGGTGACGAGGGGGTCCAGCCCCTGCTGGAAGGAGCACCTGATGAGGCTAACTCGCATGCGGATCACTGTGACGGCCGGACTGCTGGCGGCATCTGGCACGCTCGCGGCGACGGCGGTGGCGGTGGCCCCGGCGTCCGCCGGGGCCACCACGGTCGTGATGGTCAACTGCGCCGGCCAGGGCCAGATCCGGCCGGGCGGCTACGACATTGGCTGCACGGCCAACGAGATGCTGGCCACGCTGCACTGGCAGACCTGGAGCGGCACCGCCTACGGGAACGGCGTGCTCAAGGTCGACGACTGCACGCCGACCTGCGCCCAGGGCAAGTACATCAAGTACCCGGTGCTGACCGTGCTATGGCGCCCGAAGGCGTGGGCCGGGCACGCAGGGCACCGCTACTTCACCAGGGTGACCTGGATCTTCACCGGCAAGCGCCCCGGGAACGCCCGGGCCGCCCAGACCCTCAGTCTCCGCGCCTACTAACCGCCCGGCGCCAGGTCAACGGGGCGGTAATGGGTGGTGAGGCGGCCGTCGTCGCCCATGATGTGGTACGCGACGGCGGGCGGCGCCTCATAATCGGCGGTGGCACTCACGTCCCAGGGGGTCACGCCGGTGGACAGCACGCCCGGGGCGACCAGCAAGGGCCGGCCGGCGAAGGTGGTGGCCGCGGCTGTGTGAGCGTGCCCGCACAGGACGGCCACCACCTGGGGATGCCGGCTGATCACCGCGGCTAGCCGGTCCTCCCCGGCGAGCCGGATCGTGTCGGCGATCCCGGTGTGCAGCGGCACGGGATAGTGGTGCAGGCAGACGAGCGCGGGCGCGCCCGGATCGTCGCTGAGCACCGCGTCGAGCCAGTCGAGGGTCTCGTCGGCCAGGTACCCGCCGTCCTGGCCGGGGACCACCGAGTCGCACAGCGCCAAGACCGCCCCGGCCACGCGGTGCACCTGGTTGAGCGGTGCCTCCGTGGTGAGCGCGGCCTCCGGGCTGCGCGGCGCCTCCGAGTTGGGCGGCGCCTCCGTGCCGAGACGGGATTCCGTGCCGCCGGCCTCATCCGGCGGGCCCGCGACCCGGCCGCCGAGCAGCCCGCGGCGGAAGGCGTCCCGCTCGTCGTGGTTTCCCGGCAAGAACAGCACCGGGCAGGGCGCGGACAGGATCGTGCGCGCTTCCTCGTACTCGGCGGGGCGGCCGTGGTCAGCGATGTCCCCGGTGACCAGGATCGCGTCGAGCGGCGCGCGCGCCCCGCGCAGGCGGTCCATTACCGCCCGGGCCCGCCGGGCTCGCTCCGGGCTGCCGTCCAGATGAACGTCGCTGACCTGCGCGATAGCGATCATGGGAACGCGTCCCCTCTCAGGCGCCTGGAGCTTTCAGACGACAACGGCGGCGCGCCGCCAGGCGGCCAGCGCGGTCTCGATGTCCCGTGCGGTCACGTCCGCATGGGTGAGCATCCGCACCCGCCCCGCCACCATCGTGACCCGCAGCCCGGCCGCGTCCAGCCGCCGCATCCATTCCACCGCCGGCCAGCCCGTCGCGGCCACGTCCACGAACACCACGTTGGTTTCGACGCTGGCCGGGTCCACGCCCCCGGGCACGATCTCGGCCACGCCCTCGGCCAGCCGCCGGGCGTTCGCGTGATCCTCGGCCAGCCGACCGGGGCTATCCCGCAGCGCGATCAGGCCGGCCGCGGCCATGATCCCGGCCTGCCGCCAGGCCCCGCCGAACAGGATTTTCAGCCGGCGTGCCTCCCGGATGAACTCACGGTTCCCGGCCAGCAACGACCCGATCGGTGCGCCCAGCCCCTTGGACAGGCAGAACATCACCGCGTCCACGTGCCGGGTGTACTCGGCCACGCTCGTTCCGGCCACTACGGCCGCGTTGAAGATGCGGGCGCCGTCCAGGTAGAGGGGAGTGTCCCGGCTGGCGCAGATCTTGGCGATGGCGGCCAGGTCCGCGACCGGCAGGACCGACCCGCCACCTCGCTGATGGGTGTTCTCGACCGTGACCAGGCCGACCTGATCAACGTCGTAGGGATCGGGCTCTAGAGCCGCCGCGACCTGCTCCGCGGACAGCAGTCCGCGCGGCGCCGGAATCCGGCGGAAGGCGATCCCGGATAGCGCCGCGGCCGACGCCGCCTCGGTCCCGCCCACGTGGGCGGTAGCCTCGCAGGCCACGAACCCGCCGGACCGGACGTAGGCGTGCAGCGCGATCTGGTTGCAGAGGGTGCCAGTGGGCAGGTACAGCGCGGCCTCGTGGCCGGTCAGCCCGGCCGCGTCCTCCTGCAGCCGGTTGACGGTCGGGTCGTCGCCGTACCAGTCGTCGCCGACCTCGGCGTCGGCCATGGCCCGGCGCATCTCCGGTGTGGGCCTGGTCACGGTGTCCGAACGAAGGTCGATGTAGCCATCCGATGCAGCGCTCATACGTGTCCTTCCTATCCGCGCCCGCGTGGGTGAGGCAATCATGTCGCCATGGCCGACGCTATAGCCGCGTGAGTGCGGCACCCACGCGCGGCTACCGTGAGCGTGATGAGCGGGCGTGAACGCGTTGAGCGGCGTGGGCCCGTCTCGTGAGCACGTCCAGTGAGCTCGTCTACAGTGGCCCACGTGGCCGAGCCGCTCTCCAGCCGGATGATCTCGCCCAGATCAGGGCAAGACACGCTGCCCGCCCAGCTGGAAGCGCGCTACGGGATACAGGTAGCCCGGCTGACCGAGCTCGATCTCGGCGTGTACCGCGTCGGCCGCCGGGACGGCCCGGACTGGGTCGCCCGGGTCTTCGCGGCGGACCGGCCCCTGGCGGCCGCCGAGGGCGACGCGGCCCTGCTCCGGCGCCTGGAGCAGCAGCAGTTCCCCGCCGAGCGATGCGCGGCGCAGGAGCCGGTCCTCGTGCATGACGGACAGGGCGTCCTGGTCACCCGGTACGTGGCGGGCACCCGGGCGGACGGCAGCCGGCGGACCTTCGGCCGGCTGGGCGGCCTGCTCGGCCGCCTGCACCTGCTGCCCGGAGACCACGCCCGCGACGGCGGAGGCTGGCATCACCTGATCCATCAAGGCTCGCCGGCCGCGGAGATCGCGGCGGCCCGGTCCGGGCTGGAGGCATCAGCACCCGGCCGGCCCGCAGACCAGCAGCCGCTGCTGGCGGCGTTGCTGGCCGAACTGGACCAGGCGGACTCCTGCACGGACCTGCCGCAGGCGCTGATCCACCCCGACTTCGTACCGGCCAATGCGATCCTGGCCCCGGATGGCGGCCTGGTCCTGGTGGACTGGACCGGGGCGGGCCGCGGTGTTCGCCGCCACGGGAGGACGGGAGCCGG